>JAFIEL010000247.1 GCA_020832585.1 Natronohydrobacter sp. | reverse complement strand
CGCGCAATGACCCGACGCTGATGTTCACCAATTCCGGCATGGTGCAGTTCAAGAACGTGTTCACCGGGCTGGAACACCGCGATTATAACCGCGCCACCACGTCCCAGAAATGCGTGCGCGCGGGCGGCAAGCATAATGACCTCGACAATGTGGGCTATACGGCGCGGCACCATACGTTTTTCGAGATGTTGGGCAATTTCAGTTTCGGCGATTATTTCAAATCCGATGCGATCCCCTTTGCGTGGGAATTGCTCACGAAGGATTTTGACATCCCGAAAGATCGGCTGCTGGTGACGGTTTACCATACCGATGATGAAGCCGCAGAAATCTGGAAGAAGGTCGCAGGCCTGGGCGATGACCGGATCATCCGTATCCCGACGGATGACAATTTCTGGCGGATGGGGCCGACTGGACCATGCGGGCCCTGCACCGAGATTTTCTTCGATCATGGACCGTCGATCTGGGGCGGCCCCCCGGGAAGCCCGGAGGAAGATGGCGACCGTTTCATCGAGATCTGGAACCTGGTGTTCATGCAGAATGAACAACATGAGGATGGCCGCCTGACCGACCTGCCGCGCCAGTCCATCGACACCGGCATGGGGCTGGAGCGGATCGGCGCGCTGTTGCAGGGCAAGCATGACAATTACGACACCGACCTGATGCGCGCACTGATAGAGGCCTCGGCGCATGCGACCAGCTCCGATCCGGACGGGCCCGGCAAGACGCATCACCGGGTGATTGCGGACCATTTGCGCGCCACGTCCTTCCTGATCGCGGATGGGGTGATGCCCAGCAATGACGGGCGCGGTTATGTGCTGCGCCGGATCATGCGCCGCGCGATGCGGCATGCGCATATGCTGGGCGCGCAGGACCCGGTGATGTATCGGCTGGTGCCCGCACTGGTGGCGCAGATGGGCGGGCATTATCAGGAATTGCGCGATGCACAGGCGCTGATCACCCAGACGCTGCAGGCCGAGGAAACCCGCTTCCGCCAGACCCTTGACCGGGGTCTGAAACTGCTGGACGGCGAACTCGACAGCCTGCCCGAGGGGGCGGAATTGCCGGGGCCTGCGGCCTTCAAGCTGTATGACACTTACGGCTTCCCGCTCGATCTGACGCAGGACGCGCTGCGCGAGCGGGGCCGTGGCGTCGATGTGGCAGGCTTTGATGCCGCGATGGCGGAACAGAAGGCACGCGCGCGGGCAAGCTGGTCGGGCTCGGGCGAGGCTGCGGATGCCACGATCTGGTTTGATCTGGCGGATCGGTTCGGCGCGACCGAGTTTCTGGGCTATGACATGGAAAGCGCCGAAGGGCAGGTGCTGGCGCTGGTGGCAGACGGGGCTGAGGTCACATCGGCCGGGGGCGAGGTGCAGATCATCGTCAATCAGACGCCGTTTTACGCCGAATCCGGCGGGCAGGTGGGCGATACTGGCCTTATCCGCTCGGGCACCGGGCTGGCAGAGGTCACGGATACGCGCAAGACAGCAGGCGTGTTCCTCCATATCGCCAAGGTGATTGATGGCGAGATCAGCAAGGGCCAGCCGGTTAAGCTGGAAGTCACACATCAGCGCCGCGCGGCCATTCGCGCGAACCATTCTGCGACGCATCTGTTGCACGAAGCCCTGCGCCGCGCCTTGGGCGATCATGTCGCGCAGAAGGGCTCGCTCAATGCGCCCGACCGGCTGCGGTTTGATTTCAGCCATGGCGCGGGGCTGAGCACGCAAGAACTGGCGCAGGTGGAGGCGGAGGTGAACGCCTTCATCCGCCAGAACACACTGGTCGAGACCCGGATCATGACGCCGGATGAGGCGCGCGCGCTTGGGGCTCAGGCGCTGTTTGGCGAGAAATATGGCGAGGAAGTGCGCGTCGTGTCCATGGGTCATCTGCCGGGTGCGCAGAAGGGCCATGATGGCGCGACCTATTCGCTGGAACTCTGTGGCGGCACCCATGTCGCGCGCACCGGCGATATTGGCGCTTTCGTGTGCTTGGGCGATTCGGCGTCTTCTGCGGGCGTGCGGCGGATCGAGGCGCTGACCGGACAGGCGGCGCTCGATCATCTGCGCGCGCAGGATGCGCGGCTCGCCGGACTGGCCTCGCTTCTGAAAGCGCCTGCGCAGGATGTGCCGGACCGCGTCAAGGCGCTGATGGACGAACGCCGCGCGCTCGCCAATGAGATCGCGCAGCTCAAGCGGCAGGTCGCCATGGGCGGGGGCGCGGCGGAGGATGCGCCGCAGGATGTGGCGGGGATCAAGCTGATCGCCAAGGTCATGTCGGGCGTGACGGGCAAGGATCTGCCGCCCCTGATCGATGCGATGAAGGAAAAGCTGGGTTCAGGCGCCGTGGTGCTGATCGCCGATACCGGCGCGAAACCGGCAGTGGCGGCGGGGGTCACGGCTGATCTGACCGGCCAGCTTTCCGCAGTCGATCTGGTGCGCGCGGCGGTCACGGCGCTTGGCGGCAAGGGTGGCGGCGGGCGGCCTGACATGGCGCAGGGCGGCGGCGCGGATATTGCGGGGGCAGAAGCGGCGCTTCAGGCCGTGACCCGCACAATCGAAGGAGTGAAGGCATGACTGCTCTCTGGATCGCCTCGGTCGAGGTCTCGGACCCCGACGCCTATGCGGAATATGCGAAACGCGCGACGCCTGCGATTGCCGCACATGGCGGCGTGTTTCTGGCGCGTGCGGGACGGTATGTCGTGCTCGAAGGGACCG
>JAFIEL010000032.1 GCA_020832585.1 Natronohydrobacter sp. | reverse complement strand
TCACCGCGCCTGAAACCGTGCTCGATGTGCTGGGCCGCCGCTTCGCGTGGTGATCTTGCCCGCAGCGTTCTGCGCGCCCTGACCCTTCAGGCCAGACACAGCCCCCAGACACGGGACGATCCCTGATCGCATTGCAGGGGGGGCGGCCTGATTGTGCGGGTCTGTGGCCGTGATCGAAAACCCGTTTGGGCCTGTGCGGCCCCCTCGCGGGGCATGACGTCCTGATATCCGATAATGCAAGATTACCGGACATGACTGGATCGGGCAGGGGGCGGCGGATCGGGCTGATCTTCCCGCCCCAAGCGCCGCCCCAAGCGCCCCTTGAGCGTGGCAAGGTAGAGTCTTGGACGGAGTCAGGGGTGGAAACTGGTCTGGCAGGGACGGTATGCGTGGATGCCGGCTGTCCTGATTCTGATGCGGCTGGCGCATGACAGCGGGATGACAGGCTGATTTCCGCCAATGGCGGACCAGCAAAGCTGAAAAACCGGGCATTAGATACAGAATATACAGATTTAAACTGAATTCATGTTAAGCACATATTGCCTTGTGACGGCATGGTGACTGTTTTATGAAACGCTCTGAACCGGACATGTGCCGTCATGTATCATTTCTAGTAAAACCCTGTTTAATCATAACATAATGGAGTCATCATGACGAAATCCGTCTATGTCGGCATGAGTGCCGACCTCATCCATCCCGGCCATATCAACATCCTCAAGCGCGCTGCCGAGCTGGGCGAGGTGACGGTTGGGTTGCTGACGGACAAGGCGATTGCCAGCTACAAGCGGGTGCCCTTCATGGCGTGGGAACAGCGCGCCGAGGTGGTGGGCAATCTGAAGGGTGTGGTGCGCGTCGTGCCGCAGCATACGCTGGATTATGTGCCCAATCTGCGCAGCTACAAGCCTGATTTCGTGGTCCATGGCGATGACTGGCAGACCGGCGTTCAGGCCCAGACCCGACAGGCCGTGATCGATGCGCTGGCCGAATGGGGCGGGCAGCTGGTCGAGGTGCCCTATACGCAGGGTGTGTCGTCCACCCAGCTCAACAAGGCGCTGAAGGAAATCGGCACCACGCCCGACATTCGCCGCGCCAGCCTGCGCCGGATGCTGCATGCCAAGCCCATCGTGCGGTTTCTCGACCTGCATAATGCGCTCTCGGGCCTGATCATCGAGAAGGCCTATCTCGACACGCCGACGGGACGCCGCGAATTCGACGGGATGTGGGCCAGCTCGCTCACGGATTCCACCTCGAAGGGCAAGCCCGATATCGAGGCGGTCGATACTACAGGGCGGGTCAATACGCTCAACGAGGTGCTGGAAGTCACCACCAAACCGATCATCTATGATGGCGACACGGGCGGCAAGCCCGAGCATTTCCAGTTCACCGTGCGCACGCTCGAACGTCTGGGCGTCTCGGCGATCATCATCGAGGACAAGACCGGTCTGAAGAAGAACTCGCTCTTCGGCACGGATGTTGACCAGACCCAGGACAGTATCGAAGGGTTCTCGGACAAGATCCGCATGGGCAAGCTCGCGCAGCAGACCGAGGATTTCATGATCATCGCGCGGCTGGAAAGCCTGATCCTGGGCAAGGGGGTCGATCATGCGATGGAACGCGCCGAGGCGTTTCTGGCCGCGGGCGCTGACGGGATCATGATCCATTCGCGCGACAAGACCCCCGATGAGGTTTTCGAATTCTGTGCGCACTACAACAAGCTGGAAAACCGCAAGACGCTGGTCGCGGTGCCCTCGTCCTATAACAAGGTGACAGAGGAAGAACTGGCGGCCAATGGGGTCAATGTGGTGATCTATGCCAACCAGCTTCTGCGCTCGGCCTATCCGGCGATGATGGGCACGGCGCTGTCGATCCTCGAACATTCGCGCTCGGCGGAATGTGACAGCCGCATGATGCCGATCAAGGAGATCCTGGAACTCATTCCGGGGGGCAAGTGATGATCTCGCCAAAAGCCTTTCATGCGGCACTCGCCGCGCAGGGCGTGGATTTCCTGACCGGGGTGCCGGATTCGCTGCTCAAGGATTTCTGCGCCTATGTCGATGCGGTGCTGCCGCCCGAGGGTCATGTGATCGCCGCCAATGAGGGCACGGCTGTGGGTCTCGCAGCCGGGCATCATCTGGCCACGGGCAGCCTGCCGATGGTCTATCTGCAGAATTCGGGTCTGGGCAACACGGTCAACCCGCTTCTGTCGCTGGCCGATCCGGAAGTCTATGCCCTCCCGATGATCGTGCTGGTGGGCTGGCGCGGGGCGCCCGGCGTCAAGGACGAGCCGCAGCATGTCAAGCAAGGCCGGGTCACGCCGGCGATGCTGGATGCGATGGAAATCCCGTATCAGGTGCTGGACGGCGATCCCGAGGCGGCTGCCGAAGCGGCCCGCTGGGCCGCAGCGACCGCGCGCGCAACCAACGCGCCCGTGGCGCTTCTGGTGCATAAGGGCGCCTTCGGCAAGGCCGAGGAAAAGCGCCCCGCGCGCGAGGTGCCTGCGACCATGCTGGCGCGCGAGGCCGCGATCCGGCTGGTCACGGCCACCCTGCCTGCAGGTTCCACGATCGTCGCCACGACGGGCATGATCTCGCGCGAGCTTTACGAGAGCCGCGGTGCGCTGGGGCAGGACCGGTCCAGCGACTTCCTGACCGTGGGCTCGATGGGGCATGCCTCGCAGATCGCGCTGGGGATCGCGCGGGCGAAACCTGATGCGCAGGTGGTCTGTCTGGATGGCGATGGCGCAGCGCTGATGCATCTGGGCGGCATGGCGACCATCGGCACCAGCGCGACGGGGGATCTGTTGCATATCGTGCTCAACAATGGCGCGCATGACTCGGTCGGTGGTCAGCCCACTGTCGCCCAGCAGATCTCGCTCACGGCGATCGCATCGGCCTGCGGTTATGATGTCGTGGCCGGTCCGCTGGAGGAGGAGGCCGAAATCCGTGCCGAGGTCGCGCGTCTGGCGCAAGTGCCGGGCAGGCGCTTCCTGGAACTCCGCGTGCGCCCCGGATCCCGCGCGGATCTGGGCCGCCCGAAGGAAAGCCCGACTGAGAACAAGGCCCAGTTCATCACCCGCCTGCGCGGGTGATCGCGGGGATCCGCACACAGGATCCCCTCCATACCCCCAGTTATCGGAGGCAGGCATGACGCTACAGCCCTGGAATTTCCACAACCCGGTCAAGGTGCATTTCGGCGCAGGCTGCCGCACTGCCCTGGCCGCGCGCCTGGCCGGGCAGAAGCTGCTGGTGGTGACGACCGCACGCGGGCGGGCGCAGTTCACGGCCGACCCCGCGCTTGGCACGATCCAGGCGGATCTGACCTGGGTTGACAGCGTCACCCCCAATCCCGGCCTGACCGAGACGCAGGTCGAGATTGACCGGCTGGCCGGGCAGTCCTTCGATGCCGTGCTGGCCTTCGGGGGCGGGTCGGCCATGGATGCGGCAAAGGCGCTGGCGGCGGCATTGACGCCGGGGCTGGCCTGCCGCGATCTGGCCCGCCTGATCGCAGAACCGGCCGTGCATCTGGACCGCCCGGCTCTGCCGATCCATGCGATCACCACCACCTCGGGCACAGGGGCAGAGGTCACGCCCTTCGCGACGATCTGGGACCACGAGAACCGCAAGAAACTCTCGCTGGCCAGCCCGCGCCTGTTCCCGGCCACGGCCATCGTGGATCCGGAACTGACCCATGATCTGCCTTACATGGCCACGCTCGGGACCAGTCTGGATGCGATGAACCAGGCGTTTGAATCGGTCTGGAACCGCAACCGCAGCCCTGTGACGATGATGATGGCCGCGCGCGCCATAGGTCTTGCGCTTGAGGCCATCCCGCGGCTGCATGCCGCACTCGATGACCATGACGCGCGCGCCATGATCGCCGAGGCGAGCCTTCTGGCCGGGCTTTGCATCAGCCAGACGCGCACGGCGCTGTGCCATTCCATGTCCTATCCGCTGACCGCGCATTTCGGGGTGCCCCATGGCATGGCCTGTGCTGCCACAATGTCGGCGGTGGCCCATGCCGTGCTCGAAGCCGCGCCCGAGGGTCTGGCCGAGGTGGCGACTCTCAACGGCCTGAGCGATGCGCGTGCGCTGGTGGCGCGGCTGGACGGGGTGCTGGCGGATGTCGATCTGCAAACGCAGGTCGCGGCGCAACTGCCGGGCCTTGAGGCCGTGCTGGCGCTTCGGGGCGAGATGTTCACACCCGGACGCGCCGATAATTTCGTCTTGCCGGTGGATCACGACAGTCTTGGCCGGATCCTCACCCGCGCGCTGGGGGGGTAGGGAACGAGATCCTGTCCCGGCACCCGCGCGCCCACACGTCCATTCTCACCAGTCAGGTCATGCTCATGCTCAAGATTTCAGGAACCCAGCCCGCAGCCGAAAAAGCTGATACGCCCCTTCTCGCCGCGTTGAAGAAAAAATCCAAGGTCAAGAAGAAGAAGCCTGCGGCGAAGAAGACTGCAAAGAAGACCCCGGCCAAGGCCCCGACAGCCAGAAAGGCCAAATCTGCCCCCGGCAAGAAGGCCAAGGTCGCAAAGGCAGCGGTCAAGACGGCTCCCAAGCCCGCACCCGCGCTGCGGGACGTGGAGGTGGTCCCTGCGCAGCCTGTCGCAAAGCCCACCCCGGCCTATCGCCTGCCTGTGAACAAATATGCCCCCGTCTATGCGCAATATATCGAGGATGGCCATTATCAGGCCATCGAACCTGTGCTGCGCGCCCGGCTCATGGAAGAGCCGCAGGATGCCAAGGCGCTGACCTTGCTGGGGCGGTGCCGGTTGCGGCAGAGTGATTATGCCGCGGCGGTCCGCTATCTGACCGAGGCGGAACTCATTTCAGACTATGACAAACAGGCCCGCCGGGATCTGGCCGAGGCGCTGGACGGAATGGGGCGGGCGGATGAGGCGCGCGCGTTGCTGATGCGGACAATCCGCTTCAAGCCAACGACCTGGGAATTCTACTGGGATTATGCCCGGCTTGTCGAAAAGCCAGAAGATTACGCCCCGTTTCGCGATCACTGCATGGATCTGCGCGCCGAAAAGCCGGTCAGCGCGGCCATCGACCGGGCCTTCGCGCGGGCGGCGACCTTCGCGGATGATTTCGAGACCGCCTTTGCGATCTACCGCAATCTTGTGGCCAAGGGGACCAATACCCTGACTGCCCAGGCCAAGGCCGCCGGCGCCGATACATTGCTGGAACCGGCGGACAAGACCAAAAAGAACGATCTGGCGGGCGGCAAGGGCGAAGTCTGCCTCAAGGCGTTCAAGGCGGCCATGGCCAGTGTCGATGTGCCGTTCTTCCTGATGGCCGGAACCGTGCTGGGCTATATCCGTGACGGGAAATTGCTGACCGGCGACAAGGATGTCGATGTCGGGGTCTTCGAGAAGGATTACGACAAGCCGAAGATCGAGGCCGCCTTGCGCGAGAGTGGCGAGTTCCAGATCCGCCGGGTCGACAATCATGCCGACCGGATCCGGGCCATTCACAGCAACGGTGTCTGGATCGATGTCTTCCCCTATTTCACCGAAGGCCATCGCACCTGGCATGCCGGGACAGTGGCGCGCTGGTGGCATGAGCCTTTTGACCTGGCCCCCTATATGGTCGAGGATACCGAATTCATGATCCCCGCCGATACTGATGCCTATCTTGCCGAGAATTATGGCCCGGACTGGCGCATTCCGAATGCGCTTTTCGATGTCTACAATGATGCGCCCAATGCCGAAATCATGCGTCCGGATTTCCTGCGCTACCAGATCTGGCGGAAAATTCACGAGGGCATGACCTCGCGCAACTGGCAAAAGGTCCAGAAATATCTTGGTGCCGATCCTGAGTTGCTGCAGGAAAATCCCTGGCTGATCCGGCTGGGGGCGCTGGCTGATCACCAGATCAGCCTGATGGCTGCACAGACCCCCGAATCCCCGGCAGCAAGTGCTGCGGCCCCTGTGGGCCAGGGGGGCGGGCAGGCATAGCCGCGCTTGACAGCCCGGAGCATCACCCATACCACCGAAGGGGTACCAGTATCCCCGAGGTGGCATGACGTATCGGAAGCCGACTTTCCACCCGGCAAATCCGGCAAGCTACCGCAACAGGCTGCGGGAGGATGCTTCTGCGGATTACCTGATCCGGTTGCTCTGGGATGCTCTGGACTATTCGGCCTATGGCTATGGTCTCTATCACGCGGCCGATCTGGCGCGGCGATTACAGATACCGGCCATCTCGGCGATCGAATTCGGGGTGGCGGGGGGCAATGGCCTGCTCGCCCTCGAACGCCATGCGGCCGCCATCGAGGCCGAAACCGGGGTCAGGATCGAGGTCTGGGGGTTTGACACCGGCACGGGCATGCCCCCGCCGCAAGGCTGGCGCGACATGCCCTACCGCTTCCGTGAGGGCAATTACTGCATGGATGTGGACAAGCTGCGCGCCCGCCTGACCCGGGCGCAGCTTGTTCTGGGCGATGTGGCCCAGACCGTGCAGGATTTCCTGACAGGCCAGACCCCGGCCCCGATCGGCTTTGTGGCGTTTGATCTGGATTATCACTCGGCCACGCTTCAGGCCCTTGGCCTGTTCGAGGGGGATCATGCGGCCTTCCTGCCGCGGTGCCAGCTGTATTTCGACAATGTCATCGGCTATGAGCTGTCGTCCTACAATCGTTTCGTGGGCGAACTGGCTGCGATCGAGGATTTCAACGCGGCCCATGATGACATGAAGATCGCCCCCAGCATGGCGCTGCACCGTTTCGTGATCGCGCGCCGCTGGTATCACCAGATCTATCTGCTGCACCGTTTCGCGCATCCGGCCTATGCCACCTATGTCAGCGGGGCTGGTCCGCAATCGCTGGCGCTGAAGACCGACGAGGCCGAATAGCGCGCCCGCCAAGGGTGGCGCGCAGTTGCGTCCCGTTGCGTCCCGTCGTTCTCTGGCAGAGCTTGCGCGCTATGGCCCGGCACGGGCTGCGGACGCAGCCGCCAACCCTGCCTTGAGGTCGGAAAAGGTGCAGCCGAACACCCCCATCCCGGCCAGCCTGTGAAAGGCCTCGATATCGCCCTTCAGCCCCCAGGGCCGCACCAGAAGCCCTGCGGCATGGTATTGCGCAACCAGATCAGGGGTGGTGTCGCGCAGATGCGGCGAGACCATCTGCACCCCGGCGGCCCTGAGCGCGGCCCCGGTTTCAAGCTTGCCCTTGCGCAGCAGGCGGCTCAGGCGCAGCGCGCTGGAACCCGCGCGCAGGGCATCGATGACATCGGCGTTGAAAGCCGTGACCCAGCAGCGGCCAAAGGCATCCGCATCGGAAATCTGGCGCAACACGGCTTGCACGAGGTCCAGGCTTTCGCCCTTGAGTTCGATATGCAGCGTGATGTCCGCACTGTAGCGCGCCAGCACTTCGGCAAGCGTGGGCACGCGCGTGCCGCGAAATTCCGGCCCGAACCAGCCCCCGGCATCGAGCGTGCGGATATGGGCGCTCGTGGCCTCGGCCACAGGGCCGCTGCCGGTCGTGGTGCGCTCGAGCGTGGCGTCATGGATCACGACCACCTCGCCATCCGCGGCAAGGCGCAGGTCGAATTCGAAATCCCTGACCCCCATCGCAATGGCATTGTCGAACGCCGCAAGGGTGTTTTCCGGGGCATGGGCCGAGCCCCCCCGATGTGCAATGATCCGCAAGATCCTGCCTCCATACTGTGGGCGGACACTGCCGGACGGTGTGGCAGTGCCTGTCTTTTCGACAGTCAGGCCAGTCCCGGCAGGCTTTGTCAACCATACAAGGCCCGCTCCGGCTTGCAGCCGGGAAAAGCACAGTATAGGAAATATCGATGAATTTTGCCCATGGTTTTTCCAGCACCGAGCAGAACAGGATACGGTCATGCCCTGCCACAGGGCGTGCTCTGCCAGAGCGCGGCACAAGACGCCTGCGGGCATCCGCGCGAGAGATGAGGATTTCCGAATGGACACGATAAGCGCCATCGTGATCGGCGTCATGCTGCCGCTGTTTCTGAGCAGCATTGCCATGGTTCTGGGCGTGGCCCTGCTGTTCCACCTGTCGCATCGGCGGCTGATGCGGCATCTGTCGAGTGAATTCGGCAAGCTGCGCCAGGAGATTGCAGCGGAGGATTTCGCCGAGAGCGCCGCGAAGGGCAAACCCGCAGCGCGTGGCCGGATCGCGGCGCTGCGGCGCCTGCTCTGGGCGCTGATCGAGCTGGTGCTGGCCGGGCCGTTCAGGTTGCTGTCCTGGGTCATGCCGAAAAAACCCGGCTCGATCGTGATGATCAAGCGCCTGGCGCATAATTTCGATGGCAATCTGAAATATTACTATGATCACCTGACCCAGGTCGCCCCCGGAGACTATGAGCCCTGCGTGCTGGTCACGGACCGGGACTTCCATGGCTTCCTGCAGAGCCAGGGAATCCACTCGGTCTATTACCCATCTGCCGCGGCCTTCTGGGCGCTGCTGCGCGCCCAGATCATCGCCACGGAAAGCAATGTGAACTCGGTCCGGCTCTGGGGATCGCTGGCCGCAGGGGCAGTGAAATACCAGCTCTGGCACGGCAATGGTTTCAAGAATGTCGGCCTGATCAACCCGCGCGCGCAGATCGGCAACAAAGGCGTGATCGGCAATGTGATCGACCGCTATGTCGGGCTTTATCCGAAATACGATATCGTGGTCTTCTGTTCGCAGCATCAGGAAAAGGCGCGCGCGGCGGCCTTCGATTACCGTCACAGCCTGATCAACGGCCAGGCGCGCAATGACATCCTGTTCGCACGCGACAGCATCATGGACGAGATCGGCAGCGACGGGCCCGCCCTGGCCCGGATGCGCGAGGCCCATGCGCGCGGCATGAAAGTGGTGCTCTACAGCCCGACCTGGCGGCCCAAGGGCGAGGTCCAGCCGCTCGATGCGATCCGCCTCGACGCCATTGCGCAGATGGCGGAGCGGGAGAATTTCCTCTTCGTCTACAAGCTGCATGCCAAGGACAAGTTCAAGCCCGGCAAGGGCAGCGCTCTCGACAGTCCGAATGTCGTCGAATATGACAAGCGCGCCGATATCTATCCGGCGATGGGCTTTGCCGATTGCATGATCACCGATTATTCGTCGATCTATCTGGATTACATCATCCTTGACCGGCCGATCATCTTCTTTCCCTATGATCTGGAAAATTACATCGCCGTGCGCGGCTTTGCCCATGATTACGACGATGTCACCCCCGGCGAGATCTGCCGCGACCAGAGCGCGCTGGAAATGGCCATCCGCAAGGTCGTGCAGGGGGCAGAGGATGCCTGGACCGCAGAGCGCCAGCAGGTGCTGGAGCTGTTCTATGACTATGTGGACGGGCAATCCTCGGAGCGGCTGCTGGCGCATATGCGTGGCTACATGCAGCATGCCGATGGCAGGCCGCGCCGCTTTCCCGGCTGGCTGGGACAGCCGCCCGCACCGCAAGAGGCCCCGCTTCCGGCGCCCCCCGCGCAGCCGGTCTGAAACAGGGGGCAGATATCATGCATGTCATCATTCTGGCAGCCGGTCACGGCACGCGCCTGAGACCCCATACCGATGACCGGCCCAAGGCGATGGCGCTGCTCAGTGACGACATGCCGCTGCTCGAACATACCATGCGCGCGCTGAGCGCCCATGCCAGTGTCACCGCCGTGACCATCGTCAGCGGCTATTGCGCGCCGCGTATCGAGGATCTGGTCCGCCGCGCAGGCCTGCCCGGTGTCGAGGTGGTCTTCAACAGCGATCATGCGACCCATGGCCCGGTTCATTCGGTCTGGCAGGGCCTTCGCCGGGTCGATGGGCCGATGGTGGTGATGAATGGCGACACCTATTTCACCCGCCAGGCGCTGCAGGACATCGTGTCGAAAGCGCAGGCCCCGGCGGCGGGTGAAAGCCTGCTTTTCGGCTCTGACGTGGCGGATTTCGTCGCCGATGACGTGAAGGTGATCCTGTCGCCGACGCGCGAGATCTCGGTTGTGGGCAAGACCGTGCCTGCAGAGCGCGCCGGCATGAAATCCGCAGGCGTTCTGGCCCTGTTGCACCGCACCCATGTCGAGGCGTTTCGCCAGCTGGCCCGCGATGTGGTGTCCCGCCGCACCCCGGAGCCGAAAACCTGGCATGATCTGGTCAATCGCCTGATCGATGGCGGCCTGAGCGTGCGGGCGGAATTCATCGCCCCCGAGCATTGGCACGAGATCGATGACATGAATGATCTGGCCATGGCACGGCTGGCCTATGGCAGGCTTTGCGGGGCAATGCCTGCCGCAGGCGGGATCCTCCCTGGAGCACCTTCATGACGCGGCGGGCATCACACGCAGGGATCACCTTTGAAAATACCTTGCATCACAAGAGGTTATCTGAATGGACACGATGATCACCCTGATAATCGGCGCGATGCTGCCGCTGTTCATGATCACTATCCTGATGGGGTTCGCCGGTGTGGCGATGATCTATCTGTCGCACCGTCAGGTCATGGCCAAGATCGCTGCGGAAAGCGCCAAGCTGAAACGGGACGCCGCCGCAGTCGCGGCCCGGAAATCCGCCGTGGCCCAGAAGCGGACTGCCCCGAGAACCCGCAAGAAGCCTGCGCGAAAGAAATCCAGAACCTCGGCACTGCGCAGCCACGAGGATCTGGCCCATTGCGCGGCGGGCCTGAGCGCATTGGCCGAGATCATGGACAGCCTTGGCGGGGACTGGCATCTCAGCGGCGGCACAGCACTGGGGGTGGCGCGCGAGGGCGATTTCCTGCCCTGGGGCAAGAGCGTCCGGATCGCCGTCAAGGCCGAACAATTCGCCACGCTCTGGCCCGATCTGATCAGCGCTGCGCAGGATGCGGGTTTCGAGATCCAGACCCTGCGCATCTCTGCGCAGGAGCACGCGGCCAAGATCGTGCTGCAGCGCGACAGACAGAAATTCGAGATCGTGTTCTGGACACTGGACGGGGATCACCGGGTGCATGACATATACCGCCGCCCGGCGCAATTCTTCGACACGACCGAGCAGCGCGTCTTGCGCGGGCGCAGCTACCCGTTCCCGGCCCCGCTCGAAGACTATCTGGATGCGGTCTACAGCAACTGGCGGATCCCCGCACCGAACGCGTCTGCCGACAGCTACCTCAATCCGGCGCATGTCCTGCATCCCGAGGTCACACCGGAAGCATCGGCACCCGCTGCAAGCCCGGACATGCAGACCACCCCGGAACCCCCGGAACCCCCGGAACCCCCCGCCGCGCAAGAAACCCCCCGCTGATCGCGCGGCACAGGAGCACAGGTCAGAGATGAGGTATGAAGCGTGCAGATGACCGGTTCCCTTGATCCATCAGAAGGCCCGCCAGAAGGCCCATCAGAAGGCCCGCAGACGCAGGGCACCTTGCTGGACACCGCGGCCCTTGCCGAGGCGGCCCGCCGCACCGAGGCGCTGGAGGCCGGTGCGCGGGCGCTCGAAGCCCTTGATCCGGCCTGTCCGGCAGACCGGGAGGTCCTGGAGGGCGCGATGACGCGCTTGCGCGCATATCTTGCCACGAGCCCCGGAGAACCTGCGGCGCTTGCGCTGATGGGGGAGTTCTACCTCAAGGCAGACCAGCCGGAGAGTGCGGTGATCTGGCTGCGCCGTGCCGTCACGGCCCCGGACGGGGACAGGCAGGATCAGATCCGGCTGCTGGCCGCGCTGCTGGCCACTGGCGACAGGGCCGGGGCAGGCGCGCAGGCGCTGGCCTGGCTGCGCGCCGATCCGGGGCAGCCCGGCATGTGGATGCATCTGGCCGCGCTCGGGGATGGCCGGACCGCCGCCGCGCTTCTGAAAGCGCTGCCACGGCCCGGCGCGAAACATCTCGACAAGACCACGCGCAAGGCGCTGGACAAGGCTGTGGCCAAGTCCCCCGATCTGGCCGAGGCGATCACGCGCTGCGAGGCGCGGCTGGCCCTGGCGGCAGGGGATGAGGCGCGCGCGATCGCGCTCTATCGCGGACTGGTTCAGGACAGGCTGACCGCCCTGCTGGAGGCGGGCGGGATGCAGGCGCTTCTGCCGCGTCTGAAGGCCAGGGATCCCGCCCCGTTCCTGCAGCGCGCGGGGGAGAGCGCGGTGCAGGATTTCCGCCAGTTGCGCCGCAGCCCGCAGCACAGTCCGGGCCGCTTCTGGCAGGCCGCCTGCGAAAGCCTGCGCCGGCAGGACTGGCTTGGGGTGATTGTCGCCTTCGCTGCCGATCCTGCCATCTCGGCCACCGATCCGGCGCTGCTGAAATCCCTGCGCCTGCTGGCGCAACAGCAGATCATCCTGTCGCGCAACCCGATGAAAGAGCATCCTCTGGGCCGCGAGAATGCCAGCCTGATCAAGGCCTATGCGCTGCTCGCCCCGGTGATCGGGCATTTCTGGCTGGACAGCGGCACGCTGCTGGGTGTGACGCGCGCGGGCAAGGTGCATGACTGGGACACGGATATCGACCTGAGCATCTGGCATGATGCCATTCCGGCCCTGGCCCAAATTTGCGACGAATTGACAGAGCTGGGCTACCGAAATCATATGCGGGACTATCGGGGGCGGCTGTACCGGGCGACCTTCAAGCTGCCCAAGACCATGCCCATTCATATTCATGCCTTTTTCCGGCGTGGCCTGATGGCCTGCAGCCCGCAGATGATGAACCTGAGCGGGCCCCAGCCCGCTGCGCGGCTGGTGCCTTTCGCGCGCCGCCCCGTGATGCGCCCGCTGCTGCTGGCCCTGCGTGGATCGGCGCGCAGCAAGGAGGCGACGGGACCGCTGCGCGAGACCTTTCGCGCGCGGGTGACACGTCCGCTCTGGCAGAGCTATCTTGCGCGCCGCGATGCGCTGCCCCGCGACGACCTGCCCCGGCGCTGGCCCTATGATGCACTGCATGCACAGGGCACCTGGGTGGTGGAGACGCGCCATTTCGAACGGCTGGAGATGCTGGAAGTCTGCGGCCTGCCCTGCCCGGTGCCGCATGATCGCGAGGGCTATCTGTCGCTGCGCTATGGCGATTGGCGCACACCGCGCAGTGATTGGTGCTACTGGATGGATGATGGCAGTTTCCGCCGCCAGCCACCAACCGAATGCGGCTTTGCAGAGCTGTTCCCCTGAACGCGCGCGGGCTGCCCGTGACCCGGCCCGTGACCCGGTCTGCGGCCACGATCACCTCGGCCACGGAAAACCAGCAGATCACCCTCGACAAGGGGGCCGTATTTCACCGCCTGCCGCCAGCCCGTTCCCGGAGTGTCGAATGTGACCGGCACATAGCCCGCGCGCGCCAGAGCCTTGCAGGCATGTGATCCGATATCGCCCGCCCCGCCCGTGACCGGAATGGCGGCCCCTTGCGGTGCAGGCGGGATCACGCGGGGGTCAGGACTGTGCACAGGCATCCGGGCATAGCGCCTGCAACGGGGCGCGGTCAGGGCGAGACGACCGGGGAAACGGATTGTTATCAGGTCTGTACAGTCTGATGCGGGGCCAATACCTCTTTGTGCCATAGCGCAGGCATGGCCCGGCTGCCGAGCACACGCACTTGCGATCAGGTCCTATTGGCTTTACTCGAAATTCAGACCCATTTTCCTGCCTTGCATTTTCATCAACACGAAGGATCATCTGATGTCACGGATCACCAAGGCCGTCTTTCCCGTGGCCGGGCTTGGCACACGCTTCCTGCCTGCCACCAAGGCGATGCCCAAGGAATTGCTGCCGATCATCGACAAGCCGATCATCCAGTATGCGGTAGAAGAGGCGGTCGCTGCGGGGATTACAGAACTGATCTTCGTCACCGGGCGCAACAAACGCGCGGTGGGGGATCATTTCGACGCCAATCTGGAACTCGAAGCCCAGCTTGTCGCCAAGGGCAAACCCGAGATCCGCGACATGGTGCGCAATATCGTGCCCGAAGGCGTGGCCTGCATCTTCGTGCGCCAGCCTGAACCCCTTGGCTTGGGCCATGCCGTGCTCTGCGCCGCGCCCGCCGTGGGCAACAATCCTTTCGCCGTGCTGCTGGCAGATGACCTGATGCAGGGGGCGACCCTGCCTACGGCCGCGCTGGTCGCAGCCTTTGCCCGCAAGCCGCAAACCCTGCTGTCGGTGTCCGAAGTCACCATCGAAGAAGTGTCGAGCTACGGTATCCTGCGCCCCGGCCCTGTGGGCGCAGACGGGCTGATCGCGGTCGAAGGGCTGATCGAGAAACCGCAGCGCGATCAGGCCCCCTCAAGGCTGGCCTCTTTCGGGCGCTATGTGTTCACGCCCGAAGTGTTTCAGGTGCTGCGCACCCTGAAGCCGGGCGCGGGCGGCGAGATCCAGTTGGCCGATGCGATCGACCAGCTGGCCGGTGCGGGCAAGGTCGCCGCACTCACCAACCCGTCCAAGCGTTACGATTGCGGGTCGAAATTCGGCTATCTGACCGCGATTGTCGATCATGCGCTGGCCCATCCCGAGTATCGCACGCAGTTTCTGGCGCTCTTGCGCGACCGGATGGCCGATACGCCTCCCCATCCCTGACCGGCGCCTGATTGGCCCATGCCCCTGTTCTCGGTGATCATCCCCTTCCATGACGCGGAAGCGACCCTGCCCGAGACACTCGCCTCGCTGGCGGCCCAGACCGAACCCGACTGGGAGGCGCTGCTGGTCGATGACGCCTCGCGCGATGGATCGCTGGCCATCGCCATGGAGGCGCAAGCGCGCGATCCGCGGTTGCGCGTGATCCATCAGGCCGCGCAGGAGCGCCCGCGCGGGGTGGCGGCCAGCCGCAATCTGGGCATCGCGGCGGCGCGGGGCGAGTATATCGCGCTTCTGGATGCCGATGACCGCTGGCGGCCGGGCAAGCTGGCCGCGCAGGCGGCGCGCTTCGCGCAAGGGGCCGATATCGTCTTCAGCGCGTATCTGCGCGTGGACCCGCAGGGCCGGTCGCTGGGCGTCGTGCGCGCGCGCCCCTGCGTCGCCTGGGCCGATGCGCTGGCCGGAAATCCGATCGGCGCGCTGACCGGGGCCTGGCGGCGCGCGCGTTTCCCGCAAGCCCGCATGCCCGCGCGCGACATGCACGAGGATTACGCTTTCTGGCTGATGCTCCTGCGCGAGGGCGCAGTGGCGCAGGGTCTGCCGGATGTGCTGGCCGAATACCGGGTGCATCCGGGTTCGGCCTCGGCCAACAAACGCCGCGCCGCGCGCGCGGTCTGGCAGATACTGGGCACCCAGGGGCTGGGCGGGCCGCGCCGTCTGCTGTGTTTCCTGCGCTATGCGCTCAGGGGGGTCGCGCGGCGGATCTGAGAGGGGCGCACGCTGCATTAGGGGGGTGTTGAGAGGGGCGGGCTAAAGTTTGCGCAACCTGTCATTCCCGCATCGGAGGCCCCCATGCCCGATAGCTCTGCGCGGCTGTCCCTGCCCTTTCTGCTGCCTGCCCAGGCGCAGAAACATGTCACGCATAACGAGGCGCTGGAGCGTCTGGACCTGCTGGTGCAACTGACCGTCGAGGGGTTCGGCGCGACCACCCCGCCCGCCCTGCCCGAAGATGGCCGGGTCTGGGCGCTGGGGCCTGCGCCCACGGGCGATTGGGACGGTCAGGGCGCGCGGCTGGCCGCGCGCGTCACCGGGGGCTGGGTGTTCCTCTCGCCGCAACCGGGCTGGCTGGCCGCGCAAGGCAGCGATCTGCGCATCTGGGATGGCGCGGATTGGGTGATCCCTGACCAGCCGGTGCTGGAAACCCTGCCGGGCCTGGGCATCAATACCGGCTTTGACCTGATCAACCGGCTGGCCGTGGCCTCTGACGCCACGCTGCTGACCCATGACGGGCAGGGCCATCAGCTGAAGATCAACAAGGCCACGGCCAGTGCCACGGCAAGCCTGCTGTTCCAGACCGGTTGGGCGGGCCGGGCCGAGATGGGCACCACCGGCAGCGACACATTCGAGATCAAGGTCAGCGCGGATGGCGCGGTCTGGCACACGGCGCTGAGTGCAGCCCCTGCAACCGGGCGGGCAAGCTTTCCGGGGGGTGCGACCGTCAGCGGCAGCCTGACCGGGACCGCCGTGACCCAGAGCGCCACGGATACAACCGCAGGGCGGCTGACAAAAATCGGGGATTTCGGGATCGGTGGCAATGCGGTGCTGCTGGGCAGCGGCGCTGACCTGAACACGCTCACCGCGACCGGCTTCTATTGCTGGACGAATTCCAACCCGCCCGCCAATGCCCCGCAAAGCGCCTTCGGGCAGTTGCTGCACATGCAGCGCAGCGAGGCGAGCCGGTCGCAACTCGTGCTGCAGAGTGCCGGCAACCAGCGCGTCTGGGTGCGCGGCTTCACAGGCGGCGCCTGGGGAGTATGGCATGAGATTTTCCACAGCAATTCCATTCTCGGCACGGTCAGCCAGTCCGCAGGTGTGCCGACCGGGGCGATCCTTCAGCGCGGCAGCAATGCCAATGGCGAATTCATCCGTTTTGCCGATGGCACACAGATCTGCACCAATGGCAATGCCCCGGTCACGACAGACCCGGCCGCCTTTGCCGGCACCGTAACCAGCATCGATGGTGACAAACTGCGCCTCGGGCGCTGGTTCTGAAGGAGAGCCCCATGCATCTGACCCTGCCCCCCCA
This sequence comes from Natronohydrobacter sp., assembly GCA_020832585.1. Lineage (GTDB taxonomy): Bacteria > Pseudomonadota > Alphaproteobacteria > Rhodobacterales > Rhodobacteraceae > Roseinatronobacter. Next base: position 8,546 of record JAFIEL010000032.1, on the reverse strand, counting down.
GCAAGGCCTGCCCGGCCAGCCGGAAATGACGATCCATGTCGCCGGTGACATCCTTACCATCGACGGGACAGCGCATGATCTTTCCGTCGTGCCCGAAGGTGGTGAAGGCTGGCCTGAAGGCGACAGCCCCTTCCTTGGTCCGATAACCCGGCAGGGCGGCGTCATCCACTGCACGCTTGTCACGCGTCTGGGCGATGATGCGGCCCCTGATCAGGGCGGGCCCTGGGTGATCGGCGATGCTGACGGCGCTGTGGCCATCCCGGCGCTTCGCAAGGCCGAAGCGGAACAGGCCGAACCGGAACAGGAGATCGCGGAATGAAACTGCACATCAGGACAGCAGAAGATCTCGAGGCGGCCCGTCTGGCGCAGGCCCATGAGAACGCATCGGCCGAGGCGCGCGCCTATCTGGACGGCACGGACTGGCTTGTGGTGCGGCAGGCCGAAACCGGCGTGCCGGTGCCCGAAGCGGTGCTGCAGGCCCGCGCCGAGGCGCGCAGGCTGCTGCATGCCTGAACCGGCCAGGCCCCGCGGCTCAGTTTGCGCCGCGCCGCACCGCGTCCCGCGTGCTGGCCTGCAGGACATCTTCAAGCACAAGGCGGGCTGCGCTCTGGCGATCGGGCTGCAGCTGCGCCATGAGCTGCGCCTGGCTCTCTGCCGGACGCCCGGAATCGGCCTGCAGACATGCCGTGAACAGCGCCTCAAGCTGGCCGGGATCGCTGGCTTCGCGAAACCCCGTCGAAAGCGCCTGACCAAAACTGTTGAGCGGGGCCGCATCCGGGCGCGTCAGGCGGATCAGCGCCTTGCCCGTGGGCAGATATTCCGCCAGAAACGACCCGCTATCGGTGATCAGGGCGTCCGAGCTGCGAAACAGCCGGATATAATCCTCGTTCAGCGAGACAGCGGTGTTGTCCCCTGTGCGCCAGGCCTCCAGATAGGATTGCCATCCGGCGCGTGACATCTGCCCGCCGCGTTCAAGCGCATGGGCCAGATTGGGATGCGGGCGCAGGATGAAATCCACGTCAGGGTAGCGGCGCGCCAGCGCCAGCATGGCAGGCCCCGACCAGTCGAATGTCCCCAACCGCAGCGATTGCTTCCCCAGCGCGTGATGGGGCGCATAGATGATGCGCGTCCTGCCGGGCTGGTCCGGGCGCGGCCAGCGCAGCACGCTCTCGCGCGCAGGCGGCGGCAGGCGGTAAGGGTCAAGCTTGGGATGCCCCACCACCCGCACCGCATCAGGGGGCACCAGACCGACCGCGCGGACCGCCTCGGCATGCAGCGGCGTGGGCACGAAATAGCGCCACAGGAAGGGGTGAAAATCCGGCAGGCCATAATGCATCCGGTCATTGGAAATCACCGACAGGCCGTAATGCACATAGGCGCAGCGCATCCGCCCAGACAGGCGGCGCGGCAGATCCTGCATCCCCCAGGGCTGCTGGATGAAGAGAATGTCACAGTCGATCTGCGAGAGCGGCTGCATCCGGTCGGTTTCGGGATCATAGAGATCCCCCCAGATCGGCGCGCGCGTGGCAAAGAAGGCGCGCTGTGCGGCATAATCCTGCCGCCGCCTGTCCCGGTCATAGCGCAGGCTCAGATCCGACAGGGTCAGATAGATCCCGCAAGTGACATCCCCGCGCGCCTGCATCTCGGACAGGATCGATTGCGCGGCCCATTTCGACGCGATGCAGACCACGAACCCCACCCGCAACGGGCGCTGCTGCGCCGATGGCAAGGGCGGGGCCGGGTGGGGTGGGCGCGGGCGCAGCCGATCTGTCAGCCGCCATCCCAGCCGCCTGAGCAACGCGCCGATGCGGAACTGCAGGATGCTTTCGGTCCGGGAAGGAAAAAGGCGCATATAGGTTCGGACTGCCGGAATGTTTCTCATATATCCCGTGATGACAGAGTGTCGCCAGGGGACGGACCGCCGCCTGACATGACCGAAGCCTGCCCCGGACACAAGTGATCAGACCATATGCGGGATCTGCCAGGCCAGGCTTGTGGCCATGGCGATACGCCGGCAATGCCCGATTCGGCCAGCACCTGCTGGCAGCCCGGCCTGCAAAACCCGCATATGAGACATCCCCTGCCGCCTAAAAATTAAGCATCGGCAAGGTTTGGCCGTAGCGAAGCGGCCTTCTGGACAACTGCATTTACAATACGGTTTTATGACAATAGAAAGCGGGCTACCGAGTATTTGAAATGTATCTGTCACGATCACGATTGTTCCCCTGTTCCAGCCCGGAACTGCACAAGATTTAACCTAGAGCAAGGGTCAACAGCATGTCCGTTATCGGCTATACCACCGGCGTCTATGATCTGTTTCATGTCGGCCATTTGAACCTGCTGCAAAAAGCGCGCACGATGTGTGATTATCTCATCGTCGGCGTCACCACCGATGAACTCTCGCTGATGCGCAAGAACAAGACACCCGTCATCCCGCTGGAAGAACGCATGGCGATTGTCGGCGGCCTGCGCTGCGTCGACAAGGTCGTGCCACAAGCGGATATGGACAAATACGGTGCCTGGCAGCGTCATCGCTTTCACAAGATGTTTGTCGGCGATGACTGGAAGGGCAACCCGAAATGGGTCGAGCTGGAGCAGCGCTTTTCGGTGCACGGAGTCGAGATCGTCTATTTCCCCTATACCGCGCATATCTCCACCTCGCATCTGCGCAAGACGCTGGCCGTGGCGCAGGGCTGACAGCCTGCTGCGATCATCTGCGCTCGGCACCTGATCGCAGCCGGTGCAGGAATATGACGGTATGACCCTCCAGCACGATCACCTTGCCGACTTCGCCGGAAAATTCCGGCTTGACGATCTGCATCTTGCCGATTGCGGAGGCTGGCGTCTTTCGCTGCGCCCCGGCCAGTTGACCCTGGGCAGTCTGGTGCTGAGCCTGCGCTCAGGTGCCACGGATCTCGCGGCCCTGAGCCCGGAGGAAGGCCGCGACATGGCGACCGGTTTCGGACTGGCCGAAACCCTGCTGCGTGAAACCTATGGCGCAGTGCGGCTGAACCTTCTGTGCCTGATGATGCAGGACCCGGTCGTGCATTTCCACATCCTGCCGCGCTATGACCGCAGCATCGAACGCCATGGCGCGATCTGGACCGATGCGGACTGGCCCGGCCCCCCGACAATCCGCCCGGTCCAGACGGATGAACCCGTCTTGCAGGCCATTCTCGCCGAATTGCGCGCCGGGCGCATAGCAGACATATCATGAATTTCCTGTGATCACCACGCGGCGCCTGTTATAGGCGTCTTGCCTGATCGAAACGCCTGTGCGCGGGCCAGAACATCCCGAGAAACTCTCCATGAAAAGATTTCTGATTTCCACCTATCGCCTGCTTGTTCCCGCACGCCTCAAGCAGATTGTCCCACGCGGCCTCAAGGCCAGGATGACCGGACTTCTGTTCAGGATCACAGGCCATCCGGATTTCGGCTTCAGCCATGCGCGCCACCTCAAGGCCGCCGGACGCGGGGAAGACGCCGCGCGGATCTATGCGGGCCTCAAGCAGGGAAATCTGGAAAAGAACTATTCCCAACGCAAGGAATTCGAGCTGGCCCAGAAACTGACCAGCAAGGGCAAGGCCACGATCGAGGACCCGCTGTTTGACTGCAGCGTGACGAAAACCCGCACACCGAAAACTGCTGCCCTGACCCTGCCAGAGGTCTTTCAGGCCTGCGCAGGCCCCGAAACCACACTGCCCCTCCCCGATCTGACCGGCTTTCGCATCCAGCGCAAGGTCACGCCCGGCAAGACGGCAGATCAGATGATCGCTTTCGACCTGACCAGGACCGCAAGTTTTGACGGCAATTTCGAAGCCCGTGGTCTGGCGCTTTACGGCTCGGTGATCCGGCCCGGAGAGATTGACGAGACCGATCTGCCCGAAGAAGTGATCTTCTATCTTGACGGGCGGGTGCTGCACCGCAAGGTTCTGCCCTTCGGGGCCCGGACCGCGAATTTCAGCCTGCTGATCGGCTGGCCTGTTCTGGCGCATTTCCCGCAGCATTGCGGTCTGGAGATTCGCCTGTCGAATGGCCAGGATGTCAGCTTCCGCAAGGGGAACGAGGCCCTTCTGACCCTCCCGCATGGCGATGGCCGCCTGCTGGCTGTTCTGGAACCGGGCCCGGATGCGGCTGGCCTGTCTGCCCCGCTCTACAATTCCGACGATCCCGAGGCCGATGCCGAGCTTCTGGCAAGCTGCCGGATCGAGCAGAAATCATCGGCTGGTTTCGACGCGATCTTCGGGCTGCGCGGCCTGTCCATCAATGGCAGCGTGAAGCGCCCGAAACCGCCTGCACCCGTGCTCATTGCCCCCGCCCCCCCGGAACTGCCGGGCCCGGATGACGTTACGGTGCCAAGCACGCCGATCCCGACCCTCGACAGCACGCCCACAGAATGGGCCTTGCTGCTTGACGAGCATGTTCTCTATCGCGAAGTTCTGGCTTTCGGTCCGGCAAAGGCCGATTTCAGCCTGCTGATCGGCTGGGATCTGCTGGCCCGCTTTCCGCAACAGGCGCGGCTGTCGGTGCGGCTGAGCAATGGCAGCACGGCCAGTTTCCGCGGCGGGCGCCATGCCGAAGTGACCGTGCCGCATGGCGACGGGAATCTGCTGGGCAAGTTGCAGGCGAAATCCGACGCGCCGAAGTTCAAGCGGCCAGTCTCGACCTCGTCCGTGATCCCCGACGCAGACATACGCAACGCCTGCACCATCGCCGTGAAGGATCCCATCGACAGCCTCGCGGCCAACTGGCTGCGCAGCTATATCGATGGCAAGACCACGGATGCGACGCCCAATCCCGTCCGCCCCCTGCATGTCAAGCGCATCTCCGTGATCCCGGCCAAACCAGCGCGCATCCAGGTGCTCACCACACCGGCCGGGCGCTTTCATGCCTATTTCGGCTATCTGGGCCTGAAGATCACGGCCAGCCTGACGGCACCGCGCAACCTGCCCCCCGAAAAACTGCCGCAAGCGCTTGAGATCATGCTCGATGATCATGTGCTGCGCCCCGAGCGGCTGAATTTCGTGCGCGGCAAGGCCACCATCCGCTTCACGGCCAAGCGCGAGACGCTGGAAATGTTCCCGCAGGACGCGCTGCTCAGCATCCGCACCTCGCAGGGCGGTTATCTGACCTATGGCAAATCCACCACGCATCTGCGCCTGAAAGTGCCGCATGGCGATGGCAGCATCTTCGAGAATCTCGAAACTGTGGGTCCGCTGAACAAGAAGGGCTGGCCGCGGCTCTCGCCCGAAGCGATGTATGAAAAGCAGAACCGCTATCTGGAACTCTATACCCGCGCGCGCAAAGCCTTCATGGAGGAATTCAACAAGCCGCTCTTCCTGCTTTATGGCACGCTTCTGGGCCAGCACCGGGGCGGTGATTTCATCCCCGGTGATGATGATTTCGATGTCGGCTATGTCTCGGAACAGACCACGCCCGAAGCGGTCAAGGCCGAGGCGATCGAGATCATGGAGCGTCTGGTCAAGCGCGGCATGATCGTGCTGTTGAACCGCGAGGGCAAGCCGCACCGGCTGCGCGATGCCGAAAGCGGCACGGAAATCCATCTCGACAACCGCCCGGTCTTCACCAAGGGCGATGGCCATGTCTGGCTGCACAAGCTCGCACGGCTGGACATGAGCCTTGATGAGTTCCGCAATGTCGAGACCGCGAAGCTGCGCGATACCAAGATCTTCAAGCCGCGCGGCACCGAGGACTTTCTGGCCGGCTATTACGGTCCGGGCTGGCGCGTGCCCGATCCCGGTTTCTCGAATGCCAGCAAGGTCATCACGCCGGACATCACCCGCACGCTTGCGGCCGTCTGCCTGTCGCTCGACGAACAGCGCGCACTCAAGACCCGCCTTGATGCGCGCAACCTGCGCGGCGAATTCATCCCCATCGCCTTGCAGAAACTCTATCCGCTGGAAGAATACGCAGAAAAAGTGGGGTTCTGATGCGCCTGATCGCGCATCGCGGTCGCAGGGGCAGCGCGCCCGAGAACAGCCTTGCCGGGCTGGAAGGGCTGGCCCCGGATCTGGTGCAGGGCCGGGTCGCGGGCATCGAGATCGATGCCCGCCTGAGCGCCGATGATGTCGCGGTCCTGATCCATGATGCGGCGCTGGAACGGGTCAGCGACGGGCGCGGCCGGGTCGAAGAGACCCGGTTTGATGCTTTGCAGCACCTGCGCCTGAATGGCGGGGACGAGCCGCCACCGCGCATGAGCCGCTATCTGGCCCGCGCCGCGCAACTGCTCTGGCCTGCAGGCGTGGTGCCGGGACAGGCAGGCGCACCGGTGATCTATCTCGACATCAAGACCCGCGATCCGGCCCAGGTGGCGCGCATCGCCGCTGAAATCCGCCCCCTGCCCTTCGCGCAGGGGATCATCTGCCTGGGCAAGACCCCGGCGATGATCGAGGCCATCACCAAGGCGGGCGCAGGCACGCTGCGGCTGGGGCTGTTGCGCTGCAATCGCGACAATCTGGCCGAAAATCTGGTGCTGGCGCAGGCGCATCGCGCCGAGGTGCTGTTTGTTCAGCACGGGATCGAGGCATTTCGCGACAATCTGGCTATCGTGCCCGAAATCCGCGCCGCCGGGTTTCAGGCCGGGGGCTCTATCCTGAACGGACCTGACGCACTGGCCCTTGCCAGGACGGCAGGCTGCGATCTGGTCCTGACTGACTTGCCCGAGGGCTAGGAACCGCGCGGGGCTGTGCGTGATGTCCGCACAGATCTATCCTGAACCCGCCGGGCACATCCTCATCCGAGCGGGTCATCCTGACGGTTGCGACCTTGGCGCGCTCAGGCCCTGTCCAGGCGCGTTCATAAAACTCCACCACAGCGCGCGACGGGCCACGCAGGCAGCATGTCACATAGTCACCTTCATTGCGGACCCAGCCGGACAGACCCAGCTCCTGTGCGGTATTACGCGCCCAGTTCCGGAAACCAACTCCCTGCACATGCCCGCGAATGGTCAGGCTGCGGGTAATCTCATACCCCTCGGACGGCATATCCTTGAGATGATGATGCAGCAATGCGCCAAACCGGCCAGAGCCAAGGGGCTTTCTGTGCCGCCGCTGGAGGATATCCGAACAAGGGGCCGAATTTCCTTCGATAATGACGGGCCCGTCATCGGTGATGCAGATATCCCAGCCGATCAGCATCCAGGGTTTGAACGCCTCATGCGCCCGGATCGCCAGATCGCGCACTTGCGACCAAAGCGGCAGCACGCGCCCGTCCACCACGGCACCACTGGCAGGATGCTGGCGGAAAAACCGCAAATCCCCGGTCTGGCCCAGATAAGAGACCAGCCCCAGACGCCCTGTCGTGATATCGACAGGAGCGGCCACCCCCCCCTGATGGGAATTGTCCACCACACCTGTCATGCTGCCGGGCATGCGATAGACGGCAACGACAGGTTCCGGCCTGCCCTGTTCGTCCAGGATGGTGACGATCCGGCAGGTCGCTGCCGCAGCCCCGGCAATTGGCAAGAGAGCGCGGTGATTGGTCACGCGGGGCTGAAACAGATAGGCCTCATTCTCCTTTATGGACAGGGCCGCGTAATGAGCGGCAATATCCTCATAGGACAGCACGTCCTCTGTGGTCGCGCGCCGGAAACGACCCTCTGACAGGTGCTCGAATCGCTCGATCGCCCGTCCGCCCTTGCCGCTCATCGGCTTGACGATGAAATCTCCGACAGGTCGGTTCTCAGTCCTGGTCTCACCCTCAGAGGCCAGCGCCAGCGGTTGCGGCGAAGGCAGATCATGCGTCTTCATATGCAGGGCAAAGCTATGCTTGTTGGTAACTGTCGGGCCAGCTTTAGGCGATTTGAGGGCAAGCGCCCTGTAGACCACGCCCTTCAGATGAAAGCGCTGCAAATAGTCGCCAGCCTGTCGGCGCTGTTCCGGCAGATACCACTCGAACATGTAGTAATGTTTGGGCAAGGCACCGACCTCGCGGCAGATTTCCTCAAGCTCGGCACGCTGGGTCGCCTTGTCCTTGCCCGTGATGGACTGGACATAGGCGTGGTGACGCTCCACGCTCAGGTCGGCATAGGTCGCGAATTTCCTGCGGCGCACAGGATTGGCACTCGTCCGGAATTCGGAAGGGCTGCGCCCGAAGGACACGAGTTTGTAATGCGCCTTATAAACGGACTTGAGAAAATCAGCGTGAATTCCAGACAAAAAACCAATCCTTGCACAATAGTACAGCATTCTTGAAAATATGTGATTACGAATTGTGCGCCGGAAAAACAATGCTTCCCCTACGTCAACTTGTATCAGGACCAACTGCGGACAGCCGAAATCCGCTCAGCGATAGAGCAATTCGCGATGGTGCCGGCGCAGCAGCAGCAAGCCCGCAATCATCGGGATCAGGGCGCAGAAGGCCACGAAGATCAGCGAGATGTAATCGGGGCGGTACATCGGATAGAACCCGTGCCGCATCATGCCGGTCAGATGGATCACCGGATTGTACCACAGGATCTCCTGCGCGAAGACGGGCATGTCCTCATAGGTCATCAGCACCCCGGAAATCAGGAACAGGGGCCGCGT
>JAFIEL010000031.1 GCA_020832585.1 Natronohydrobacter sp. | reverse complement strand
TGAATCATGTTCTCAAACCGCTGTCGAGGCGGGTCTATTTCAGCGACCTGTTAATGGGCGCGGCCCGGGAGCGGGCTTTGCACGGGTGTCCTGCAGTCGGTGGAAGAAGCCGCGAGATCGCGGCAGTGGCCGCTTACGACAAGGGGGCGCTGAAGGGCGGCGCTGCATCTGCGCAGCGCGACAAGGGGCGACACCCGGCAATGGCGGGCGCCGACACAGGCTATGGCGGTTGGGCTGGTTTCCTGACCCCTTTCCAGATGGCGGATCCGGGCGCAGCGTCGGCGGGCGCAGGTGCATTTTATGGCAGCGACCACAAGATAGGGGGACAAACCCTTGCACGTCACACACTTTTTGTCAGGCGAACCCGCCATATCTTGCGGCCAGGACAAGGCATCAGGCAGATGTCTCAAGCGCCATACGCAGGTCGGTGAAGGGATTGTGCATCGGCGTCGTGACAGGCCGATGGACGCGCGCGGGACAGGACCGCTTCCTGCCGCGCTGTCGCCACAGGGCGGCATCGGTGAGGGGTGCTCGGCGGGGGGGCTTGTGCGGCCGGGACAAGGCATCAGGCAGATGTCTCAAGCGCCATACGCAGGTCGGTGAAGGGATTGTGCATCGGCGTCGTGACAGGCCGATGGACGCGCGCGGGGGACAGGACCGATTCCAGCTGCGCTTTCGTCACAGGGCGGCATCGGTGAGGGTTGCTCGGCCGGGGCAGGAATCGGCAATCACCGGGGGCCGTTGTGTTGGCGCGACCAAGCGATTGTCCATGCTGGTTCATTCGGGTGGGGGCGCGCGGCCCTGATCGCATCCGGGTGCGCGCATCGGGTGTCAGGGTCCGTGCCATGATCCGTCGGGCAAGGCATTTGCCCAAGACATGCGCAGGCGCTTTTACATGCAGACCGGTTTTGCGTGTTCCACATCCGGGTTTTCCGGATTGTGGGGTCGATTCCGCGTAGGGCGGGATTGCTGTTCAAGCCTTTGTGCGGCAGGTTTTCAAGCTCACGGGACGCGATGTCGGGCAGGGTCGAACAGGGCTTTGCCACGCACCGCCTGTGCGCTTCGCGCTTGGCGCGTCGGATCGAATACCTATATGAGGGGCCGATGAAGGCGGATGCGCCACGACCTGCAAGGGGATTGAGATGAGTTTTGGCGGACAGATCGCCTGGGATGATACCGTGCTGCCGTTCCAGTTGGACCGCAGTGATATTCGCGGGCGCGTCGCGCGTCTGGACACCGCGCTGGAGCGCGTGCTGATGCGCCATGACTACCCGCCGGTGATCGAGGCGCTGGTGGCCGAGGCCGCACTTCTGACAGCGATGATCGGGCAGACGATCAAGCTGCGCTGGAAGCTGTCGATCCAGATCCGGGGCGATGGACCTGCACGGCTGATCGCGACGGATTACTACGCCCCCACCGAAGAAGGTGCGCCTGCGCGGATCCGGGCCTATGCGAGTTTCGACAAGGAGCGGCTGGATCTGGACGGGCCGGGATTTCCGCAGATCGGCAAGGGCTATTTCGCGATCCTGATCGATCAGGGCCCCGACATGACGCCCTATCAGGGGATCACACCGATTGCGGGGCGCTCGCTCTCGGATTGTGCGGAAGCCTATTTCGAGCACTCCGAGCAACTGCCAACGCGGTTTGAACTGAGTTTCGGGCGTGCCACCCTGCCCGGCCAGCCCGAGAAATGGCGCGCGGGCGGCGTGATGGTGCAGCATATGCCGCAAGCCTCTGGCACCACGCCGCGCGAAGGTGACGCGATCACCGAGGACTGGAACCGGACCAATCTGCTGTTGGATACGGTCGAGGAACTGGAACTGATCGGGCCGACTGTGCAGCCGCCGGATCTGTTGTTCCGGCTGTTTCACGAGGAAACCCCACGGGTTTTCGATCCGCAGGCGGTGCATTTCGGCTGTTCGTGTTCCGAGGACAAGGTGCGCCAGAGCCTGTCGATCTATTCGGCCAAGGATATTCGCACGATGACCACGCCCGAAGGCACGGTCACGGCGGATTGTCAGTTTTGCGGGGCGCATTATGTGATGGACCCGGCCTCGCTGGGGTTTGAGGCGGATGGGGATGGCGCCTGATCCGCTGGAGCGCCTGCGCGCGGGGCTTGCGCGCGCGGCGCGGCCCTCAAGCGATTATGACCTGAACCCCGGCACGGTTCTGCCAGAGGGGCGTGTCTTGCGTCCGGCGGCAGTGCTGGTGGGGGTGTCGCGGGTTGCGGGCGAGATGCGCGTGGTGTTGACCAAGCGCGCCTCGCATCTGCGGCACCATCCGGGGCAGATCGCCTTTCCCGGCGGGCGGCAGGATGCCGGCGATCCGGATTTGGTGGCAACGGCGCTGCGTGAGGCGGAGGAAGAGATTGGCCTGCCTGCGTCGGGGGTCGAGATCCTTGGCACCCTGCCCGCGCATGAGACGGTGACGGGCTATCAGGTGACGCCGGTTCTGGCCGAGATCACGCGCGATTTCACCCCGCGCGTCGATCCGGGTGAAGTGGCCGAGGTTTTTGCCGCGCCCCTTGCGCATGTGCTGGACCCGCACCAGTTCCGGGTCGAGCGGCGCATCTGGCGGGGGACATGGCGGAATTACTATGTTGTGCCCTGGGGGCCATATTACATCTGGGGAGCGACGGCACGGATCCTGCGCGGGCTGGCGGACCGGGTGGGGCCATGAGGATCACGGCGGATTGGCTGGCGGCACCTGGCACCCAGACCGTGCTGGGGCTGCTGACGGAGGCCGGGTATCAGGCGCTGGTCGTGGGCGGCTGTGTGCGCAATACGCTGATGGGGCTGGCGGTCACGGATATTGATATTGCAACCGATGCCCTGCCTGATCGGGTGGTGGCGCTGGCCGAAGGCGCGGGTTTGCGCGCGGTGCCGACGGGGATTGCGCATGGCACGGTGACGCTGGTGGTCGGTGGCGAGGGGTTCGAGGTGACGACCTTTCGCGCCGATCTGGACACGGATGGGCGGCACGCGACGGTCGCGTTTTCGACTGACCTGACCGAGGATGCGGCGCGGCGCGATTTCACGATGAATGCGCTTTATGCGCGGGCGGATGGGGTGGTGATCGACCCTCTCGGCGGGCTGCCGGATTTGCAGGCGCGGCGGGTGCGGTTCGTGGGCGATGCGGGCCAGCGGATTGCCGAGGATTACCTGCGCATCCTGCGGTTTTTCCGCTTTCATGCGCAATATGGCGACCCGGATGCGGGGCTGGATGCAGACGCGCTGGCCGCCTGCGCAGCGGGGGCTGAGGGGATGGCGCGGCTCTCTGCCGAACGGATCGGGGCGGAGCTGCGCAAGCTTCTTTCGGCGCATGATCCGGCCCCTGCGGTGGCGGCGATGGCGCAGGCGGGGGTTCTGGCGCAGGTCTTGCCGGGGGCGGATGCGCGCGCGCTGCCCGTGCTGGTGCATCTGGAGGACGGGTTTGCGCCACGGTTTTTGCGGCGGCTGCTGGTCATGGGCGGGGATGTGGCGCGCTTGCGGCTGACGCGGGTCGAGGCGCGCGATCTGGAAAAGACGCGTGCCGCGCTTGGGGCGATGCAGCCTGCGGCGGAACTGGGCTACCGGCTGGGGCGTGATCTGGCCACTGATGTGGTGCTGGCGCGGGCGGCGCTATTCGAGACGCCCCTGCCCGCTGGCTGGCGGGGCGAGATTGCGCGCGGGTCGGGGGCTGATTTTCCGGTCCGGGCGCGCGATCTGCCGGGGCTGGAAGGGCCTGCGCTGGGGGCGCGGCTGAAAACGTTGGAGGCCGCCTGGATCGCGTCGGATTTCCGGCTGGACCGTCGCGCGCTTCTGGGCTGACTGGCCTTCCCCCCTGCCCGGCTCTATATCGTGCGGCAGGAACGGGGGCGGGTGTGCTGCAAAAGACCTCAGACGAGACAGAGTTGACCCCCGGCGCGGCGCAGCGGCTGGCGGGGTTGATCGACGCATTCCAGCCCGCGCCGACGGAGCCGCCGCGCAGTCTGTGGGCGTTCATCCTGTGGTCGGTCAGCGGGGCCTGGCCTGTGCTGCTGGTCGCGGGCGTGATCTCGGCTATTGTGGGCACAACCGAGGTGATCTCGGCGCTGCTGCTGGGTCTGATCATTGATGCGGCGGTCGAGACCGGGCCTGCGGCGTTTGTCACGTCGCATCTGTGGCTGATCATCGGATTTATTGCCTTTTTCGTGATTTTGCGGCCCTTGGCCTTTGGCATTTCCTCGGCGGCCAACAGCATTGTGGTGCAGCCCAATGTCTATGTGCTGGTGCAATCGCGGCTGAACCGCTGGACGCTTGGGCAACCGGTCACGTTTTTCGACAATGATTTTGCAGGCCGGATCGCGCAGAAACAGGTTCAGACGGCGCGTGCACTGACCGATGTGGCGAATGAAGCCATCAATACGATGGCTTTCGCGCTGGCCTCGATCCTGGGATCGGTGATCCTGCTGCTGACGATTGACAGCCGGATCGCGCTGGCGCTGGCCGTGTGGATGGTGTTCTATTTCGGGCTGATCCGGTTTTTTCTGCCGCAAGTGCGCAAGACATCCGGCGCGCGGGCGGGCGCGCGGGCGCAGGTCAGCGGGCAGGTTGTCGATACGATCACCAATATCAAGACCGTGAAGCTCTTTGCCCATGCCGCATTCGAGGATCGTGCGGCGCTGAATGCGATGGGGGTGTTTCGCGACCGGGCGGTGGAGTTCGGCGCGGTGCAGGCGTCGTTCCGGTTCTGGCTGATGCTCTGTGCGGGCGTGCTGCCTGTGCTGCTGATCGGGGGGACGCTTTGGCTGTGGACACTCGGGCAGGCCACACCGGGGGCCATTGCGGCGGCGGGGGCTGTGGCGATCCGCATTGCGCAGATGACCGGCTGGGTCAGTTTCGTGCTGATGGGGATTTACGGCAATCTGGGCGAGATCGAGGACGGGATGAAGACCCTGACCAAGCCTGTGAGCCTGCGCGATGCGGGAGATGCGCGCGAATTGGGGCGGGTCAGGGGCGCGATCCGGTTCGAGGGCGTGGATTTTGCCTATGGGCGGCAGACCGGCGGGGTTGAAGGGTTGAACCTGAACATTGCGCCGGGCGAGAAGATCGGGATTGTGGGGGCCTCGGGGGCCGGAAAATCGACGCTCGTGGCGCTGTTGCTGCGGCTTTATGATGTGGAAGCGGGCAGGATCACGCTGGACGGGGTGGATATTCGCCACGTCACGCAGGAAAGTCTGCGGCGCAATATCGCGATGGTCACGCAGGAAACCGCGATGTTCAACCGCTCGGCCTATGAAAATATCCGCTACGGGCGGCCAGATGCGACGCGGGCCGAGGTCGAGGCGGCGGCACGCGCAGCAGAGGCGCATGGGTTCATCCTTGGGCTGGCCGACCATGAAGGGCGGCGCGGCTATGAGGCGCATTTGGGCGAACGCGGGGTGCGGCTGTCGGGTGGGCAGCGGCAGCGGATTGCGCTGGCGCGGGCGTTTTTGAAGGATGCGCCGATTCTGGTGCTGGATGAAGCGACTTCGGCGCTGGATTCCGAGGTGGAGGCGGCGGTGCAGGAAGCCCTTGAGCCGTTGATGACAGGCAAGACTGTGCTGGCGATTGCGCATCGCTTGTCCACCATTGCGCAGCTTGACCGCATCATCGTGCTTGACGCGGGCCATATCATCGAGCAGGGCACGCATGACGAATTGCTGGCGCAGGGCGGCACTTATGCCCGGTTCTGGGCGCGGCAATCGGGCGGGTTTCTGGGCTATGATGCGGAAGAGGCATGAGCGAGTTTGAAACGATTGCGGCGGATGCTTTTGGCCGGTCGCTGCGCGGGCTGGGGGTCAATCTGCTGTGCCGCGATGTGGGCGCGATGGCGGGGTTTCTGCGCGAGGTGTTCGGGTTGCAGGTGCACCGGCTGAGCGCCGATTTCGCGATTGTCCAGCATGGCGAGGTGATCTTTCAGCTGCATTCGGACGGGACTTTTGGCGCGCATCCGCTTTTGGGGATGGTGCCGGAAGCCGCCCCGCGCGGGGGTGGGGCGCAATTCTATCTGTTCGGGGTTGACCCGGATGCGGCTGTTTCGCGCGCTGATCCTGACACAGTGCTGGAAGCCCCGCGCGACAAGCCGCATGGGCTGCGCGAGGCGACGATCCTTTCGCCCGAAGGGTATGCGTTTTCCCCGGCGCGGGCGCTGTGATGGAAGTCACGATTACGCGGCTGGGCCATCAAGGCGATGGCATTGCGGACGGGCCGGTTTTCGTACCGCGTGCGCTGCCGGGTGAGGTGGTTGCGGGTGAGGTGGTCGCGGGGCGGATGGAGACGGCGCGCATTGTCACGCCTTCGGTCCTGCGGGTGAAACCGCCCTGCCCGCATTACCGGACCTGCGGGGGGTGCGCGTTGCAACATGCGCGGCCCGATTTCGTGGCCGAGTGGAAAGAGGGCGTGATCCGGCAGGCTTTGGCCGCTCAGGGGATCGAGGCGGTGTTTCGACCGGCCCATGTCTCGGGGCTGGGCACGCGCAGGCGGGCGGGATTTTCGGGGCGGCGGCTGAAAAAGGGCGCGCTGGTGGGGTTTCATGCGCGTGGCTCTGACGTGATTACGGCGGTGCCGGACTGTCTGATCCTGCATCCTGACCTGATTGCGGGCCTGCCGATGCTGAAGGAACTGACCGCGCGGTTTGGATCGCGCAAGACAGAACTGGGCCTGTCGCTGACACGATCAGAGGCGGGGCTGGATCTGGCCGTGACAGGTGGCAAACCGCTGGACGGCGCCTTGTGGGCAGAGCTGGGGCAATGGGCGGGCCAGTCGGGGCTGGCGCGGCTGGCATGGGAGGGCGAGGTGATTGCGCAGACCCGCCCGCCGCTGCACCGGATCGGGCCTGCGCAGGTGGTGCCACCGCCGGGCGCGTTCCTGCAGGCCACGAAAGACGCCGAGGCGGCGTTGCAGGCAGCGGTCACTGATGCCGTGGGCGGTGCCGGGCGGGTCGTGGACCTGTTCGCAGGCTGCGGGACATTCGCCCTGCCCCTGGCCCTGCGCGCAGAGGTGCACGCGGTCGAGGGTGACGGCGCGATGCTGAAGGCACTTGATCAGGGCTGGCGGGGGGCGACAGGGGTCAAGCGCGTAAGCCATGAGATGCGCGATCTGTTCCGCAATCCACTGCTCCCCGAGGATCTGGCGCGGTTCGATGCTGCCGTGATCGACCCGCCGCGCGCAGGTGCCGAGGCGCAGTCGGTCGCGCTGGCATCCTCCAGGGTGCAGCGGGTCGCGGCAGTGTCCTGCAACCCGGTGACATTCGCGCGTGATGCGAAAATACTCATCGCGGGCGGTTTTCGGCTGGACTGGGTGCAGATGGTCGATCAATTCCGCTACAGCCCGCATGTGGAGCTTGCAGCGCGGTTCACGAGATAGCATATCGCGCGGGCAACTGCGACAGAGGGAATGACCATGCTCAGCCGCGAACAGACTGCCGCCTTTCTGGAACAGCCCTGGGTGCGTAACGGCATCCTTGGGGTGATCGTGTTCAATGCCTTCTTGCTTGGGCTGGAAACGTCGCGCAGTGTGATGGGGGTGGCGGGGCCACTGATCAAGGGGCTGGACACAGCTTGCCTGACGATCTTCGTGATCGAGCTGCTGCTGAAATTCCACGCCCAGCGCGGGCAGTTCTGGCGGTCGGGCTGGAATATCTTCGATTTCCTGATTGTGGGCATTTCGCTGGTGCCCGGCGCACAGAGTTTCAGCGTCTTGCGGGCGCTGCGCATCCTGCGCCTGTTGCGCGTGGTGTCGGTCAGCCCCAATCTGCGGCGCGTGGTCGAAGGGTTCATCAAGGCGCTGCCGGGGATGGGCTCGGTGTTTTTGCTGATGGGGATGCTGTTCTATATCGGCGCGGTCATGGCAACGACGCTGTTTCGCAACAGTTTTCCGGAATGGTTCGGGGACTTGGGCAATTCGGCCTATTCGCTGTTCCAGATCATGACGCTGGAATCCTGGTCAATGGGGATCGTGCGCCCGGTGATGGAGGTCTATCCCTATGCCTGGGCGTTCTTCGTGCCCTTCATCATGGTTACGACCTTCGCAGTGGTGAACCTGCTGGTCGGTCTGATCGTCAATTCGATGCAGGATGCCCATGCGGCCGAGAGCAATCAGGCGACGGAAGACTACCGCGACGAGGTGCTGAAGCGTCTGGCGGCCATCGAGACGCGGCTGTCTGCACAGGAAAAGGACAAGACCACCCCTGCGGAATGACAGCTTCGTGATGGCCCCTGCAACCACTTGGCAGAATCGCGGCAATGCGGCATGGTCGCGGAAAAAATCCAGAGGCAGTCAGATGAGTTTTTTCCGCGTTCTTGTCGCCTTGATGCTGGTCGGTGTGCTGGCATCCTGCGGTAGTCCGAGCAAGTTCCGAACCTATCATGGCCCTGAAGTCACCCGGATCGTGGTGAACAAGGGCGAGCGGCGGATGCATCTCTATCACCACAACCAGCGGCTGCGCTCTTTCCGGGTGCAGCTTGGCGGCAACCCGATTGGCCACAAGCAACGCGAAGGCGACCGGCGCACGCCCGAGGGCGATTACATCATCGACCGGCGCAACCCGAATTCGGCGTTTCATCTGTCCATCGGGATCAGCTACCCGAATGAAATGGATCGCGCGCGCGCCGAGGCGAATGGCTGGCGGCCGGGCGGCGATATCTTCATTCACGGTCAGGGACCGCGCTTTCAGCGTGCGCGGGGCGACTGGACGGATGGCTGTATTGCCGTGACCGACCGGCAGATGGAGGATATTTATGCCATGGTGCGCGACGGGACGCCCATTCGGATCAATCCCTGAATTGGGATGGTGGCCGCTGTGGGAATCGAACCCACACGCCCTTGCGAGCAACGGATTTTAAGTCCGGTCTGTCTACCAGTTCCAGCAAGCGGCCACTGCGCCCCGGTCTAGACCGGGGCGTTTGGCGCTTCAAGACGGGAAATATGGTCTGGCGGGTGTTGGGCGACGGTCGGGGCGGTTTTCGGGTTCCCGGTGAGGACGGTCTGATCGGGTCCAAGGGGCGTGATGGCGGGCGGCTGTTGTGCGGGACGGAGTGGCCAATAGGGGATCTACTCACCCTCCGAGCCAGGAGGTGTGGAAAGCCTGTGCCAAGCATCCCTGAATTGTGGCTGGTCGTAGGCCTTCGGTTGGAGCCAGTATGACGGCACTCCGTTGCGACTCTTTGCAGGATCGCTTTGGGAACAAAGAGCAACAACCTCCTGCCGCCCCAAGATGAAACATGTCGGGGTGTCCGTTTTCGCGTTGATCGTAATGATCCACCAATCCGACCGAAGATTGCCCAGTTTCGTTCCCAGCCCAACCGGATCTCTTTTGGACAGGCCCTTACTCTGCACCCCGAAAATGACGGTCTCTGCGTCGTTCGCGCAATAGAGGTCGCTTCCCTTCGCGTTCCGCGTGGTCGGCATCACGTTCCAGCCCCTCTTCGAAAGTTGCCATGCGACATAGTGCATGGCCGCATTTCCCGTCGCCTGCGATGATCTTACATCCACGTTAATGCCCTCGGCCTCTATTCGACAGCAATCTAGCCTTTCCCTTTCCTATCCGACAAATCCGACACGGCTCGCGCTACATCGCGTCCTGACCGTCCACTTCGGGCTCTTCCCGTTGACCGCATCACCCCACCTGAAACATCAACCGGGTCAGAAATGCCGCCTCAGGGCAAGTTGCGCAGGATGCCCGAGATCGGCACCAAGGCCACCTGATCCAGTCTGCTGCCCTCGCGCCACATCGTGATCGCCTCCATCAGCACATCATTCGAGGCGTCGCCAAAGACGATGACCTGGCCCATCTGGCTGGCCTGAAACACCGCGCGGTCGAGAAAACGGCGCATGGTGAAGGCGCTGTCATTGCCGGAATCTATGATGCGGAAGACCTCGGCATGGGGCACGCCAGCTGCACTCGCGGCACGCGCGGCCTGTGCCAGCCCCCCAGAGAACGTCACCAGCCCATGCCCGTCCTGCTGCAAGAGCGGAAGCACCTCGTTCAGCAGACGGGCGTTGCGCGCAAAGCCCGATTGCGGCAGGTCAATCACGCCCACGGCCAGCGGCAGGCTGCCGAAAAAGGCGTTGAAGGTGACATCCAGATCCGATGCCGTGGCCCCGTCAGGGATCGCAGTGGCCAGGATCAGGACTTCCTTGCCCGCCTCGGTATAGATCGTGGCGGCGTCGGGGGCGGTGGTGTCGAGCGGGTTGAGGGCAACAGTAAAGGGGAAGTCCATTGCCGCCAGCGAGCGGCGCATGGCCATCGGCAGGCCGGGGTCGCTGAGGACCAGCGCCATGCGCGCGCCCGTTGCACTGCCATCATAAAGCGAGTTGCGTTCCAGCGCCGTGACCGCTGCGGCCTGCGGGGCGGGCACATCGCCGGGGGCATCGGGCGCACTATCGCCTGCGCCGATCTGCGGCAGCGACGACGTGCGTGTGCCCGGCAGGCTGGCGGGGGGCTGCTCTACAAGGGGGGCGCTGTCGCGGTCATCTGTTGCGGGGGCTTCGCCGACCACGGGGATTTCGGGGTCAGAGGCGGGCGCTTGCGGGACCGAGACCTGCGGCAGACCCTGCACCGTATCGCGACCAGTTGCAGGCAGGATGCCTGCGGGCAAGCGGGCCTGTGGGCCGGTGACTTCTGCGCCGGGGGCGACAGGCAGGATGTCTTCGGCCAGATCGGCCGTGCTGGCGGTATCCTGCGGCAACTCTGGCGAAGGCAATGGCGCGGCGGGCGGTTCGTCGTCCGGGGTGGACTCTGGCGGGATGGACTCTGACGGGGTGGACTCTGGGGGTGCGATCTCTGCCAGTTCGGGATCCGTGGCCAGATCTGCGGGTATCTCGGTAGTGTCGCTGCTGACGGGTGCGCCCTCGGCAGTGTTGTCCTGGGCGGTGTCTTCTGGCGCGGCTTGAGGGGGTTCAACCAATGCGCTGTCGGGGACGACGATTTCGGCTTCAGAACGATCAGGGGCCGGGCCGGGCATGCTGGCGATTTCGGTGGTGGGCTGTGCGACCGGACCGCGCTCTGGTGGAAAAAGCAGGCTTGATCCGACAAATCCAAGCAGAACAAGTCCAGATCCTACGCCGAGTCCCGCGAGTAGAGAGCTGTTCACACCTGACCTCTTCATTGCTGCCGATCGTTTGCCCCGCGCCTGTCCCGCGCGTTTGACGTGACTTTCCCACAATTCCGCGCGCGGATCAAACAGATTGCCGGACCTGCCCTTGACCAGAGCCTGTCTGCACGGGCATGAAGGCGGGGAACAAGCCCCATGAACACGAAAGCCGTGCAATGCTGCTCCTGATCGATAATTATGACAGCTTCACCTATAATCTTGTGCATTATTTCGGCGAATTGGGGGCCGATGTGGTGGTGCATCGCAATGATGCGCTGGATGTGCAGCAGGCGATGGGGCTGAACCCGTCTGCAATCGTCCTTTCACCCGGCCCGTGTGACCCGGATCAGGCGGGGATCTGTCTGCCGCTCACGCTGGCCGCTGCCGAAGCGCGGGTACCGCTGCTGGGGGTCTGTCTGGGGCATCAGACCATCGGGCAGGCATTCGGTGGCAAGGTGGTGCGCGCGCCGTCCATCGTGCATGGCAAGCTGGGGCAGATGCATCATGCGGGCGCGGGGGTGTTTGCGGGTCTGCCCTCGCCCTTGATGGCCACGCGCTATCATTCGCTGGTGGTCGAGCGCGACAGCCTGCCCGACTGTCTGGAGATCACAAGCTGGCTGGAGGACGGGCTGATCATGGGGCTGCGGCACCGCGACTTGCCGATCGAGGGGGTGCAGTTTCATCCCGAAAGCATCCGGTCCGAGCATGGTCATGCGATGCTGCGCAATTTTCTGGATCAGGCGGCAGTGGTGGCGTGATGGAGGATCTGAAACCCCTGATCGGCCTTGCGGCCACGCGCCCGCTGACCCGTTCCGAGGCCGAAGTCGCGTTCAACCTGCTGTTTGACGGACAGGCGACGCCTGCGCAGACCGGCGGTTTCCTGATGGCGCTGCGCACGCGGGGCGAGACAGTGGATGAATACGCTGCCGCTGCGGCCGTGATGCGCGCGAAATGCGTGAAGGTGCGCGCGCCCGAAGGGGCTATGGATATTGTCGGCACAGGGGGCGATGGCAAGGGGACGCTGAATATCTCGACCGCGACGGCCTTTGTGGTGGCGGGAGCGGGCGTGGTGGTGGCCAAGCATGGCAATCGCAACCTGTCGTCGAAATCGGGTGCGGCAGATGCCCTGGGCGCTTTGGGCATTGATGTGATGGTGGGGGCCGATGTGGTCGAGCGCGCGCTGCAAGAGGCCGGGATCGGCTTCATGATGGCGCCGATGCATCACCCGGCGATGCGCCATGTGGGGCCGGTGCGCATGGAATTGGGGACGCGGACGATTTTCAACATCCTTGGGCCGCTGACCAATCCGGCGGGGGTGAAATATCAGTTGACCGGGGCCTTTACCGCCGATCTGCTGCGCCCGATGGCTGAAACGCTGGCGGCTTTGGGCACCGAGCGCGCCTGGCTGGTGCATGGTGGGGACGGGACGGATGAGTTGTCGATTGCCGCCGAAAGCGCTGTGGTGGCTTTGGAGAGCGGCACTTTGCGCGATTTCACGCTGCACCCCGAAGATGCGGGCCTGCCGCTGCATCCGTTCGAGGATTTGCTGGGCGGGGCACCGGGCGAGAATGCGCGCGAGTTGCGCGCGGTGCTGTCGGGCGCGGGGCGCGCGGCGTATCGCGACGCAGTGCTGTTGAACACGGCGGCGGCGCTGGTGATCGCAGGCAAGGCCGCCGATCTGCGCGATGGCGTGGCGCGGGGGCGCGAGAGCCTGGATTCGGGCGCGGCCATGCGCGCGGTCGAGACGCTGGCGCGGATCAGCCCGGTAAAATCGTAAATTCGGAGGGCGCAATGGCCACCATTCTGGACAAGATCAAGACCTACAAGCTGGAAGAGGTCGCCGCCCGCAAGGCGGCTCGCCCGTTGGCCGAGGTCGAAGAGGCCGCGCGCGCGGCCCCTGCCCCGCGTGGCTTTGCCGCGGCTTTGGCGCGTGCGGAAACGAACGGCTACGGGCTGATTGCCGAGATCAAGAAAGCCAGCCCGTCCAAAGGGTTGATCCGCGCCGATTTCGACCCGCCTGCGCTGGCCCGTGCCTATGAGGAAGGGGGCGCAACCTGTCTGTCTGTCCTGACCGATACGCCCAGTTTTCAGGGCGCGGATGCGTTCCTGACTGCTGCGCGCGAAGCGACTAGCCTGCCTGCGCTGCGCAAGGATTTCATGTATGACATCTATCAGGTGACTGAGGCGCGGGCGCTGCATGGCGATTGTATCCTGATCATCATGGCCTCTGTCTCTGACGCGCAGGCGCAGGAACTGGAGGACGCGGCGTTCAGTTGGGGCATGGATGTGCTGGTCGAGGTGCATGACGAGGCGGAACTGGAGCGCGCCTTAGCGTTGAAATCGCCGCTCTTGGGGGTGAATAACCGCAATCTGAAAACCTTCGAGGTGACGCTGGAAACGACGCGGCGGCTGTCGAAACTGGTGCCCGATGGAAAGCGGCTGATTGCCGAAAGCGGGATTTACACGCCCGCCGATCTGGCCGATCTGGCAGGCTATGGCGCGCGCAGTTTTCTGATCGGCGAAAGCCTGATGCGGCAGGAAGATGTTGCCGGGGCGACCCGCGCGCTTCTGGCCAATCCTGTCGCTGTCGAGGTGTAATGTGGAAAAACTGACACATTTCGACGCTGAAGGACACGCGCATATGGTTGACGTGTCGCAAAAGTCCCATACGGCGCGCGTGGCGATTGCGGAAAGTGCAGTTCAGATGCTGCCCGAAACGCTCGCGCTGATCACCGAAGGGCGGGCGAAAAAGGGCGATGTGCTGGGGGTTGCGCGACTGGCGGGGATCATGGGGGCGAAGCGTTGCGCCGATCTGATCCCGCTCTGCCATCCGCTGCCGATCACCAAGGTCTCGGTCGATCTGACCCCTGACCCTGATCTGCCCGGTGTGCGCATCCGTGCCGAAGTGCGCACCACCGGCCAGACCGGGGTCGAGATGGAGGCGTTGACTGCGGCCTCTGTTGCCGCTCTGACGGTCTATGACATGCTGAAAGCCGCCGAGAAATCCATGACCATTACCGCCACGCGGGTTGTGCTGAAAGACGGTGGGAAATCAGGGCGTTACGAGGTCGCACCATGATTTCCGTCGAGCAGGCTCTGGCGCGGATTTTCGATCTGGTCACACCGCTCGGGACAGAAGAGATCGCCTTGAAGGATTGCGCGGGCCGGGTGCTGCGCCAGCCGGTGCGCGCCGCGCGCGACCAGCCCCCCTTTGCCGCATCGGCAATGGATGGATATGCCCTGTGCGGCGATGCGACAGAGGGCATGCCGTTTCAGGTCATCGGCACCGCCGCTGCCGGGCATGGCTTTGACGGGCCGGTGGGTGACGGTCAGGCCGTGCGGATCCTGACCGGTGCGCCGCTGCCACAGGGCGCGACCCGCGTTGTGATTCAGGAAGATGTGGACCGGAATGGTGACAGGATCACTGTCATGGCGACCTCGGGCCGCGCCACGCATATCCGGCCACAAGGTGCCGATTTCAGGTCCGGAGATCAGATCAGCGCACCGCGCCGTCTGACGGGCACGGAACTCGCGCTGTTGGCGGCGATGAACTGCCCGCGCCCGACCGTCAGCGCGCGGCCGGATGTCGCGATCATCGCGACGGGGGATGAACTGGTCATGCCGGGTGAGACCCCGCGCGCCGATCAGATCATTGCCTCCAATCTCTTTGCACTCAAGGCCATGGCAGAGGCCGAGGGCGCGCAAGTGCGCATCCTGCCGATCGCGCTGGATCGAGACGACAGCCTGCGCGCGGTGATCGATCTGGCGCAGGGGGCGGATCTGGTCGTGACAGTGGGGGGGGCCTCTGTCGGGGATCATGATCTGGTCGGCCCTGTGACCGAGGCGCTGGGGGCCACGCGGGCGTTCTACAAGGTCGCACTGCGTCCCGGCAAACCGCTGATGGCCGGACGACTGGGCGGCGCGCTGCTGCTGGGTCTACCGGGAAATCCCGTGTCGTCAATTGTTTGCGGCCATCTGTTCATGCGCCCAGTGCTGCGTGCGATGCAGGGGCTGGGGGCTTTTCCGCTGCCAAGCCAGGTCGCCAAACTGACCTGCGACCTGCCCGCCAATGGCCCGCGCACGCATTACATGCGCGCAACCCTTGGCCCCGGTCCGAGCATCACCCCCCTGCCCGATCAGGACAGCGCATTGCTGTCGGTTCTGTGCAGCGCTGATGCACTGCTGATCCACCCGGCGGGCGATGCTGCGCGCCGCGCCGGAGAACAGATGCGGTATATCGCACTATGACCCCTGTTGACAGAACATCGGAACAGAGTTAGAACATAATGTGAATATCCGGGTGGGGACCAGCTCAGGGAGTGCGCGATGCTGACACGCAAACAGATTGACCTGCTGAAACTGATCCATACCAGGATGGAAGCCGAAGGGGTCGCGCCATCCTTCGACGAAATGAAGGATGCGCTGGATCTGCGGTCGAAATCAGGGATTCACCGCCTGATCACGGCGCTGGAAGAGCGTGGTTTCATCCGTCGCCTGCCGCATCGCGCGCGCGCCATCGAAGTGCTGAAACTGCCGGATGCGTTGATGAGCCAGAGCTTCGAGGCACGAGTGATCGAGGGTGGCGCGCGGGACAAACCCCGTCCCCCGGCGCAGGCGCTGCCTGTGGATGCGGCCGCGATGAGCCTGCCTGTGATGGGACGAATCGCAGCGGGCACGCCCATCGAGGCGATCAGCGAAGCAGTGCGCGACATTTCAGTGCCCAGTTCCATGCTGAGCGGGCGGGCAGCGCATTATGCGCTGGAGGTTCAGGGCGATTCGATGATCGATCTGGGGATCAATGACGGCGACATCGTGGTGATCCGCGAGCAGGATACGGCGGATAATGGCGATATCGTCGTGGCGCTGGTCGAAGGGCATGAAGCCACATTGAAGCGGTTTCGGCGGCAGAATGGCATGATCGCGCTGGAAGCGGCCAATCCCGCCTACGAGACACGGCTGTTGCGCGATGATCAGGTGGCGGTTCAAGGGCGGCTGGTGGGCTTGATCCGCAGCTATTGACCGGCCTGGGCGCAGGCGGGGTCGAAGGGGGCGCTCGCGCCCCCTCTTGCGGCAAAGCCGCAATTCACCCCCTGAGGATATTTGGACAAGACTGAAATCGGGATCAGGCACAGCGCGAGGCCGGCGACCATTTCAGCACAGGGCATCTGCGCAACTGGCGGCTGGTTCCGGCCGCTTCGGGTTGGGTGTTGCCCGTATATATGACATGACATCTGCGCGCGGCTTACCCGCAAGGGACGCAGCGTCACTGCGGGCGGGGTGCCAGAACGACGCGGGGCGAGGATCATCCGTGATCGTGTCGATTTGAGCATGTTGTTCAAGAGTTTGAACCGGCGCTGCGCTTCTCGAACATGCGAAATCGATGACTGACTGCATGGCCTGTGAACGCGACAGGCTCTTGCCTTCAGACCGCTAGAGCCTTGGCAGGTTCAGGACAGAGGAGAGAAATGGCAGTCCTGAAGACCTGGTGTCTCTTCATAGAAGAACACCGCCTCCCTCACTCCGCCGCCACCCGCCTTGGCTTCAACAGTGGCCCCAGATACTGCCCCGTATGGCTGGCCTCGACACCTGCCACCTTTTCCGGCGTCCCCACAGCCACGATCTGACCGCCACCATCGCCCCCCTCGGGACCAATGTCGATAATCCAGTCGGCAGTTTTCACCACATCCAGATTATGCTCGATCACGACCACTGTATTGCCCTGATCGACCAGTTCATGCAGCACTTCCAAAAGCTTGCGCACATCCTCGAAATGCAGCCCCGTGGTGGGTTCGTCCAGAATGTAGAGCGTCCGCCCCGTGGACCGGCGCGAGAGTTCCTTGGACAGTTTCACCCGCTGCGCCTCTCCGCCCGAAAGCGTCGTCGCCTGCTGGCCCACCTTGATATAGCCCAGACCCACGCGCATCAGCGCATCCATCTTCTCGCGGATCGACGGCACAGCCTCGAAAAAGCCCTGCGCTTCCTCGACGGTCATATCCAGCACATCGGCGATGGATTTACCCTTGAACAAAACCTCCAGCGTCTCGCGATTGTAGCGCTTGCCCTTGCAGGTCTCGCAGGTGACATAAACATCGGGCAGGAAGTTCATCTCGATCTTCAGCACCCCGTCGCCCTGACAGGCCTCACACCGCCCGCCCTTGACGTTGAAGGAAAACCGCCCCGGCTTGTAGCCGCGCGCTTTCGATTCCGGCAGCCCCGCGAACCAGTCCCGGATCGGCCCGAACGCGCCCGTATAGGTCGCAGGGTTCGACCGTGGCGTGCGCCCGATGGGCCGCTGGTCAATATCAATCACCTTGTCGAGCTGCTCCAGCCCCTTGATCGTCTCGCAAGGCGCAGGCGTCTGGCGCGCGCCATTCAGCCGCATGGAGGCCGTTTTGAACAAGGTTTCAATCGTCAGCGTGGATTTGCCCCCTCCCGAGACGCCAGTGACGCAGACAAACTTGCCCAGCGGAAACTCCGCCGTCACATCGCGCAGGTTGTTGCCGCTGGCCTTGACCACTGTCAGCTTCTTGCCGTTGCCCTTGCGCCGGGTCTTGGGCACTTCGATCTCGCGCACACCGCTCAGATATTGCCCGGTCAGGCTGGCCGGGTCCGCCATGATCTCGGCCGGTGTCCCTTGCGAGACAATGCGCCCGCCATGCACCCCGGCCCCCGGCCCGATATCGAGCACGAAATCGGCCGTGCGGATCGCTTCCTCATCATGCTCGACCACAAGCACTGTATTGCCCTGATCGCGCAGGTTGCGCAGCGTGGTCAGCAGCCGGTCATTGTCGCGCTGATGCAGCCCGATCGACGGCTCATCAAGCACATAGAGCACGCCCGTCAACCCGCTGCCGATCTGGCTGGCCAGACGGATGCGCTGGCTTTCCCCGCCCGAAAGCGTCCCGGCGTGGCGCCCCAGCGTCAGGTAATCCAGCCCCACATTGACCAGAAAGCCCAGCCGCTCGCGGATTTCCTTCAGGATCGCACGGGCAATCTCGTTTTTCTGCTTCGAGAGCGCCTCCGGCACGCTCTCGACCCAGGCCAGCGCCTCGCGGATCGCCATTTCCGTGACTTGCCCGATATGCAGCCCACCGATCTTGACCGCCAGCGCCTCGGGCTTCAACCGATGCCCCTCGCAGACGCCACAGGCGCGCTGGTTTTGATAGCGCTCGAACTCTTCGCGAATCCATGCGCTGTCGGTTTCGCGATAGCGCCGCTCCATATTCGGGATCACGCCCTCGAAAGCACGGGTGACATTGTAGACGCGCCCGCCCTCGTCATAGCGAAACGGCAATTCCTCGCCATTCGAGCCATAAAGGAACACTTGCTGCACATGCGCAGGCAGGTCTTTCCACGGTGTCTTGGCGTCAAACTCGTAATGCTTGGCCAGCGACTCGATGGTTTGCAGAAAATAGGGCGACTTGCCCTTGCGCCAGGGCGCAATCGCCCCATCCGCGACCCGCAAAGCATGGTCCGGCACCACCAGCCGCTCGTCAAAGAACAACTCCACTCCCAGCCCGTCACAGGCCGGACAAGCCCCCGAGGGCGCGTTGAAGGAAAACAGCCGCGGCTCGATCTCGGAAATGGTGAAGCCACTGACCGGACAGGCGAATTTCTCGGAAAAGGTGATCCGCTCGCCGTCTTCGGCCGCAATCTCCAGCACGGCAATCCCGTCCGCCAGATCCAGCGCCGTGCGCAAACTGTCCGCGAGCCGCGTCTCGATCCCTTCGCGCACCACGATGCGGTCCACCACCACATCGATGTCATGGCGGAATTTCTTGTCAAGCGTCGGCGGCTCGTCCAACTCGTAGAATGCGCCGTCCACTTTCACGCGCTGGAAGCCCTGCTTGCGCAGGTCCAGAAACTCCTTGCGATATTCGCCCTTGCGGTCGCGCACGATGGGGGCCAGCAGATAGGCGCGCGTGCCCTCCTCCAGCGCCATGATGCGGTCCACCATGTCCTGCACCTGCTGCGCCTCGATGGGCTGGCCGGTCGCGGGGCTATAGGGCGTCCCTGCACGGGCAAACAGCAGACGCATGTAATCGTAAATCTCGGTGACAGTGCCGACGGTCGAGCGCGGGTTCTTGCTCGTGGTCTTCTGCTCGATGGAAATGGCAGGCGACAGGCCAGAGATATGGTCCATATCGGGTTTCTGCATCATGTCCAGAAACTGCCGCGCATAGGCGCTCAGGGACTCAACATAACGCCGCTGCCCTTCGGCATAAATCGTATCGAATGCGAGCGATGACTTCCCCGACCCGGACAGCCCGGTGATGACCACCAACTGGTCACGCGGGATCGTCACATCGATATTCTTCAGATTATGCTCGCGCGCCCCGCGCACCTCGATGAATTTCTGCTCGGACATCCCACACCCCACGGCTTACCTCGCGCAACATAGAGTGCCGCGCCCGAGTCTCCAAGCAAAATGAAAGAACATTTAACGAACAAATATACCCAGGCTTCATCTTGCCAAAAATACTCAATACCCCCGCGCGGCCCAGGCGTGACCGCGCGGGTCTGGCGCTCAATAGGCGCTGGTCTGCCCTGTCCGCAGCGCGCGCAGAAGCGAGGTTTCGGCCCAGCTGTCCCGCCCGCCGCGATCACGGATTTCCTGCAACTGCACCTGTGCCGCCGGGATTTCACCCTGCAGCACATAGCCCTGCCCCATATAGCTGCGTGCAAGGATATTGTCGGGATTGGCGCGCAGCGCGTCCTGATAATAGGCCAATGCCTGCGCCCAGTCACCCTGCTGGCGCGCGATGAAGCCGCGATAGGTCAGCACGCGATCATCGCCCACCTGCATCGCATCCAGCACGTCCGATGCATGATCCAGCTTGCCCGCATAGGCCAATTCGCGCACGGCATTGTATCGCAGGTCATCGTCCAGCGCCGAAGACTGCGCGCCGACACACATCCGCCGCCCCTCATCCCAGACCTGCCCGCGCGGACATTCGGTCGATGTGGGCGATGGGGCTGGCGGTGTCGGATCGTCACTACCAGCCGCAAAGGCCAGCGAGGCCGAAAAGGCCGAGGCAAGAAAAACTGAGCTGAACCGGATCATATGCACACTCCCTGATGCTGATACAGATACCTACGTTCCGCCAGCGCCAGAAGGTCACGCGCCGCGCTCACAACTCCGTGAACGCGGCGGCGCAGATACGAGTGCGATCAGAAATGGATTGCACGCCCGTAAGCATCCAGCACGGATTCGTGCATCATCTCGCTCAATGTCGGATGCGGGAAAACCGTGTTCATCAGGTCTTCTTCCGTGGTTTCCAACTGGCGCCCCACGACATAGCCCTGGATCAACTCGGTCACTTCTGCGCCCACCATATGCGCGCCCAGCAATTCGCCGGTTTTCGCATCAAAGATGGTCTTGATCATGCCCTCGGGCTCACCCAGCGCAATCGCCTTGCCATTGCCGATGAAGGGGAAGCGCCCGACCTTGACCGTGTAGCCGGCTTCCTTGGCCTTGGCCTCGGTCAGACCGACGCTGGCAACCTGCGGATGGCAATAGGTGCAGCCCGCAATGCTGGACGGGTCCACCGCATGCGGATGCCCGCCCGCGATCAGTTCGGCGACCATCACCCCCTCATGGCTGGCCTTGTGCGCGAGCCAAGGGCCATTGGTCGCGTCACCAATGACAAACAGCCCCTCAACCCCGGTGCGGCAATACTGATCGGTGACGACGAAAGAGCGGTCGATCTTCGCGCCCAGTGCTTCCAGCCCCAGCCCTTCGGTATTCGCCACGATCCCCACGGCGGAAATCACCGTGTCGAATTCCATCATCTCGGTCTTGCCATCGCGCTCGATATGCGCGGTCACTTTCGGGGCCGCGCGGTCGAGTTTCTTGACCATCGCCTTGGCAATGATCTTCATGCCCTGCTTTTCAAACTGCTTGCGGGCGAAATTGCTGATTTCCTCATCCTCGACCGGCAGGATACGGTCCATCACTTCGACCACGGTCACATCCGCGCCCAGCGTGTTGAAGAACGACGCAAATTCGATCCCGATGGCACCCGATCCGATGACCAGCAGCTTTTTCGGCATCCGCTTGGGTTGCAGCGCGTGCTTGTAGGTCCAGACCAGATCGCCATCCGCTTCCAGCCCCGGCAATTCGCGGGCGCGCGCGCCGGTTGCCAGAATGATGTTCGGCGCACTCAGCTCCTCGGTGCCCTTGTCGGTTTTGACCGAGACCTTGCCCTTCGCCGGAAGCGTCGCCGCGCCCATGATGACGGTGATCTTGTTCTTCTTCATCAGATGACCGATCCCGCCCGAAAGCTGCCCCGCAACCTTGCGCGACCGCTTCACCACGGCATCCAAATCATAGCTGATATTGTCGGCACTCAGCCCGAATTCCTTGGCGCGGTGCATCAGATGGAACACTTCCGCCGAGCGCAGCAGCGCCTTGGTGGGGATGCAGCCCCAGTTCAGGCAGATGCCCCCCAGATGCTCGCGCTCGACAATGGCGACAGACTTGCCGAGTTGCGCCGCGCGGATCGCCGCGACATACCCGCCCGGACCGGCTCCGACAACGATCACATCATAAGTCTTTGCAGCCATGCGGAACCCTCCCTTGCGCGGCATCTGGAATATAGTTTGCCATTAAACTATTTTTTCCAACCTCGCAACGCATGGCGCAGAACCCCGCCATGCGCCTCTTGCATGGCTCGGTGTCAGGCCGCGTCTTGCAGGGCCTCTACAGCGGCACTGTAACCGCCCTGATCAAGAAACATCTGCTCGCGCTCGGTCGTCGCGCGCCCCAGCGCAGTGTTGCGATAGGGAAAGCGGCCAAATTCGCGGATCACGGCGCGATGGGCGCGGGCATGCAGCAGGTTGCTTGCGCCGGTTTCGGGCATCCGCAGCAGGAACATGCGCACAGCCCGGTCCTGATCCATCTGACTCTCGGAATGCATCAGCGGCAGGTAGAAGAACTGGCGCTGCGGCTCTGCGATGTGGCGGTCATAACCCAGATGGCAGGCCCGCGCGGCCACCTGTCGCGCCAGATCATCCGTCGCGAAAGACCGCGCATCGCCCCGGAACATGTTGCGCGGGAACTGGTCGGTCACGATGATATAGGCCAGCGCCCCGCGTGCACAGGACGCCCAGCGCGACAACCGCCCCGCGCGTGCCTTTTCCCAAAGCCCTTCGAAACGGTCGCGCATCCGGGAATCGAACGCGTCATCCACGGCATACCAACCCTGCGGCCCGACTTCTTCAAGCCAGAAGGAAAGCACTTCATCAACTGTCGACATCATGTCACCTGTTCATCGCCTCTTTCTAAAACCGTGCCAGCGATTCGATTTCTGCACAAGTTTTTCGCAATCACGCCTGCTTGAGCCTGAAAAATAGTGCGGAACTGCAACGCAATTATGTTGCGTCACCCTTTTGTTCCGCAAGTTCGGTATACACCGCCTCGACCGTTGCCGCCGAAACGACCGGGGACACCGGGGCGAAGGGACCGCTTTCGGCCACAGGCGTCGCGGGTCGCTGCGTCATCCGATAGAGCGCATAGAGCGACAACACTGCGGTCAGCGTGATGATGAACAGGAAATATCCCGGCGGTCCGATCAGGCTCATCAGCCAGCCGATGGCCAAGGGGCCGACAATCGCCCCAAGGCCGTTGACAAACAACAGCCCACCCGACACCGCCGCCATCTGATCAGTATCCACATAGTCATTGGTATAGGCCACCAGCAGCGAATAGAGCGGGTTCGAAATGCCGCCGATGACCAGCGCCACGCCCAGCAGCCAGACAAAACTCAGCGGGAACACCACAGCCAGCGCCCCGCAAGCTGTCCCGATCAGCGCGACCACGACCAGCAGTTTCCGGCGGTCCATCCGGTCCGACAGCCAGCCGATCGGATACTGGAAAATCAGCCCGCCGACATAGATCGCCGCCGTGAAGATCGAGATCTCCAGAATGCTCAGCCCCGCTTCCGTGCCCCAGACGGCGGTCATGCCGAACAGTGCGGAAAACACGCCCCCCATCAGGAAAATCCCCACAACCCCAAGCGGCGACACATCATAAAGCTGCCGGATTGACATAGATTTTGTCGTCCCGAAAGTCGGGGCGGGGCTGATCGACAGCAGGATCGGCGCAAAAGCCAGCGACACCAGCACCGAGGGGATGATGAACAAAAGGAAGCCTGCAGGATCGGCAAAGTTGATCAGCGCCTGCGCGGCAATGATCCCCAGCATCTGCACGATCATGTATAGCGACAGCGCCTGACCACGGTTTTCATTGCTCGCGGTGTTGTTCAGCCAGCTTTCTGCCGTGACATAGACCCCGGAAAAGGCAAAGCCGATCAGCACACGCAGGATCGTCCATGCCACCCAGTCGGGGATCGCGGCATAAAGCACCAGCACCGCCGAAATCAGCGACCCCAACGCCGCGAAAACCCGCACATGGCCGACACGGCGGATCATTTCCGGCGCGGCCCGCGACCCGATCAGGAAGCCAAGGAAATAGGCCGACATGACAATGGACATCTGCGTGGTCGAGAACCCCTCGATCGCGCCGCGAATCCCCAAAAGCGTGCCCTGCACGCCATTGCCCACCATCAGGAACAACATCCCGAGCAACAGCGCCCATGACGCCGTGAAGACCTTGAACATTCTCACACCCTGCTTTGCGGACAGCCCACGTTAGCCCGAGACTCTTTTCAGAACCATGACGAATGCGACCCGGCCACGTCGCATTTACGGCAACAAGAGCGACGCATCCCCGTAAGAGAAGAAACGATACTCCCGCGCAATCGCATGGTCATAGATGGCTATGATCCGGTCGCGCCCCATCAGTGCTGCGACCAGCATCATCAGCGTTGATTTTGGCAGGTGGAAATTCGTCATCAACCCGTCGGCCAGCTGGAACCGGAAACCGGGCGTGATGAAAATGTCAGTCTTGCCCGACCATGCGCTGATCTGGCCGGGACCGGTCGCGGCAGTCTCGATCAGGCGCAGCGCAGTCGTGCCCACCGGGATCACGCGACCGCCAGCGGCCTTGGTGGCGCTGATCTGCGCCGCCGCCTCGGGCGTGACCTGCCCCCATTCCGCGTGCATCTTGTGGTCGCGCACATCATCCACCTTGACCGGCAGAAAGGTGCCCGCGCCGACATGCAGGGTGACTTCGGCAAAGCCCACCCCCATGGCGCGCAGCGCGTCCAGCAATTCCGCGTCGAAATGCAGCGAGGCCGTGGGCGCCGCCACAGCGCCCGCATCCCGCGCGAATACGGTCTGATAATCCTCGCGGTCCTGCGCATCGGCAGCACGGCGTCCCGCAATATAGGGCGGCAGCGGCATCTGCCCAGCCAGATCCAGCGCGGCGTCGAAATCGTCACCGCTCAGGTTGAAGCGCAGCACCACATCCTCGGTGCCGCGTTCCGTGACCGTGGCGCGCAGCGCATCGGTGAAGATGATGTCCTCGCCCGCAGCAAGCTTGCGCAGCGGCTTGGCCAGCGCGCGCCAGCTTCCATCGGGTTGCGGTTCGGTCAGGGTGATCTCGACACGCGCGCTCACTGGCCCTTGCGCCGTGTCGCGCGGACGCTGCCCGGTCAGCCGCGCAGGAATCACCTTGGTCGTGTTGATCACCAGCAGATCACCGGGGCGCAGGATATCCGGCAAATCCGCGACATGGCGATCCGAAATCGCATCCGCTTCGGCCAGCAGCAGGCGCGCGGCCGGGCGCGGGCGCACCGGGCGTGTAGCGATCAGCGCTTCCGGCAGATCGAAATCGAAATCGGAAAGTTTCACGTCTTGCCCCTCTGGCGCAAATAACCGGAAGCGGCCCTTTAACTTGGCGTCACGGTCGCTACAACAGGGGCAACGATATCGTGAGAGGAATATGACAATGCTCGACACTGGCGACATGGCCCCCGATTTCACCCTGCCCGCAAATGGCGGCGGCGAGGTGACACTGTCCGCACTGCAGCCCGCGCATGTGGTGGTCTATTTCTACCCGCGCGACGACACG
Organism: Natronohydrobacter sp.; assembly: GCA_020832585.1. Taxonomy (GTDB): domain Bacteria; phylum Pseudomonadota; class Alphaproteobacteria; order Rhodobacterales; family Rhodobacteraceae; genus Roseinatronobacter. The sequence continues at coordinate 109 of JAFIEL010000031.1, read as the reverse complement.
CCCGGCTGCACCACCGAAGCGCTGGAATTCACCGCGCAGATTGCCGAGTTTGAGGCCGCAGGCGCGAAGGTCATCGGCATTTCCAAGGACACGGTGGCCAAGCATGACA
>JAFIEL010000246.1 GCA_020832585.1 Natronohydrobacter sp. | reverse complement strand
ATCGATGGTCCACCGCTGGATACCCCACAAGCGCTGAGCCTGCAGCGTGAGCCCATGGGAAACGCCCACGCTGGAGCACCTTGTAATAGAGGCAAAACCCCTGCCCATCCCAATAGAGCAGCTTCAAACGGTCCCCCTTATGCCCCCGAAACGCAAACACCGCGCCCCCTGTCGGCTTCTGGCGCAACACATCCTGCGCCAACGCCGCGAGACCTGCGATCCCCTTGCGCATGTCCGTCGCGCCACAGGCCAGATAGACCCGAACACCCGTGCCCGGCCCGATCATGCGCCATCCACCGCGCGGATCAGCCGCGTCAGCGCCGTCTCCGCGATATCGCTCTCGAACCGAAGCGTGCGGCCCTTCGCCAGACGCAGTTCAATCCAGACCGCAGGCACAGGCGCAGGATCCGTCAGCACGGGCAGGTTCGAAATGGGGGGCGCGTCAACTGGCAGAAACAAAGCCCCGGAAATCGGTGACCAGAGCCCCTTGCGCTTCAGCTCATGGCGCCAGGCATAGATCTGCTGTCGGGTCACATCGTGCCGCTGCGCAATCTGCGTGACCGTCGCGCCACCAACACCGACCGCACTCACGATCGCCAGCTTCTCGTCATCGCCCCAATGCCGCCGCCGCTCGACCCCCAGTACTTCGCCCCGCATGACCCCTCCGTGCATAAGACACGTCGCAAACGACGTCGCTATGCACGTGTCTTAGCCCATCAAGCCGCCCGGCGGCAGGCGGTGACAATCGGGCCGTTACGGTTGATGCCCAGTTCCTTGCTCAGCTGCGCGAGCGAAGCTTGCGATCGCTGTATTGCAGCTCTGACGGCGTGCGTGGTCGCGGCGCTCCCGTGACGAACTTGTCCCATAATGCTTCCTTCCATTCCTGAGAAAGGATCGCACCATCAAACCATGGGATCAAACACCTATGAGAGTTCGCAAGCTATTCGGTTCGAGCGGGTCTGGTAGCGAACATTACCCCACATTCAATCTTGTCGGTAACCTTCGGGATTGGCGGATTGCCAGTTCCAGGTTGAGCGGCACATGTCATCAATATCCAGTTTGGCTTTCCATCCCAAAAGGTGTTCTGCCTTTTCCACTGCCGCAAGGCTGCGCGCAACATCTCCATCGCGCCGTGGCCCGATCTGATAAGGCACCGAACGTCCCGACGCTTTTTCGAATGCGTTAACCATTTCAAGTACTGTGGCGCCACGACCAGTGCCGACATTGATTGCATCACAGCCAGTATGTGTGGCTGTGAAATCAATGGCGGCTAAGTGAGCGCGGGCCAGATCCTCTACATGAATGTAATCGCGTTCTCCCGTTCCATCGCGTGTGTCGTAGTCTGCGCCGAAGACATTGAGGTGCTTTAGCCGACCGACTGCTACCTGAGAGATGTAGGGGACAAGATTGTTGGGTATCCCATTAGGGTCCTCACCAATCCGACCAGAGGCATCTGCACCCACTGGATTGAAGTACCTGAGCAACACGGCACTGGCAACTTTCCATGATGCAGCCCAGTCACGAATGATTTCTTCGATAAAGTACTTTGTACGACCGTAAGGATTAGCGGGCTGGAGCGGGTGATGCTCATCGTAGGGTAAGTATTTTGCATCTCCATACACTGTTGCCGAGGATGAGAATACGATCCGGCGACAATTGTGCCACTGCATCACCTTTAGGAGTTCGATCGAGCCAGCCACATTCTGGGCATAATACTCGAGGGGCTTTTCATTAGACTCACCAACGGCTTTGAGGCCCGCGAAATGGATCACCGCTTCTGGGTTGAAATCACCAAACACCTGATCCAATCGTCCTGCATCCTGTATATCGCCCTCACATATTTCGAAATCGGCATTGGCGAGTTGTTTTACGCGTTTCAGTGCTTCAGGGGAGCTGTTCGAAAAGTTATCAAAAACCAAAACGTCGTGTTGTTCACGCAGAAGCTGTAGCAAGGTGTGACTTCCGATGTAGCCCGCTCCGCCGGTAACAAGAATTCGCATTAAGTGGACCTTTCTCTATTCAACTGTCACCGACTTGGCCAAACTCCGCGGCTGGTCCACATCTGTCCCGCGCGCCAGCGCTGTGTGGTAACCCAGCATTTGTGCAGGAACAGCATAGACAAACGGTGCGATGAAGGGTGGCACAGAAGGGAGTGTTATCACGTGCCTCACCTCTCCGCCATCTTGCAGCCCGGTCTTGTCTGACAGCAGAATGATTTGGCCACTTCGTGCCATGACTTCTTGCATGTTCGAGATTGTCTTGTCGAACAAGGTGTCGCGCGGTGCCATCACCACGACCGGCAGGTCTTTGTCGATCAGGGCAATCGGGCCGTGCTTGAGTTCACCCGCCGCGTAAGCCTCGGCATGAATATAGCTGATCTCTCTAGCTGGCTGCTGAAATAGTCCCGCCTCGACAACGGTTTGAGAACATGATTCACCCTTCCCACGGCAACGGCGGGGGTGATGATGCGCGGGACGGACGAGACGAGCGTGTCGCTGTTCAGCTATGTTGATCTGGAGGAGCGCATCCCGGAGCGACATCCGCTGCGCAAGATCCGGCAGGTCGTGAATGACGCTCTGGCGAGCCTCGATGCCGAGTTCGAGGTGCTTTACACCGATTTTGGGCGTCCCTCGATCCCGCCGGAGCGCCTGATCCGGGCAAGCCTGCTTCAGATCCTGTTCTCTGTCCGATCCGAACGGCAGCTGATGGAGCAAATGGATTACAACCTGATGTTCCGCTGGTTTGTCGGCCTCGGGATTGATGACCCCG
>JAFIEL010000245.1 GCA_020832585.1 Natronohydrobacter sp. | reverse complement strand
GTTCGATCTGGTTCGTGACCAGCCGCGCCGTCATTCGCGATTGCAGCAGGTCCATGTCCCAGGGCCGGAAATTCGACACGCCCACGGCGCGCACCTTGCCACTTGCGACCAGCGCATCCAGCGCCGCGCCCGTTTCATCAGGGTTGATCAGCGGATCGGGGCGGTGGATCAAGAGCAGGTCAATCCGGTCCGTCGCCATGTCGCGCAAGCTGGCTTCCACAGATGCCGTGATATGCGCGGGCGTGGTGTCGTATTGCTTCACGCGCGCGCTCGAATGGCGTCCGACCGGGGCCACGATATCGCATTTCGTGACGATCTCGATCTGGTCGCGCAATGCGGGCGCGGCTTTCAAAGCGGCCCCGAAAATCGCCTCGGCGGTATAACCACCGTATATATCGGCCTGATCCATCGTGGTGATGCCCTGCGCTAGACAGGCTTCGACCTTGGCCTGCACATGGGCGGGGCTGGTGTCAGCGTCATCGCCCAGCCGCCACATGCCATAGACAAGGCGCGAGAGGGACAGATCGGCGGTCAGTTCACTACGTTCCATTAACGGCGGGGTCCATTTCCAAGCGGTGTTGCGGGGGTCTCTGCGGGCACGCGCCCATAGGCATGGGGCAGCGAGACGGTTTTCAGATGCGGCATGACCTTTGCGCCGAAAATCTCGGCCTCGTCATGATGCGGATAGCCCGAGAAGATGAAAGCGCGGATGCCCATCTTGCGGTATTCTTCCAGCTTGCACAGCACCTGATCGACCGATCCGACCAGCGCTGCGCCACAGCCAGAGCGCGCGCGCCCGACACCCGTCCACATATTCGGTTCGACATAGCCATATTTGTCTGCCAGTTCCCGCGCGCGGGCCTGATGCGACACGCCCAGAGAGATACTGTCATGCGCCCGGTCGCGGATCAGTTTGCCGTATTCGTCATCAAGCTTGCTGGCGATGTGGTCAGCATATTCCCGCGCCTCGGCTTCGGTGTCGCGCACGATCATATGCACGCGCAGCCCGTAATCGAGCGTCCGGCCATGCGCTTCGGCGCGGGCGTGAACGTCGCGCATGCGCTTTTCCAGCATCTCTTTCGGCTCGGGCCACATCAGATAGACGTCACATTGCGCGCCGCAGAGTTCCAGCGCATCGGGCGAGTAGCCGCCGAAATAGAGCAGCGGGCCGCCGTTCTGCTGATAGGGGCGCGCAGGGTCCGCGGTCAGCTTGCTGATCTTGTAGATCTCGCCATCATATTCAATCTCGTCACGCGTCCAGGCCTGACGCAGGATTTCCACGACCTCGTGGCTGCGCTTGTAGCGATAGGCACTGTCCGCCACTTCACCGGGGAAGTCGGACGAGATCACATTCAGCGTCAGCCGACCCTTGAGCATATGGTCCAGCGTCGCCACCGTCCGCGCCAGCATCACCGGCTGTATCTCGCCGCAGCGAATCGCGGCGAGGAAGTTGATGCGATCGGTGATCGGTGCGCAGCCTGCGACAAATGACAGGGTGTCCTGTCCGACCTGATAGCTGGACGGGCACAGGATGTTGCGGAACCCGTTCTTTTCAGCGGTCTTCACGATGCTGGAGCAATGGTCCCAGCTAGAGCGCAGCCGACCGTCCGGCACGCCCAGAAACTCATAGTCATCCGAGCAGAGCGCTGCGAACCAGCTGACCTCCGCCCCGTCCAGATCGGCCGATGTGACAGGCACGATGCTCATGAAATTCTCCATCCCTCATGCATCTTTTGTCCTTGCGTATCACCACGGAAATTGTAAATCAATAGTGTATCAATTTTCTTTTTCGGGCTGCTGGATGACGACATGACCCAACTGGGCGCACTGCCATTGCATATGCAGATAACGGAACTGATGATCCGCGATATCGCTGCCGGACGGCTGGTCGATGGCGAGCGTCTGGCACCTGAGCGCGAGATGGCGGTAAATTACGGAATCGCGGTCGGCACGCTGCGCAAGGCACTGGCCAGCCTGCAGGAAAAGGGCCTGCTGGAGCGCGTGCAGGGGTCGGGCAACTATATCCGGGCCAAGGCTGATACCGATTCGGTCTATGCGTTTCTGCGGCTGGAACTGGCCGAGAGCGGTGGTTTGCCACAAGCGCGCGTGCTGTCCGTGGATCGCCTGCCGAAAGACCCTGCCCTGCCCGATTTCGGACCCCACCCGGAAGGCCATCGAATCCGCCGGTTGCGGTTTCTGTCCGGCACCGTCGCGGCGGTCGAGGAAATCTGGCTCGATGCCAGCCATGCCGAGCGCCTATCGGCCAAGGAACTCTCGGAATCGCTGTATTATTTCTACGCCACGCATCTGAACCTGCGCATTGCGCGGGCCGAGGATCGCGTGGGCCAAGGGCCGCTGCCCGATTGGGCACCTCAGGAATTTCCGCACGCCCCCGGCACCCCCCTGCCCCTGATTACCCGCGTCAGCCACGGCCATGAGGGCACGCCCGTCGAGGCGTCCTGGACCTGGTATGACCCTGAACGGGTTCGCTACACTGTCAGACTCAGATAAGGACATGACCTTGGAACAGATACGATACGGCATCATCGGCTGCGGCATGATGGGTCAGGAACACTTGCGCAATCTGGCGCTGATCGAGGGGGCGGTGGTCGCCGCGATTTTCGAGCCGGATGCCGCGATGCGCGCCAGTGCTCAGGCACTGGCCCCCGGTGCAGTGATGGTCGAGAGCGTTGATGCGCTTCTTGCCGTGCCCGGACTGGATGCACTGCTGATCGCCAGCCCCAATGACCTGCATGTGCCGCAGATCCGTCAGATCGCCG
>JAFIEL010000257.1 GCA_020832585.1 Natronohydrobacter sp. | reverse complement strand
ATCGACGAGAACGAGATGCGTGCGCTGATGCAGGAAATCGTCAACCGCCTCTACACCTTCCACCTCGAAGCCAACGATCCCAAGCTGCAGGCGACCATCGAGCGCTGGATGGGCACCGCGACGACATGGGACGAGCCGGAAATCGATAACCGGATGATCAGTCGCGGACAGAAATAGCGCACCGACAGGCCGACCCAGACCCATTCGAGGACAGCCGAACCCTCGGGCAAGTGCCCTGCAGGGCCCTCGCTCGCACAGCTTCGACATTCAACTGGACTATGCGCGCAGGCCACGCCTGATGTCGTAGTGCCGCATCAACGGAGCCGCACGGAATGACCCCGAAGCACCCCGACATCGCCGTCACGCTCACCGGCCAGGACGGCAACGCCTTTGCCGTGCTCGGCCGATGCCGCGAGGCTGCTCGCGATGGCGGGCTCTCCAACGAAGAGATCGCCGCCTTCATGGACGCGGCCATGGCGGGCGATTACGATCATCTGCTGCAGACCGCGATGCGCTGGTTCGAGATCAGGTGATCCCGAGCCAAACCGCTTAAGGACGAAGCGTCGGCCGATGTCCCGAAGACTGCCGCGCACTCGGCCTCCCAGGCCGCACGGTGCTGCCGGCGATCCTCCGGAAACCGACCCAGCGCCACGGCGAAATCAAAGAACCCTCGCCGCGGCATGTCACCCGCGCGGCTGATCACCAGCGCGGCGATCATCGGGCGGCCAGCGGCAGCATCCTCACGCATGGTCTGCTCGAGCGCGGCGGCGACGCGCTGGATCGCGCAGGGTGGTTGCAGCCCGAGTGCCGTGGCCACCGCCTGGTAGGTCGTGAAGGGGTCAGCCGGGGTGCGTCGCGACAGCAGCGCCCGGACCTCAGTTGCAAACATTGCTGGATGATCCACTGGGACGGCCAAGTATTCAATCCAACTGCTTCTAAAAATTCTCGAGAGCTGCGAAAACCCTACAGTCCAGCTTTAGCTCACGCTTGGCAGAAGCCTTGCGCAGCCCCGTCCTAGATCTCCAGACGCTCGTAGGAGTGCGTTGGCGCAGCACTTACGCGGAACTCTCCAAGCCGATTTCAGTCCGAGTAATCAGTACGGCGGTCTCAGGCCGACCCTAATCATCGCAGGCGCAACTTCCGCGAACGGCAAGGCCGACAAACAGTCTCCGAAGTGAATGCGCATGGCCGAGTCGAAGTTGGACTGGTCCTCATAGCGATCCTCATTGCCAGCCATGTAGCGGGATTTTTCCATGAGCACACTCACCCGGCCATCGGCCTGGTGGTCAAAGACGTTTACTTCTCCCGTCCGCAGATCAATTTTCGTGCGCTCCGAAAGCCTCGGGAGGGCGCTGGTGTCGAAATCCGGGTAGAGGAGTGCCGTCAGCTTCCTCGACGCAAGGTGAACACGGTAGATCGTGGTGCTGTCCAGAGTGCCAGCGAGGGTCTGGGCGATTCCGATGTAGGTGCGCAGACGCGAGGTCAGCCTTGGCAGGTCGCGGGCGTGTACCTGATACTTGTCACCGGACAAGTGCCCGAGGCCGGCCGTGGCATGGGCCTGCGCCTCCTTCGCAAGGGCTTCGGCGTCGCCGGCGTCGAAGAGCATGCGTCGGCCAACGCCCTCTGCTGCCGCTAGCGAGCCGAAGAAGGCACGGACATCGCGTTGAAGCTCGGGCGACAGCCGGCGGTACCGGGCACGGCCGGAGAAAGCACCGAGGGCGAAGAAGCGGCCGATTTCGTCGGCGCGGCGGGCGGCGGTGGCAGCCATCTCCTCGGCCGGGATCGTCGCCAGCGCAGCTGCCATCGCCGCCTTGATGGACAAGCGGGCGCCCGCCAGGCACGTTCGCAGATCCGGGGGCATTTCGTCCACATGGGGGACGCGGCCCATCGTCAACAAAAGGTCCACGAGATCGTCCCGTACCGAATTCAGAGCTTCCTGCCGCGCCAGGAGGTCCCCGACACGAGGTTCGACGGCGAGCGGGGCACCGACAGGATCGGCCGAAAGCCTACCATTCCCATTTGTCGGCGAGAGAGAACGCGTTGTTCAAGCTCTTCATCGCGGAACAGGAAGAAGATGCCAGGACCCGCCGCCACCGGCGTCACCTCGAGCGTATCGAGCAGGAAGGTCCGCAGTTCCGCCTGCGTCTAGTAGCGTTGGAAGGTCCCGCGAGAGGAGAGGAAGCCATCGCCATGCGGCCGATGGCCAGACACGTCCCCCTTTCCCACCAGCATGACGGCGACAGCCAGGCAACGCTCGGCCAGATCGAAGGCCCGGCGCAACAAGTCGCGTCGCTCGGCGGGGTCTTCTACCACATTCAGGACAAAGCCGAGGTTCACGACGTCCCGCGGCGCAAGCACACTCCGATCTGGTGCGCAGTGCGGGTCCCAGCCGACCGCATCGATCCCGGCCGCCCTGAGCGCACGCACGTCGTCGCCGCGGCCGCAGCCGTAGTCGAGAACGCTCACCCCGTCCTCCAAAAGCCCCGCCGCGTTGAGTGCAGCCATGGGAGCCGACAGGCTGTTCCGCCCGATCGCCGTCCTGTGCCGGGCAACAGCGGGAACGCCTTCACACAAGGGGCTCTCCGCCCTCTCAGTTGTTACCACAACGCCCTCGGGCGGTCCCGCGGCAACGACACGGTGATCGCGCACCTCGATCCCCGCTTCGGCCAGTGCGGCATCCCAAGCGTCTTGCCGCCCGCGCCGGGTCATGTCGACGAAAAGGCCACGCCGCTCCAGCTCCCGCGTCAGCGCCACATAGACATCGCGTTTAGCAGGTCGCTGAAATAGTCCCCGAGCCGGAACGCTGTCCCTTCATTTGGGC
>JAFIEL010000030.1 GCA_020832585.1 Natronohydrobacter sp. | reverse complement strand
CCCAGCTCTCTCCCTGAAAGGCGAAGCTCATGCCTGCCCCTGCCATCGCCGGGGCGTGGCCGACCATCAGGCAGGCCAGCGCGGCGATGGGCGCGCGCCGCCTCACACCTCGACCCGGTAATGCAGATTTGCGGTCGAGACCCAGGACAGGCGCAGCTCGATCGGCGCATCCGAGTAATCCAGCGCCACCCGGCGGATATGCAGCAGCGGCGCGCCAGAGGGCAGGCCCAGTTCCCGCGCGCAATCGGGCGTGGCAAAGTCGACCGTGATTTCCTCGCGCGCCCGGTGGACTGTCGCGGCATATTCGGTCTGGTAAAGCTGATAGAGCGTGTTCGGCAGCACCTCGGGGAGATGCTCCAGCGCGCCGAAACGCGCGGCATCAAGCAGGATATGCTCATAGAGGATCGGCACCCCGTCGCCCTCGCGCACGCGGGTTATACACAGAACTTCCGTCCCGGCTTTCACGCCCAAAGCCTGTGCCTCGTCCGCTCTGGCCTTTCGCCGCTCGCGCGCCAATACCCGGCTTTCAGGGCGCAGCGTGCTGCCATCGGCGCGGCGCAGGTTGAAGAAGCGAAACAGCACCGCGTCGCTGTCATGGCTGGCGACCACGGTGCCCTTGCCCTGACGGCGCACGACCACTCCTTCGGAGGCCAGATCCAGCAGCGCCTTGCGCAGCGTGCCAACCGCCACGCCATATTCCTCGGCCAGCCGTGTCTCGGGCGGCAGATAGGTGCCGGGCGACCATTCGCCTGCCTCGATCCGGGCCATCATCAGGTCGCGCAACTGCCGGTGCAGCGGCTGGGCGACGGGGCGCTGGGCGGGCTGGGTCATGGGGCGGCTTTCCGAAAAGGGGCGTTGACAGTTCTATAACATATAAACTATATAGTTTTCAAGCGACGCTTTTCCTTGAGTCGTCCGCCCCACAGGAAGCATGATGACCACCCTCACGATCTCTCTGCAAACCGCGACCGAACTGGCCCTGTCGGCCTTCACCGCTGCGGGAATGTCCGAGGACCTGGCCCTGCCTGCCGCGCGTGCGCTGGTCATGGCTGAGCGCGAAGGTCTGCCCTCGCACGGATTGGCGCGGGTGCCGTTCTATGTGGCGCAGATGCGCGCAGGCAAGGTGCAGGCGGATGCCACCCCGCGGGTCGAGACAGATGGCGCGGTGATCCGCGTTGATGCCGGGTTCGGGCTGGCCTTTGCCGCAATCGAACTGGCTGCACAGGCTGCGCGCAAGACCGCGCGCGATCTGGGCGCTGCCGTGGTCAGCGTCACCCATTCGCACCATTTCGGCGTTGCAGGCCAAGCGGTCGAGCCTTTCGCCCGCGAGGGGCTTATTGCACTCGCCTTCGCAAATGCGCCTGCGGCAATGGCCCCCTGGGGCGGCAATCGCGCGCTTTATGGGACCAATCCCGTCGCTTTTGCCTGCCCGCGCGTGGCAGGCGATCCGCTGGTGATTGATCTCTCGCTCAGCCATGTGGCGCGGGGCAAGGTGATGCTGGCGCAAAAGGCCGGAAAGCCCATTCCCGCCGATTGGGCGCTGGACCCGGATGGCAACCCCACGACTGATGCCGATGCGGCTATGGCGGGCACGATGCTGCCCTCTGGCGGGGCAAAGGGGGCAGCGCTTGCGCTGATGGTGGAATTGCTGACCGCCGGTCTGGCGGGCGCACATTTCGCCTATGAGGCCAGCTCGCTTTTCGACGACCAGGGCCCGCCGCCTGATCTCGCGCATTTCCTGCTGGTGCTGGACCCTGCGCGCTTCGCCCCCGGTTTTGCGGACCGCGCAGAAGCCATGTTCCAAGCCATCGAAGCGCAAGAGGGCGCGCGCCTGCCGGGGTCGCGCCGCATGGCCGAGCGCGCAGTCCGCGCACAGACAATCGAGATTTCCCGGACCCTGCATGACACGCTTGCCGGGCTTGCCACCACCTGACTGACACAAGGGAGAGAGAAAGATGATCGCAAATGCCCATCCGCAACTGCTTGTCCATGACAAGGCCGACAATGTCGGTGTCGTCGTGGTCGAGGGTCTGACCGCTGGCACTGAGATGCTCTGCGTCTGCACCGAGGATAACAGCGATTTTCGCCTGACCGCGAATGCTGACATCCCCATCGGCCACAAGGTCGCGCTGACCGATCTGAAAGCGGGCGACACGGTCATCAAATACGGCGAGGATATTGGCAAGATGGTCGGCGATGCCGAAACCGGCGGCCATGTCCATACGCACAACATGAAAACGAAACGCTGGTAAGGGAGCACGCGAGATGGCTTTTGATTTCACGCAAGAAACCGTCAAGGCATGGCGCCGCGAAAATGGCCGCGTCGGTGTGCGCAACCATGTGCTGATCCTGCCTGTCGATGACATTTCCAACGCCGCCTGTGAGGCCGTGGCCAATAACGTCAAGGGCACGATGGCCATTCCGCACGCTTACGGGCGGCTGCAGTTCGGTGAAGACCTTGACCTGCATTTCCGCACCATCATCGGCACGGGTGCAAACCCGAATGTGGCCGCTGTCGTCGTGATCGGGATTGAACCGGAATGGACCAAGATCATCGTCGATGGCATCGCAAAGACCGGCAAGCCGGTTGAAGGGTTCTGGATCGAACAGAATGGCGATTTCGAGACGATCCGCCGCGCAAGCTGGAAAGCCAAGGAATATGTCCATTGGGCGTCCGAGTTGCAAAAGGAAGATTGCCCGCTGACCGATCTGTGGGTGTCCACCAAATGCGGCGAGAGCGACACGACCACCGGTCTGTCCTCCTGCCCGACGGTCGGCAACATGTATGACAAGCTCCTTCCCCACGGCCTCTATGGGGTGTTTGGCGAGACGTCGGAAATCACCGGGGCCGAGCATATCTGCGAAAAGCGCGCGGCGAACCCGGAAGCGGCTGCGAAGTTCATGAAGACCTGGAAAGCCTATCAGGACGATGTGATCGAGCAGTTCAAGACGTCGGACCTGTCCGACAGCCAGCCCACCAAGGGCAATATTCTGGGCGGGCTTTCGACAATCGAGGAAAAGGCGCTGGGCAATCTGGAAAAGATCGGTCGCACCTCGACCTATATCGATGTGCTGGAACCGGCAGAGGCCCCCGCCAAGGGTGCCGGGCTTTATTTCATGGACACGTCGTCAGCCGCTGCCGAATGTGTGACCCTGATGGCCGCTGCGGGATATGTGATCCATACCTTCCCCACCGGGCAGGGCAATGTGGTCGGCAACCCGATTGTGCCGGTGATCAAGATTTCCGGCAACCCGCGCACGCTGCGCACCATGTCGGAACATATCGACGTGGATGTAACCGGCGTTCTGCGGCGCGACATGACCATCGATCAGGCCGGCGACGCGCTGATCGAGATGATCAGGCGCACCGCCAATGGCCGCATGACCGCCGCCGAGGCGCTGGGGCATCGTGAATTCTCGATGACAAAGCTCTACCGTTCCGCCTGATCCGGCGCTAACAGCACTCTAGACAAGGGCGGGCCGCGAGGCCCGCCTTCCTTTTCCGAGCAGGACAGCCCATGACCCCCATCACCCGCCTGCGCGCCTTCGCAACGCCCCTTGCGCCGGGGCTGATGCTGGCTGCGACCATCGCTGCGGCTGCGGCCTTCCTTGGAGCGCATTACGGCGCACCGGTCATGCTGTTTGCGCTCCTGCTGGGCATGGCCTTCAACTTCTTGCACGAAGATGGTCCCTGCCGCGCGGGCGTTGAGTTTGCCGCGAAATTCATCCTGCGGCTGGGGGTAGGGCTTCTGGGCATCCGCATCGCGCTGGACGATGTGGCGCAGATCGGGCTGGCGGGCGCGGGCGTGCTCGCGGGGCTGATCGTGCTGACCATTGCGACAGGTTTCATCGCAGCGCCCCTGTTCAAGCGCCAGTGGCGGTTTGCGCTGCTGACCGGCGGGGCCGTGGCGATCTGCGGGGCGTCTGCCGCGCTGGCGATCGCCGCCGTGATCCCGCCCAATGACAAATCCGAGCGTAACACGCTGTTCACGGTCATCGCAGTCACGGCGCTTTCGACCATTGCGATGGTGCTCTATCCGCTGTTGTTTCAGGGCCTGGGCTTTAGTGAATTGCAACAGGGTTTCCTGATCGGGGCCACGATCCATGATGTCGCCCAAGTCGTGGGCGCAGGCTTCTCGGTGTCGGACGCGGCAGGCGAGATGGCCACGATCACGAAATTGTTTCGCGTGGCCATGCTGCCGGTGGTGCTGATCGCAATTGTGCTGGTGCTGCGCGCGACGGGAGTTGGGGCAGGGCAGGGCAAGATCCCGCTGCTGCCGTGGTTCATGGTGCTGTTTCTGGCGCTTGTGGGTTTGGGCAGTATGGTCGATCTGCCGACAGCGCTGGTCACGCAGGTCGATGCACTCTCGCGCGCCTGTCTGATCACGGCGATTGCGGCCTTGGGCGTCAAGACCTCGCTCAAGGCATTGACGGCTGTCGGCGGCGGGCATCTGGCGATTGTGGTGATCGAGACGCTGGCGCTGCTGGCGCTCGCCATTGCGGCGCTTTACTGGCTCAACCTGTTGTGATGGGGATTCCCGCTCGACAGGCGGGCGCTCTTGCCCTATAGCGCGGGGTTTGATGCGCACCTTGGCGGTGCCAGCCCCAAGGATTCCCTGTCTATGATCGCTACCCTGAAAGAAGCCCTCACCGAGCGCGGCTTCGACACTATGACTGATGTGCAAGAGGCCGTCACGGCCCCCGAACTGGCCGATGCCGACCTTCTGGTGTCCGCGCAGACCGGGTCGGGCAAGACCGTGGGCTTCGGCCTTGCCATCGCTGGCACGCTGCTGGGCGACGACGAGCGCTTTGGCCCGCCCGCCCTGCCGCTGGCGCTGGTGATCGCGCCGACGCGCGAGCTTGCGCTGCAAGTCCAGCGCGAACTGGCATGGCTCTATGCCAAGACCGGCGCCAAGGTCGTGTCCTGCATCGGCGGCATGGATGCGCGCGACGAACGCCGCGCGCTGGATCGCGGCGCGCATATCGTCGTCGGCACGCCGGGGCGTCTGCGCGACCACATCATGCGTGGGGCGTTCGATATGTCCGACCTGCGCGCGGTGGTGCTGGATGAAGCCGACGAGATGCTTGACCTCGGTTTCCGCGAAGACCTCGAATACATGCTGGGCGAAGCGCCCGAGGGCAAGCGCACGCTTCTCTTCTCGGCGACGGTCCCGCCTGCGATTGTCGAAATCGCCAAGACCTACCAGCGCGACGCCGTGCGGGTCACGACGATTTCACGCGGCGTGCAGCACAGCGATATCTCCTATCAGGTGGTCAAGGTCGCCGCGTCCGATGCGGAACATGCCATCATCAACCTTTTGCGCTTCCATGATGCGCCTGCCTCGATCGTCTTTGCCAATACCCGCGCCACAGTTGCGCGTCTGGCGGCGCGCTTTGCCAATCGCGGCCTCTCGGTGGTCAGCCTGTCGGGCGAACTCAGCCAGGATGAGCGCAGCCATGCGTTGCAATCGCTGCGCGACGGGCGCGCGCGGGTCTGCGTGGCAACCGACGTGGCCGCACGCGGCATCGATCTGCCGAATCTTGATCTGGTCATCCATGCAGATCTGCCGATGAATACCGAAGCCCTGTTGCACCGTTCCGGTCGCACTGGCCGGGCCGGGCGCAAGGGCGTGTCGGTCCTGATCGCGCCGGATCGTGCCGCAGGCAAGGCAGAACGCCTGCTGAAATGGGCCAAGATCAACGCCGAATGGGTCAACCCGCCCACCGCCGAGGAAATCCTCGCCCTTGATGAACAGCGCCTGCGCACTGCACCCGTCTGGGAGGGGGAACTGACCGAGGACGAGATCCGTTTCGCGGCCGAATTGCTGGCCGAGCGCGCGCCCGAGGAAATCGCCGCCGCTTGCCTGCGTCTCTACCGTGCCGGGCTGTCCGCACCCGAAGACATTGACCTGACCCCAAACCCCAAGGCTGCGCGCCCTGAACGCGCCGAATTCGGCCCGTCGGTCTGGTTTGAACTTTCGGTCGGTCAGGACAAACGCGCAGAAGCGCGCTGGCTGCTGCCGATGCTGTGCCGCGCTGGAAATCTCGACAAATCCAGCATCGGGCGTATCAAGGTGCAGACCAGCACGACGGCTGTGGAAATCGCTGCAACTGCCGCGCCTGCACTGCTTGCACGGCTTGGTGCCGGTGGTGTGCTGGAAGAAGATATCACTGCACGCCAGCTCGACAGTGCCCCTGACGATACCCGCACGCCGCGCAGCGCGCCACGGCCCGAGCGCCCCGCGCGGCCGCGCGACGACCGCCCGGCGCGCCCGCGCGATGATGCAGCCCCGAAACCCCGTTGGTCCGACGCGCCCGAAGGGCCGCGCAAATCCGCGCCGCGCAGCAATGATGCGGCCCCGAAGCCGCGTTGGTCCGATTCTGCTGACGCCGCGCGCAAACCGGCACCCCGTGCCCCTTACAAGCCGCGCCCGTCTGATGCGCCCGAGGGTCCAAGCCGCGCGCCGCATCGTGCCTTTGCCGAAGATCGCACCCCGCGCCCTGCGCGCGTGCAATCCGACGCCACGACCGATGCCCCGCGCAAACCGCGCCATGTGAAATCTGATCGCCCTGATGCAGGCAAAAGCTACGGTGCGCCCAGACCACAGGGCGGCAAGCCCGGATATGGCGGCGACCGGCCCAAAGGGCCGCGCACAGGCGGACCGAAAGGCCCGCGCAGCAATGACGCGACCCCGCGCATGAGCGATGAAGCGCCCGCGCGCACCGAAGGCAGCAAGCTGCGCGCAGGCGCTGCCAATGTCTCGCAGCGCATGGAACGTCCCGGCAGTGCCAAACCGAAAACCGGTGGCAAGCCCTTTGCGGGCAAGCCGGGGGGCGCAAAGCCCGGTGCCGGGAAGTTTGGCGGCCCGAAGCCCTCTGGCTTAAAACCGCGTGGGCCAAAGCCGGGTGGTGGCAGCACCCCGCCGCGCCGCAAGCCCTGACGCTTCAGCATTGCGCCGATCCGCAAGATCGGCGCTGCATTCCTATCTTGATGTCACCAGTAAGACGACACCAGTCGCCCCGCGCAGCAACGCAGGATCAGCGCGACACGGTGCGCGCATTCTGTGCACCGCGCACGATGATGCGGCTTACCCCTTGCAGGCGGGATGTCGAAATCTTGACGCCCGCCGTCACTGTGCGCGAGGCTTCGGTCGAGGTCGCGGCAGCTCCGCGAGGCGAGGCCACGACAAATTCATAGATCAACGCCCCGTCCAGCGGACGCTCGTCATTGACCGGGCGCAATTCCACATCCCACCAGCCTTGGGTCGCGGTCAGGCCGCTCGCCCGCACCAGAGCCCCCCCGGTGGTTGGAATGACTTCCAGCTCAGTGACAGCAGGCACCAGCGCCCGCCTGTCAACTGTCGAATTCCATCCGCCACTGGGGGCCAGTGTCTCGGTGCTCTCGCGCCCAAACCAGTTCATCGGGTTGAGACGCGACTGGCCAATGGACCCACATGCCCCTAGGGCAAGCACCAAAGCCAGAGCGGCGAGGAGGGGCTTTGTCATGGGGGGTCCTTCCGATGGGTCATGGAAAACAGTTCGAGCTTTTGGGTAGCGCAATAACGCCGCTTTGAAAAGTGCCTCGGCGCGGGGGCGGGGCATTTGCGTCCAACCCGTGTCACACATGCCGGGGCTGGACCTTTGGCACTGCAACGCTTAGCTATCGGAGCGCAGAGAGAGAAGGCAGGACAGATGGCCACAGCCCGCTTTGAGGAAATCGCCGAAACCTTCGAGTTTCTGGACGACTGGGAAGATCGCTACCGCCATGTCATCGAACTTGGCCGGGCCATGCCACCGATGGAAGACGCGCTGAAATCATCCGCCACCAAGGTCGAGGGCTGCGCCAGCCAGGTCTGGATTCATCCGGTCGTTGATGGCGAGGGCGCGGATGCCCGTTTCGATTTCGCAGGCGACAGTGATGCGATGATCGTGCGCGGGCTGATCGCGGTGCTGCATGCGCTTTATTCGGGACTGAGCCTGCGCGAGGCTGCACAGGTTGATGCGGCTGCAGAACTGGCGCGGCTGGGGCTGGATGAGCATCTGTCCTCGCAACGCTCCAACGGGTTGCGCGCGATGGTGGGGCGGATCAGGGCCCTGACTTCGGGGGCCTGACTACGGGGGCCTGACGCCTCTGGTCGGGCGAGGTGCCGGGCTGCGCAGGGGCAATGAGTATTTTCAGCAAGAAAATGAGGCAAGGCTTGCGCCTGCGCGCGCTTTGCGTCTATGCCGTGCCGACACGATTTTCAGGGGGATGAGCATGAGCCGCGCATTTGTTTTTCCGGGTCAGGGGGCGCAGACTATCGGCATGGGAAAGGCTCTGGCCGAAACCTATCCAGCGGCCAAAGCCGTGTTTGACGAAGTGGATGCCGCGCTTGGCGAAAACCTGTCCGGGCTGATCTGGGAGGGCGATATCGCAGATCTGACGCTTACGGCCAATGCTCAGCCCGCGCTCATGGCGACCTCGCTTGCCGCCTTGCGCGCGATGCAGGCCGAAGGCGTGGCGGTGAGTGATGCCGCTTATGTTGCGGGCCATTCGCTGGGGGAATATTCGGCACTGGCGGCGGCGGGCGCGCTGGAGATCGGCGATGCTGCGCGGCTTTTGCGCATCCGGGGCCGCGCCATGCAAGAGGCGGTGCCCGTGGGCGTTGGGGCGATGGCGGCGCTGCTGGGACTGGATTTTGCGACCGTGAGCGAGGTCGCCGCAGAGGCCGGCCAGGGCGAGATCTGTCAGGCCGCCAATGACAATGACCCCGCACAGGTCGTCGTTTCGGGCCACAAGGGCGCGGTCGAACGTGCGGTCGAGATCGCGAAGGCGCGCGGTGCGAAACGTGCGCTGATGCTGCCGGTCTCCGCGCCTTTCCATTGCGCACTCATGCAGCCTGCGGCTGAGGCGATGCATGCGGCTTTGGCCGAAGTGAGCCTGCGCGCGCCCACAGTGCCACTGGTCGCCAATGTGCGCGCCGAGGCGGTGTCTGATCCTGACACGATCCGCGCGTTGCTGGTGGAACAGGTGACGGGTTCGGTCCGCTGGCGCGAGTCGGTTGCATGGATGGCCGGGCAGGGCGTGACGGAGTTCTGGGAAATTGGCGCGGGCAAGGCGCTGTCGGGCATGATCAAGCGCATTGCGCGCGACAGTGCGACGCGCAATTTCGGCGCACCCGAAGATGTGGCGAGCCTGACAGCCTGATCCGACTCAGGGGATGATGCGGGCGTATTTCACGCCTGCAAGCGAAGCGCCCGCCATGATCCCCGACTGGCCGAACACAACCGCGATGACAGGCGAGAATTGCGTCGTCGTCTCGGTTCCCATGGAACCTCCCTGGGTCGGGGTAGCATAGCGCAGATCGGCACTGGCGGCCCAGCCCGGCGAAAAGCGGAAATCCGACAGCGCCTGTTCGGTCATGAAAAACAGCGCATGGGCATATTGCTGTGCGCCCGCCTGCAGCCCGAAACTGGCGCGGGTGGCGGAATAGTAATCTACCGTGGCATCATTGATCCGTAGCGCGCCGCGCCCGTAGGCACCGCCGACAAACAGCCCGCCTTCGGTCACGACCGGGATATACAGGATGCCGCGTGCATTCTGGAACAGCTCGTTCAGACCCGGATAATTCGAACGCAGATAATTGCGCGCCGCATCAACGCGCGCGTCAAGATCCGCCGCGCCCTGACCGCCCACTGGGTTGGAACATGCCGCCAGCGATGCCATCGCTGCCAGACCGGTTGTTGCGAATACCCGCCGGTTCATCTGGGTCATGTCTGTGCCTCTGCTCATGGTGCCTTGCGCACTCTGTATGTCGCAGGACAATAGCGCGAAAAGAGAGGATTGTCACCCATTAGAGGCCCGACCGGGGCCGAATCGGCAAGGCTTCGCCGCGATCAACCGCGCAACGCTTCGGCCGCGCGCGGCGCGAAATAGCTCAGCACCCCGTCACAACCTGCGCGTTTGAACGCCATCAGGCTTTCGAGCATGACCTTGTCGCCATCAAGCCAGCCATTCTGCGCCGCGGCCATCAGCATCGCGTATTCGCCAGACACCTGATAGGCGAAGGTGGGGCGCTGGAAACGGTCCTTCACGGCGCGGCAGATATCGAGATAGGGCATCCCTGGCTTGACCATGACCATATCGGCGCCTTCCGCCAGATCGCGCGCGACGCAGGCCAGGGCTTCCTGCGCGTTGGCGGGGTTGATCTGATAGGTGGCCTTGTCGCCCACCAGCCGACCCGAGGCGCCCACGGCATCGCGGAACGGTCCATAGAAGCCTGATGCGAATTTCGCGGCATAGGACAGGATCGCGACATCGCTGTGGCCCTCGGCCTCCAGTGCCATGCGCAGCGCCCCGATCCGGCCATCCATCATGTCCGAGGGGCCAAGGATATCCGCCCCTGCCTCAGCCTGCGCAAGACCCATCTTCACGAGTGCTGCGACGGTTTCATCATTGATGATTTCGCCATTCACCACGAACCCGTCATGGCCATTGGCGTTATAGGGATCGAGCGCGATGTCGGTCATCACCATCATCTCGGGCAATTCGCGTTTCAAGTGCCGGATCGCGCGATTTGTCAGGTTTTCCGGGTTCCAGGCCTCGGCGCAATCCTCGGTGCGCAGGGACGGATCGGTATAGGGAAAGAGACAGATCGCCGGGATGCCAAGCGCATGGGCTTTTTCGGCTGCCACCAGCATCCGGTCAAGCGACAAGCGGCTGACACCGGGCAGCGAGGGGATCGGCTCTTCGACGCCTTCGCCATCACGGATGAAGACAGGCCAGATCAGATCGCGCGCGCTCAGGCCATGTTCCTGCACCATCTCGCGCAGGGCGCGGGTGCGGCGCAGACGGCGCAGGCGGGCGGCGGGGAAGGGGGCTGGGGTCATTGGGTGGGCCTCTCGGACGGGTGCTGGAGCCTTGGTGCCATGCGCGAGGCGGGAAGGAAAGCCCTGTCAGCACGGACCGGGCAGGTGCGGCTCTGATGTTTGCGAGTTGCAGAAACCGGGAGGTCGCGGCGGTGGAAACTCCGCAGCTTGTCTTGGTGCTGCGGGGCAAATCCGGGCAGGGAGGCGGTTTGATCTTGGACCGTGGCAGCCCGGACAAAACCGAGTGGTCATTTCGTCCAGGACGTGCGCAAGGCGCAGGCGGGTTTCAATTGCAAATGTGAAGAAGCAGCGAAATCGCCGATTTTCGCCTCAAATCGGCCACGATCAAGATTGATGGACATATTTTCGTCAGAAAGAAGTCATGAACTGACCACTGCGCAACCTTTTGAGTTCGTGGTCTATCCCTTCGCCTGTTTGCAGATTCTACGGCGAAAGTGGATGGTAAACGATAGATAAACCGGTTTCTGGAGGGTAAAGATGAAAATACTTGTTGTTGAAGATAATGGCCTGATGGCGCAGATGATCACGGCTGCATTGGTGCGAAAGCGCTTCAATGTAACGGCTGTGAATGATGGCGCTTCGGCGATCGAGATGGCGCAAAGTTATGATTTTGACGCGATCATCCTGGACCTGAGACTGAATGGACAGTCCGGGCTGGATGTTCTGGCCCATGCCCGACGGCTGGGACTGGATGTGCCGGTGCTCATTCTGTCGGGCGATCTGGAAACCGAGACCAAGGTTGCGGCTCTTGCAGCGGGGGCTGATGACTATCTGACCAAGCCGTTCAAGGCTGATGAACTGACAGCCAGGCTGACCGCGATTATTCGGCGATCCAATGGTCATTCCCAATCTCGCATCTGCATTGACCGGCTGCAAATCCTGCTCGATTCCAAGGAAGTCAGGGTCGACGAACAGCCGCTTGCTCTGACTGTAAAGGAGTATGAGGTTCTGGAAACCCTTGCTTTGCGCAAGGGCATGGCCGTGACCAAGGAAATGATCCTGACCAAGCTCTACGGTGGGCGCGACGAGCCTGACGCGAAGATCATCGACGTCTTTGTATGCAAACTGCGCAAGAAACTCGCCGTCGCACTGGGTGAAAACGTCATCCGCACAGTCTGGGGACGTGGCTACATGATCGGAACCGAACACTCTTCAGTGTCGCCAGACATCAAGCAGATCGCTTGAGGGCGGTTCATCGGGATCTCAGAATACACCGAGATCCCGCGCCAGCATCGCGGCCTGTGTGCGGTTCGCTACTCCAAGGTGCCGGAAAACTGTCTTGACATGCAATTTTATGGCAGCTTCGCTTACATTCAGCGTTCTGGCTATTTCCTTGTTGGACATCCCATTGGCAAGCAAACGCAGCACTTCGCGCTCGCGTTTGCTGAGATCCCCCAGTTTGTCGCCCTCTGACCTTTCGGGGGAATCGCTGCCTTGAATGTAATCCGCCGGAAGATAAACCTCTCCCATCAGCATGAAAGCGACGGCGTTGCGCAAGGATTTCGCGGGCAGGGTCTTCGGCAGAAAACCCGCCGCACCTGCGTTAAGCGCTTCGGTCACAATGCTGCGCGGCGCATCTCCTGACATCAACGCGACATACCGTGCGCGCCCGTTCTGGACTGCATCCTTGACCCCTTGCAGCCCGTTCATGCCCGGCATTCTGTAGTCAAGCAGAAGCAGATCAACCGGCCCATCCGCGTTGATCGCATCGACCGCCTCACCATAGCTGCCAACGCCCTTTACCTGCAAATCCGACTGCGCTGACAAAAAAAGTACCAGCGTGTCGCGAAGAAGATCGTGATCATCGGCTATCAAGACGCGCATTGAACCATGCAATCCTATGTCATCGGGACAGTGTAATACCGTCAGCGGTCGATGCAAGGGTTCATACCGGAATAACATTTATCCAATGTTATCAATTTGCTATGCAACAGGTAGGAAAATGGTGAAACACGTTCCGTTCTTCCGTGTGCTTCTGAGACTCAGCGCCCCGTTATGCGCAAGCACCGCCTCGACTGCGATAGGAACACCCAATCCAGTGCCTTTGTCGCCCTTCGTGGTAAAATATGGCGTGAAGATCTCGGCGCGTGTCTTGGCGTCCATTCCCGGTCCATTATCCGAAATCTCGATCCGGATATAATCGGTTGCGTCAACGAACGTGCCGAAGTCGAGCTTGCGCGCCCGATCCGCATCGCTGATCGGGGTCATCTCGAGCCGGATCACTCCGGGTGCATCTTGCGGTGGTGATTGCATCAGTGCATCGCGGGCATTGATCGACAGGTTCAGCGCCATCTGCATCAGCGCGGTCGAATCGGCCTGGGCGCGCACTGGCTGGTCAGGCAGGGACAACTCCAGCCGCAACGGTGGCCGTAGCCCCGCTTCGATCAGGGTCGCGGCATCTCTCATCGGCTCGCGAAGGTCAATCTGTGTCTTGCCCTGGCTCTGACGACCCAATGACATCAGCCGACGCACCAGACCTGCGGCCTGATCAACCGCTGCACCAATATTCTCGGTCAAGGTGCGGGTGAGGGGAGATCCATCTTCCTCGATAAGGCTCGCTGCTGTCGCAATCGTGGCCAGAAGATTGTTGAAATCATGGGTCAGGCCGAGCGCAAGCAGACTCTGATCAGCCCGACGACTGGCCAGTGCAAGCGTCTCTCGAAGCCGTTCGCGCTCTGCCTCGTTTTGCAGGCGATCGGTAATGTCGCGCAAGATCAGCAATATGCCGCCATCGGTGTTCCGCGCTGCCGAAACCTCGACATCGACGGCCTGCCCATCGAGCCGGATCAGGCGCATCATGCCATTCCAGTGATTATCCTTGTCCAGTTGTTGTATGGCTGCGTCAAACTCATGCGAAGGGGTATTCGCGTGCAGGCTTTCCTGCCAGTGCCGACCGATGGCATCCTCTTTCCGCGCGATCCCCAACAGGTTCAGGGCTGCGCTATTGGCATAGAGCAACGTGCCCTTTTCCGAGACGAGCGCAAAGCCGTCATGCGCGGCATCCATCGCGCGGGCGCGATCAGACACGGCGCGCTGCTCTGCGTCCTTCAACTCGGTGACATCCGAGAACAGGATGATACGACCACCGTCGAGCGTCGGCGTCTGGCTGAAACTCAGCCAGCGACCATGCTGGCGCATGGTGCCGGAAGAGCGCAGACGCAGCGAGAATGCGCAAATCTCGTTTTTGATCCAGCGTTCCGGGTCGGCTTCCTTTCGCGCCAGAGACCCGACCTTGACCCCGATTTCGAGAACCTCTCGATAGGTTGATTCAGGGCCTATCCGCGCGGCAATTTCGGGAAACATCGTTTCAAACCGCTTGTTGAACAGAACAAGTCGCTGCTCGGCATCGAACAGGATAAACCCGTCGTGCATGATCTCGACAGCTGCATTCAGGCGGCCGCGCGAGGTCTCTTCGGCTTCCAGAGCGGCCTGAAGCTTGCGTGTGTATTCATGCCGCTGTGTTGTCTCTGACTGGACCGACATGAAACCGGTCAGCGTGCCCTGATCATCAAGGACGGGCTGGATGTTCAATTCGACCCAATATTTTTCACCCGATTTGGTCTGGTTGAGCACCTCGGCCAGAACAGGCTGGCCCAGTGCGAGCGCGTCGCGGATACGGGCAATCGTTGCAGGGTCAGTCTCCGGGCATTGCAGCAAGTCGCCAGGCTTGTGGCCTCGCGCCTCGAGCAGACTGAAACCCGTGCGCGTCTCGAAGGCCTGATTCAGCCATTCGATGCGGCCTTCGGCATCAGTGGTAATGACCATGTTGGTCGTATTGCGCACGATCTGGCTCAGGCGCTCGATATCGGCCCGTTGTGCGCGCCGTTCGGTCACATCGCGCAGAATGACGACATATCCCGGCAGATCGTCGGCGGATCGCGTCGCGCGCCGCGCTGCTGAAATTGAATACCACAGGGTGCTGTGCGCAGTATCGATCCGGCACAGGTGATATGGCACGATGCCATCGCGTTCCAGCGCAACTCTGAAATCATGCTCCAGGGCCGCGGCATCATGTGGAAACACCTGTGTCAGTGGCTGACCGAGAACGCGGTCTGGCTGCAGTGGCTGGCTGACGCGGTCATTGACATGCATCGCCGCGATACTCAGTTCACTGTCAAGCTCCAGCACCACATCAGGCAAGGCGCTGAGCGTCGCTTTCAGCCGCTGATGCTCCAGATCCTGCAGACGTCGCGCTTCTGCCATCTCTGCCTCGATCCTGCGCCGGGTCAGCATGGCCGAAATGGTATTGGCGACGGCCTGGATCAGAAAGATCTCTCCTTGCAGAAAGCTCCTGACCTCGGCCACCGAGTCGTATCCCATGAAGCCGACAAGTTCCCGATCCTCACGCAGCGGCACGGCCAGAAGCGAGCGGATGCCCTGTACTTCAAGGATTTCTCGCAGCGGATCATCTGCCAAAAGTTCCAGCACATCGGCAATGTAAACCAGCCCGTGGCTGTCGAAGACCGGCCACCACGGATCAGCCATTTCCATTGGCAGATCCTTCAGCATCGCGATCATTGGCTCGACACCAGGGGCGCACCATTCATGCGTATTGTCCATCAAGCCGCGGACTGTGCGCTGAAAGATATAGGTGCGGTCGGACCTACAGAAAGTCCCCAGCCGGGCAAGTGCCGTGTCAATCGACGAGTCCAGATCCTCGGGGGCGACGGCCAGCAGGTCTTCGATCACCTCGCGGCTGAGCGCTTGCGCTGCGGTCAGTCGGGCAAGGGCCTCTGCGGGTTCCAGATCGACAGGGGGAAGCGGTTTCATCATTCACTCCAGACGGACAAGGCCCGACGCGCTTGCGCGATGTCGGTCGAGGCACGCAAGATCAGCATTTCAATATCGTTCATGGCGACAGGCAGGCGCTGGCGCATGTCCTGTGCCAGCTGCCCTGTGCCACGCATCCCCAATGTCAGCGCAGCGCCCTTGAAACTGTGCAGGACTTCGTCCTGCGCGGTCGCTGCATCTTCTGTGGGGGCCGCGATGGGGGCGGACAGGTTGTCTTGCACAGTGTCCAGCTCGGCTTCGAAACGGTCGATGAATTGCAGTGTGATGTCTTTGCCAAGTGCTTCGGCAAGATCATAGAGTTGCATCATATCCGCATTCGCGGGTGCCGGATCGGGCGCGCTTTGTGTGTCATGGGGCGGCGCGGGTTCGTCTTCGGGCCAGAGGGGTGGTGTTGCGGCAGTGTCCGGCACATCGGCAACAGTCTTGATGTATCGCCCGATCATCTCGGCCAGTGTTGCAGAGGTGACAGGCTTCGGCATGAAATCGGACATGCCGGCAGCGAGGCAGGCGTCCCGGTCAACGGCAAAGGCGTTTGCAGAGACGCCGATGATGGGCAGGTTGGCATCGAACTTGCGGATTTCCTGCGTGGCCTGCAGCCCATCCATCTCGGGCATCTGCATGTCCATCAGGACAAGATCGATCCGCAGGGTGCGTGCCAGCCTGACCGCTTCGTGCCCATGATGGGCGACATGGACCCTATGTCCCAGATGATCCAGAATACCGCAGATTACGTCTAGATTCACCTCGTTATCTTCTGCGACCAGAATTTCGACAGGTCGGTTCGGGCGTGAGTCGGGCGTGCATTTGGTGACTGTCCGGGCTTGTGCGGTTGCATCCACTGGCATGACCGGCACTTCAAACCAGAACAGGCTGCCCTTACCGGGTTCACTTTCGACCCCGATGCGCCCGCCCAATCCGTGAACGATGCGTTTACAGATGGCCAGACCAAGCCCGCTGCCACCATACTCTCGTGAATGAGAGCCGTCGACCTGGCTGAACTCTCGGAACAGCAACGGGATAGCTTCGGGCGCTATGCCGATGCCATCGTCTTTCACGTCGACACGCAACAGCGAGGACTTCACAATCTGCCCACACACCTGGACCCGACCGTGATGGGTGAATTTCAGCGCGTTGCCGATCAGGTTGACGAGGATCTGTCGCAACCGCGCGTCATTGACAGAAACTTGTATGTTCGGGAGCGTGATCTGCAGATCCAGCCCGCTGGCTTCGGCTTGCTCGGAAAAGGCAGTGGTCAACTGCCGTGCCAGTTCTCCGAGATCCGTGTCGGACATCTCTTTCTCGATCTCGCCGATGTCGAGACGCGAGAAATCAAGGATCCCGTCTATCAGGTCGCGCAACAAGAAGGCCTGAGCCGTGATGGTCCCGAGACGTCGGGCTGTGTCCGCTGGCAGGGGCTGCAATGCCAGCAATTCGGCCGATCCTATGATGCCATTCAGCGGTGTGCGTATTTCATGGCTCATCGTTGCCAGAAAGGCCGATTTGGCACGGCTTGCAGTTTGTGCACGCACCGCGCGGCGGCGGCTACGCTCTTGCAAGATGGCCATGCGCTGGTTGGATCCTTCCAATCGGCGAAGTTGCAGCATCAGCAAGGCAAAGATACTGGTGCAAGCGACGATCAGTACCAATGCCAGCCATGCCAACCGGTCCTGGATTTCACCGCGAAGGCTTCGGTCCGCGACCCGCATCGTGTTGGTGTCACTATTGGCGCGTAGCAGCATGTCGTTGACGCGCGCACGCCATGACAAAAGGTCGGTTGCCAAGGCCGACACCGCATCTCGATAGTCTGGTTGGGCAATGTCCAGCGCGTCGATCAGTGGTGCCAGGCCGACAATATAGGCTGTCAGCTCGCGCGCTTCGGTTGAAAGCCGGCCGTCCGCGCTGAGATCAAGCAGGAAGGTGCCGCGTTCCAGCAGCAAAACGCGACTGTAGAGGATGTCAAAAGACTGCAGAAGCTGGTCGTGAAGGCTGGTATCGCCGGTTTCGGCAATCAGCCGCGCGGTGGCTTGAAGCTCGCGAAGATGCCTGTCGCTCTGAAAGACCGCCCACATTGCATCTTCACGCACGACGGCATCCATCTCTCGCTCGGAATCGAGCAGGCGCATGAACTGAAGACCGGCCGTCGACACCGCCACCAGCACGATAATCCCAAGTACCAACAAGCCGATCTGGCCGCGGGCAGGGCGACGTGGGCGACGGCGCGGCTTTATCAAGGGTTGACCGTGATCGTGGTCACTTGCCATGCTGACCTTGAAAAATAGACCTCGTCACGCAGTTCCGGGTATTCGTCGAACGGATAGATCACGAAGAGAGGGCCTTTCTCGCGCACCGACATTGTTTCACCATTGTGGCGTATCGCCAGAATGACCGGGACGTTTTCGATATCCGACCAGGGCATGGTCGTCGCATAGTCGTTGACTGCGATGATTCGCAACTCTGATCCCTCTGCGCCAGCGGCCTGCACGAGATCCGACAGCAGCGGGCCGGTAAAGCGCTGCGGACCATCGAACCAGGGCGTGTTGGTTTCCGTCTCGCGCTGCGGCAGGGCTTCGATCATCGCCTGATCGAAACGCGCGATCCCATCGCCGTTGGTATTGCCGACCTGTCCGGTGATGGTCAGGATCACGCGCCCCTCGGGCTCTGGCAGGGTTTCGGCATTTGCGCCGAAAATGAATGTCATGGCCGCGAAGACGGCAGGGAACAGGCGGTAAAAGAGCGTCATCTCATACTCCACGATGGAACGATCTGGTTGAACAACACCAGCGGAAAACTGGCAGAATGATATATGCACTGCCTAAACTTAACCAGTTGTGAACTGACATGGCGATTTTCATGCTGCGTGCTTCAGTTTTTGGCCTGCACAAGAAGCCTGGTAATCCTGTCGGCGAGTTGCGCTTTGGTGAAGGGCTTTGCAACACAGCCATCAAAGCCCACACCCATATACTGCGCGACCTGATCGGGCCTTGCATTGGCCGTCACGGCCAATGCCGGGACGGGTGTGGATCCATTGACTTGTTCCTGCTCTCTTATTGCCTGAATGACCTCTGTGCCTGCCATGCCTGGCATGTTGATATCAAGCAGCACCAGATCGAAATGCTTTCGCAGCCATACCTGCAGTGCTGCGGTTCCGTCGCTGCACAGCGTTACCTCGGCCCCCAATCGGCCAAGCATCGCCTGAAGGATTTTAAGGTTGGTCTGATTGTCGTCGGCGACAAGCACCTTGCAGCCTTCGAGCGCCATGCCGGCATCAGTGCCTGCGGGCAGCCCTTGTGTGACGGGCGGTGGGGCTGAGGCTGTTGTCGTTTCTGTTTTGCTTCCATGCGCTGCCGTGGCGTCAGTTTGGGGCGCAGGGCCGTCACTCTTGCGCACCGTTTCCTGCGTCATCGTCTGCGTCACCTCGGGCAAGGGCAGGGAGACCCGGATCAAGGTTCCCTGACCGGGCGTCGAAGACAGCGCGAAATTTCCGCCCATTGCCTCGGTCAGCCATGTCACGATGCTGAGTCCCAACCCGGCGCCTTCGAACCGGCGCGCGATTCCGTCATCGTTCTGAACAAAGGGAAGCACAGCGGCCGCCTGTTCTGCCTCGGTCATGCCGATTCCGGTATCCTGCACGCACAGGGTGATCCGGTCGGAAGCCGACAGGTCGAGTTGCACCGTGACCTTGCCCTCTGATGTGAATTTTACAGCATTTGACATCAGAGCCCGCACGATCGCGGCAACGCGTGCAGCATCGCCCAAACGCGCCGCAGGTCGGGGGGCGATCAGGTGCAGGTCGAATGACAGCCCCTTTTCGCTTGCCGCCTGACGTGCAGTTGCGGCAGATGCTTCCACGGCCCTGATCAGATCGAAGGGCGTCTGATCAAGGACGGGTCTACCCTGATCCATGGCCGCGACGTCCAGAACATCGGAAAGCAGGAGAGATAGCCGCGACGCCTGTGCGCGGATGTCGTCCAGATACCCGCGATAATTCTCTGGAGGGATGTCGCTTGCAGCGAGTTCGGACAGGCCGATGATTGCTGTCAAAGGCGTGCGCATCTCATGACTCATGGTCGACAGGAAAACGGATTTCGCCCGGCTTGCCTGTGCGGCCTGATCGCGAGCCCGAATGATATCGCTGACGTCATTGGCGTGCCCGCGATAGCCTGCAAAGCGCATCCTTTCATCATGAAACGGGCTGGCATTGATCTGCACGGCGCGGATCTGGCCGTCTGGCATCTGTAAAGCGACCATCTCTTGTTCGACCGGATGGTGCGGCGGCGCGAAGAGGTGCTCGGCGGACATGCCGTGTCGTTCCGGGGCTGTCAGGCGTATTGGCATCATCGAAACAGGGCGACCGATAGCTGCTTCCGGATCAACAGCCAGCACCTGTGCCAAGGCCGGCGAGACATAGCTCAGCCGCAAGGAATCATCCAGTTCAAAGAACCATGCCCCGCTGAGCTGGGCAATGTCGCGCAGTCGCGACGACAGCCGCGCGTGCGCCTGTCGGGTCTGGATCAACGCGGTGACATCGGTGATGCTGGCCACAAGATAGCGGACGCGCCCACTGGTTTCTGCGACAGGGGCAAGCGAGATCTCGACCCAGGCATCGCCCTCGCCAAGGGGATCTGACAGAATGAACTCCCCAGCCGTGCAGGCGTCAACGGCGTGTTCCAGCGCCTCGCGCTCTGCCGAAGGGGGGGCCTTTGCCCAGAGGGCGGATAGGGGCAAACCCTGAAGCCTGTTCGCGGCGTCATGCATACGTTTCTGGACCGGCTCGCTGGCGTATAGGATCGGCGCGTCAGGTTGCTTTGCATCGGCGACGGCGACCTGGGCGTTGGCACCTGCAATCAGCGTTTCGAGCAGGGCCTGCCCGGCACGCGCCTCTTTCTCGGCGGCATGCAGCGCCAGAAGGTTGCGGACGCGGATGCGCAGTTCGTCAATCTGAACGGGCTTTCCCAGAAAGTCAGTCGCCCCTGCACTGATTGCCGCCATCCGGGTCTGCCTGTCATCGTCACCGGTAATGACGATGACAGGCAGGTGACGCGTAGCCGGTTGCGCGCGCAGGTATGTCACCGCTGCGGTCCCGGTCATGTCAGGCAACTGGTTGTCGAATATGGCGATGTCAGCGCCTTGGGCACAAGCCGCCAGCCCCTCTCGCGCAGTCGAGAAGGGCAGGACCTGGTATTCAGGCGTGGCCTGAAGTGCCAGGGTCAACACGTTAAGCGTGATCGGGTGATCCTCGACGATAACAATACGCATGACACACTCGAATTCGGTATGTTGTGGACGCTATTTCAACAACCTTAATAAATTCCGACTCGCATGGCCGTATTCGGGGAAGATCTGCAGGGGCAGTGCGGCCATCACTATTTCTGCCCGGTCATGTATTGTGCGTGAAGATGATCGCCTGTTCGGGTCAGGAATCACCCACAAACGCGCTGCGGATTGCATCCTCAATGCAATGCGACCCTCTGCTTTCGGCAACGGCTGGACTTTGATTTATTTGAGATCCGTTGGCATGTTTCAGCACGGTCGGTGCAGTCGCATGGGCTGACATTCCACTTCGTTTGTCGATATGGTGGTCCTGCCCCGATCCCGAGGTTGCGCCATGTCAAAGAAAACCCTGAACAAAGCCAATCTGGCAAAGCTTGGCTCCGAAAAGCTGGCCGCGCTGGTCTTGGATCTGGTGCAGGGCAACGCTGCCTTGCAGCGCCGCGCACGGATGGAACTGAGCGCGGCGCAGGGGCCCAAGGATGTCGCGGCCGATTTGCGCAAGCGCTTTGCGTCCCTGCGCCGATCCACCAGCTATATCGACTGGCGCAAGCAACGCGCGCTTGTCCGGGATCTGGACAGCTTGCTGGCGCTGATCGAGACCAACCTCATCCCCCATGATGCGCAAGAGGCGTTCGAGTTGTTGTGGTCCTTCCTGCAACTGGCCCCGTCGATCCATGAGCGCACTGATGACAGCAATGGCGCAGTGGGGGATGTGTTCCGTCAAGCGGTGGACCTGATCGCCGATCTGTCGCCGCGCCTCATGATGGAACCCCGAATCCTCGCCGAGCGAATCCTCGATGCTGTGGCCGATGCAGGCTATGGCGAATTCGACGGGATCATCCCGGCGACGGCTGAAGCGCTCGGGTCAGAGGGGCTGGAGTATCTGAAACGGATCACCACAGACTGGGCCGCGACGCCGCCAACACCTGCCGAAATTGAGGCATTGCAGGGGTTTGGCCTGTCTTCTTCACCCGTGGACGCGGTGCTGCGCGTCAAGCAGTCGACCAGTTCGATCATCCTTGCCGATGTGGCCGATGCGCAGGGCGATGTCGACGCCTATATGGCGCGCTATTCGCCCGAGCAACTGACCTATGGCACCATCGCGCCAAGCGTGGCGCGTCGGTTGATCGATGCAGGCCGTGTCGAAGAAGCTTACGAGATTGCAAATAATTCCTTGGCGCGCGACGCCCAAAAATCTTTTCATATGGTCAATACGGAGCTTGATGAGGTGTATGAGGAGTGCCTGGAACGGCTGGGCAAGACCGATATCCTGAAAGCCCATCTGCGGGCGCGTTTCGAGCAGGATCTCAGTGCCCGTGCCCTGCGCAAATACCTGAAAATGCTGCCGGATTTCGACGATATAGAGGCCGAGGAACAAGCACTCGATCTTGTCGCGGCGCATGCCCGCAGCACTGTGGCGCTCGATTTCCTGATCGAATGGCCTGCCCATGACCGCGCCGCCAGACTGGTGCACGGGTGTGCTACCCAGATCGACGGGAATGAGTACGCGACATTGACCCATGCGGCTGATGTCTTGGAAGCACGCCATCCCCTTGCCGCCACCCTGCTGCGCCGCGCGATGATCGAGGACACGCTGTCTGGTGCGAAATCCACGCGCTATCGTCACGCCGCGCGGCATCTGGCGCAATGTCAGGCGTCTGATCCAGGGATCAGTGATTACGGAACGCAGCCGTCCCACGCCCGGTTTGTCGAAACCCTGCGTCAGAAGCATGGTCGCAAATACGGTTTCTGGTCGCTGGTAGATGCATAGCGGCAGCCCGCCGCGAAGTGAGGAATGACGATGCCTGACCCGTTTGATCCGCTGGCAGATCCTGCCGCGACTGTCGCGCGCTATGCTGACCTGCAGCACGCGCCCGCCACAGCACGCAATCGCGATCCTATTCGCGCGGCACTGGCTGAGCTACTGCCCGCGACACCCTGCACTGTGCTCGAGATCGCTTCTGGCACTGGTGAACACGCGCTGTGGATAGCGCGCAATATGCCACAGGTGAGATGGAGCCCGACCGAGACAACCCCTGAAGGACTGGCCGCAATCGAGGCATGGCGCGCGCTCTGTCCCGAACTGCAAGATCGGGTTCTGCCGCCTGTCTTGCTCGATGCGGCGCGCCCGCCATGGCCGGGCTGTGCCGTGGAGGCGATATTCACTGCAAACCTGACCCATATCGCGCCATGGCATGTCACGCAGGGCCTGATTTCGGGCGCATATGCGCGGCTGGTCCTTGGCGGCCTGTTGCTGATCTATGGCCCGTTCAACGAGGGGGGTGGATTTACCGGTCCCGGCAATGCGGCTTTCGATGCTGATCTACGCCGCCGCAATCCGGTTTGGGGCCTGCGCGCCCGCGAAGATGTCGAGGCCCTCGCCATCGCGCAGGGTTTCGTCAGCGAGGCAATCCGAACCATGCCAGCGGATAACCGGCTGTTGGTTTTCCGCCGGGTCTGAACCTGATGCCGCTTCCGGTTTTTGAGACTGTGGTTTTTCGCGAGGTTGCCACCTGACAGCATTGTGCTGGACGCATCTCTGATGCGTTGTTGCAGGGGCACTGATATGGGGTGGCGGGCAGTTTCAGGGGCGGTTGATTGCTCTGACTGAAACTGGCAAGGACCGTGTCGATCTGCCCGATCCAGGGCCTGATGCGCAATGGGCTGTCACGCGCAGGAGAGAAGAGATGAACGACATTCTGGTTTTACACACCGGCGGCACCATCGGCATGGAGATTGGGCCCGATGGTCTGACACCCTCGGTGGGGGTGCTCGAGCAGGCGCTGGGCAAGCTGGCTGAGCCGGATGTGACCATTTCATTCTGCACTTTCGATCCGCTGATCGACAGCGCCGAAATCAGCGCTGCGTATTGGAACCGCATGATTGACCGGATTGCAGCGTTTCAGGGGGCAGGGGTCGTCATTACTCATGGCACCGATACGATGGCCTATACAGGCGCGGCCCTGTCGCAAGCGCTTGCAGGGCTGCGCTGTCCAGTGGTGCTCTGCGGCGCGATGAAGCCCCTTAACATGCAGGGCGATGCCGAGAAGAATCTGGAACTGGCGTTGCGCGAGGCGCGCAGGGCTGCACCCGGCGTCTGGCTGGCTTTCGCCGGGCGCTT
The DNA here is from genome assembly GCA_020832585.1 of Natronohydrobacter sp. Lineage (GTDB taxonomy): Bacteria > Pseudomonadota > Alphaproteobacteria > Rhodobacterales > Rhodobacteraceae > Roseinatronobacter. The sequence goes on along the minus strand of JAFIEL010000030.1, from coordinate 1,532 downwards.
GCTACCGGCGGCAGGGCTGATCAAGCACGATTCACAGGGCGCGGACGCTTTTCGCGCGATCCCGCAGCCCGCCTTGCCTGCCGCGTTCCGCCCGCGCCGATTTGCGCCGCGTCGGCTGGCGATTCTGACCTTGTCGCCGGGGTTGCCCGCCGCAGCCATCGCGGCGGCGCTTGGTGAACTGGACGGGGCTGTGCTGCGTGTCTTTGGCGCGGGCACGATCATGTCTGACCCTGCATTGGAAAAGGTGCTGATGGATGCCGTGTCGCGGGGCTGCCGTATTCGCGCAGTGAGCCAGTGCGAGAACGGTGGGCTGATGCCCGGTGCCTATGCTGCAGGTGCTGCGCTCTGGCGGGTCGGGGTGGAAAATGGCGGCACCGAGACGCCCGAGGCTGCGTTGGCGCGGCTCTGGATCGAATTGTCCGACGCGCCTTCGCCCGCGACCAGTTCGGAACCGGCCAGAAGTTAGAGAGCGGGCAAAGCGTCGTTTCTCAAGAACAGGACTGGATCATTCCATTTGTCATGGTCGCTTGCGGAGTTGCATCAATCCTGATCGCACCTGTCCTTGCGCCCCAAGGCGGCACATGCTTGATTGCGTCTGGCACGCCACTGCGCGATACGCCCTGACCTTGGCGACAGAACGCCCGTAGCAAATCGGTCCGTGCGCGTCATACTTGGAAGGGCGCGACCGGCAAGCTGACCACCGGTTCAAGCCGCGATGTCGAAAGAGAGACTTATGGACGCAAATTTCGCCTCGATCTTTTATGAAATCGCGCTTTTGGTGCTTCTGGCTGCAGGGGTCGGTTTTGTGGGGCTCTTGCTGCGTCAGCCACTGGTCGTGGCCTTCATTGCCGTTGGGGTTCTCGCGGGTCCGGATGCGCTGGGTCTGGTTTCTTCCGTCGATTTCATCGAAACTCTCAGCCAGATTTCGATTGCGGTGTTGCTGTTTCTTGTCGGTCTGAAACTCGATATCAGCCTTGTGCGCAACCTTGGCAAGGTCGCGGTGGCGACCGGGCTTGGACAGGTCACTTTCACGGCCTTCTTCGGCTTTCTGATCTGCCTTGCGCTGGGTCTGGATGCGATCACATCGTTATATATTTCAATTGCACTGACCTTTTCCTCGACGATCATCATCGTCAAACTCTTGTCGGACAAACAGGAAATCGGGGCGTTGCACGGCAAGATCGCGCTGGGTTTTCTGATTGTTCAGGATATTTTTGTCGTCCTCGCCATGGTCACACTCTCGGCCATCGGAGTGGGGTTGGGCGAGGATAGTGGCGGGCTGTGGGAGGTCTTGCAGGTCTTCCTTGGCGGTGCCGTGATGGTGGGGGCGGTGATCCTGTTCATCCGCTATCTGGCCGATCCCTTGCTGCGCCAGATCGCCCGTTCGCCGGAATTGATGGTCATTTTCGCCGTGGGCTGGGCGGCCAGTCTTGCCGCTCTGGGCGATGCGCTCGGATTCGGCAAAGAACTCGGCGGGCTGCTGGCCGGGGTGTCGCTGGCCTCGACCGAGTTTCGCGAGGCGATCAGTTCGC
>JAFIEL010000244.1 GCA_020832585.1 Natronohydrobacter sp. | reverse complement strand
GCAGCATGTTTTCCAGCACGACCTTGAGCGCGGCGGGCAGATTGGCGAAATCGCCCAAACCCGCGGCCTGCGCGGCGGGAATCGAGTAATAGGCGACACTCTTGCCGCCCGCGGTGAGCGTCTTGCGCGTGCCTGTGCTGTCTTGTCCGACGATAATGGTCATGGGGCTATGGCCTCCCTTGAGGGTGAAAGGGGTCTTGCTGGCCTTGACTTACCCTCTTACGACCCAGTCGATCAAGGGGATTCGCGCAATTTGTATACCGTTGTGCACAAAAAATTCCGTGTTTGCCTGCGCGCGCGGAGTGTGGCCATCCTGCCGCGCTTGTCCGCTTCTCGCAAAACCTTGATTGGCCCCTGCGAGACTGCATGGTTAGATCGGCGCTACGTTGTAGCATCGGGGATTTCACATGCGCTTTGCATTGGGGTGGCGGGTTTGGCTGTGCGTGATGCTCGGCTTTGCCACACCGTCATTTGCGCAGCACAATCCTGTCGTGGTCGAGCTGTTCACCTCGCAAGGATGCGCCGCCTGTCCCCCTGCGGACCGTCTGCTGGAAGATCTGGCCGACCGCGAGGATGTGATCGCGCTGGCGCTGCATGTCGATTACTGGGACTATATCGGCTGGGCCGACAGTTTCGGACAGGCGCAGTTCAGCAATCGCCAGAAAGCCTATGCCCGCGCCAAGGGGCGCTCTTCGGTCTATACACCGCAGATGATCATTGGCGGGATTGACGAGGTAAAGGGGTCGTCCAAGCCGCAGGTCATGGGCACGCTTGGCACGCATCTGAGCATGAATTTCGTGCGCGGCACGATCCGCATCGCACTTTCGGGGGAACGCGGCAGGGATGTCACCATCGAGGCTACTGCCGATGGCGGGTTGCCCTTCGCGACCGAGGTGCAACTGGTGCGCTACAAGGATGCCGAGAGCGTGGATATTCTGGCAGGCGAAAATGCCGGGCGTTCGGTGATTTATCGCAATATCGTCACCTCCTGGCGCAGTCTGGGTGTCTGGGACGGGGTGCGCCCCTTCCGCCAGACCGTGCCTGCCGAAGGGAGTGATGCTGTGGTGGTCGTCATTCAGGAGCAGGGTCTGGGCCCGATTGTCGGGGCGGCCCGGCGGCGCTGAAAAAACGCGCTCGGGTGTCGTAAATCCTGTCCTGCGGCGTATATATCCGTGAACAGCGTCAAGACAGGATGACCGATGACACTCTCAGTTACAGTCAACGGGCGCAGCATGGCTGTTGCCGCCGCGCCCGAAACGCCGCTTTTGTGGGTGTTGCGCGACGAGTTGGGCCTGACGGGCACGAAATTCGGCTGCGGGGTGGCGTCCTGCGGGGCCTGCACGGTGCATGTGGACGGGCAGGCGGTGCGGTCCTGTCAGGTGACAGTGGGCGAGGTCTGGGGCGATGTGACGACGATCGAGGGGTTGGGCGCGCAGGGGCTTGCGCCCTTGCAAGAGGCCTGGATCCGCCATCAGGTCGCGCAATGCGGCTATTGCCAGTCGGGGCAGATCATGCAGGCGGCGGATTTGCTGGCGGTGAACCCGGACCCCTCGGATGCCGAGATTGACGATGCGATGGGGGGCAATCTGTGCCGCTGCGGCACCTATTCTGCGATCCGGGCGGCGATCCATGACGCGGCGCGCGCGCTGCGTGAAGGGGGTGCAGGATGAGCAGGTTGGGCAAGATCACGCGGCGCACGGCTCTGGTGGGGGCGGTTGCGGTCACGGGCGGGGTGGCGTTCGGCTATTATCAGGTCCAGCGCCCGGTCGCGAACCCGTTGCGGCCTGAAGAAGGGGCGACGCTGAACCCTTATGTGATCATCGACGCGGCGGGCATTGCCATCATCGCGCCGCGCGCCGAGATGGGGCAGGGTGTGCATACGACGCTGGCCGCTTTGGTGGCCGAGGAACTGGATGCGGACTGGGAACAGGTGCGCGTGCTGCACGGGCGCCCCGCTGCGGCCTATTACAATGCCGCGCTGGCGCATGGGGCGCTTCCCGTGCCCGATTACGCGATGAAAGACTGGCAGCGCAGCCTGACCGCCGGGATCGGGGCTGTGACGAAGCTGCTGGGCTTGCAAGTGACAGGCGGTTCGACCTCGACCGTGGATGCATTCGAGCGGATGCGGCTGGCAGGCGCATCGGCGCGCGAGACGTTGAAGGCAGTTGCGGCGGATCGGCTTGGGGTCGCGGTTGGTCTGTTGCGCACCGAGGCGGGCCGTGTGATCGCGCCGGATGGGCGCGAGATCGATTATCGCGATCTGGCCGAAGCGGCGGCGGGGCGCCCTGTGCCGCAGGTCGCGTTGCGCCATCCCTATGAATGGAAGCTGCTGGGCCGGTCCCTGCCGCGCACGGATATGCAGGCCAAGGCCACGGGCGCTGCGCAGTTTTCCACCGATATCGTGCTGCCGGGGATGAAATTCGCGACCGTGCGGATGTGCCCGCATCTGGGCGGCGGGATGGCAGGGTTTGACGCGGCCCCAGCGCTGGCTGTGCCGGGGGTCGAGCAGGTGCTGGATCTGGGGGGCGGCATTGCAGTGGTGGCCACGAACACATGGGCCGCGATGCAGGGGGCAGAGGCCGCGGTGATCGACTGGACACCTTCGCCCCTGCCTGCCACGACCGAGGCGATGTTCGATCAGATCGCGCGCGCCTTTGACGAAAAGCCCAATTCGCGGATGCGCAATCAGGGCAAGCCGGATGATCAGGCGGCGCAGATCGAGGTCGAATATCGCGTGCCGTTTCTGGCCCATTCCACGATGGAGCCGATGGGGGCAACCGCGCATCTGCAGGACGGGCATCTGACGCTCTGGGTCGGCAATCAGGCCCCGCGCG
>JAFIEL010000029.1 GCA_020832585.1 Natronohydrobacter sp. | reverse complement strand
TTCGCCGAATATGTGCCCTGGTTCATCAAATCCCACCGCCCCGACCTGATCGAGCGCTTCCGCATCCCGCTCGATGAATACCCCAAGCGCTGCGAGGAACAGATCGCCGCCTGGGCAGCGCAGGCAGAGGCATTGAGAAACGCCCCGCGCATCGAACACACAGCGTCGAACGAATACGCGGCCACGATCATGGACAGCATCACGACAGGTACGCCCTCGGTCATCTATGGCAACCACGCCAATCAGGGCTTCATCCCGCAACTGCCCACAGGCGCGGCGGTCGAAGTCCCGACACTGGTCGATGCCAACGGCCTTCAGCCCACGGTCGTCCCTGACCTGCCCCCGCATCTGGTGGCCCTCATGCGCACGAACCTGAATGTGCAGGACCTGACCGTTCAGGCGCTCTTGACGGAAAACCGCGCGCACATCTATCACGCCGCCATGCTCGACCCGCACACGAGCGCCGAGTTGGACCTGCGCCAGATCCGCGCGCTGGTGGATGATCTGCTGAGCGCTCATGGTGACTGGCTTCCCGACTGGTGCCATGCAAGGAAAGCCGCATGAGCTTCATCTTGCCAAAAATACTCAAACACACCCTCACCGCCCGGAGCCCCGCATGACCCCGATCTATCCCGACCTCAAGAACGCCTCCGTATTTGTCACCGGCGGCGGCTCTGGCATCGGCGCGGGCTTGAGCGAAGCCTTCCTGCGACAAGGCGCGAAACTCGCCTTTGTCCAGCGCTCGGACGCCACCGCCTTCTGCGACGAGATGGAGCAGAAAACCGGCAACCGCCCCCTGTTCATCGCTTGTGACATCACAGATCCGGGCGCTCTGAAAGCCGCCATCGCGCAGGCCGCCGTCGCGCATGGCCCCGTGCAAGTTCTGGTGAACAATGCCGCCAATGACCAGCGCCACAGCCTCGCTGATGTGACCGAGGATTTCATGGACTGGGCGCTGGCCATCAATTTCAAATGCTACGTCACCGCCTGTCAGGCCGTTGTCCCGGCGATGCAAAAGGCAGGCAAGGGGTCGATCATCAACATCACCTCGATCAGCTACATGATGGGCAATGCGGGCTATCCGATCTACACCGCCGCCAATTCCGCCCTGAACGGCCTGACCCGCAGCCTTGCACGCGAATTTGGCCCCGACCGCATCCGCGTCAATGCGCTTGCTCCCGGCTGGGTGATGACCCCCAAGCAACTGGAGCAATGGGTCACTCCCGAAGGGTTGGCCGCGCATCTCGCGCGCCAATGCCTGCCAGACACGCTCAACCCGGACGATATTGCAGGCGGCGTGTTGTTTCTTGCGTCAGACGCCAGTCGCGCCATGACCGGACAGGCGCTGGTCATTGATGGCGGGGTCGTGGTGACAGGATGAACACACTGGACTGGATCGGGGTCGATTGGGGCACATCGCATCTGCGTGTCTGGGGAATGGCGGGCGGCGCAGTGATCCATTCGGCACAGTCCGATCAGGGCATGGGCAGGCTCAATGCGTCGGAATTCGAGGCCGCGCTCCTCGCCCTTGTCGCCGACTGGCTGCCTGCAGCCAAGATCACACAGGTTCTGTGCGCAGGAATGGTCGGCAGCCGTCAAGGCTGGGTCGAGGCCCCCTACCGCGCGGTCCCCTGCACACCGCTTGGCGACACCCTTGTCCGCGCCCACACACATGACGCGCGCATCGAGGTCCATGTCATCCCCGGTCTGAAACAACCGCGCCCGGCGGATGTGATGCGCGGCGAGGAAACCCAGATCGCAGGCTATCTGGCGCTCAATCCCGGCTGGGACGGGGTGATCTGCCTGCCTGGAACGCATAGTAAATGGGTCCATGTCAGCGCAGGCGAAGTGGTCAGCTTCCAGACCTTCCTGACGGGCGAGGCTTTCGCGCTCTTGTCGGAACACTCGGTGCTCCGCCACGGCCTGTCCGGCTGGGACGCGGCAGGCTTCGCGCAGGGGTTGGAACAGGGACTTGAACGCCCCGAACGCCTGCTCGCACGCCTCTTCACCCTGCGCGCCGAGGGGCTTCTCGACGGGCTTGCCCCCGCTCTCGCCCGCGCGCGGCTCTCAGGGCTCTTGATCGGGGCTGAAATCGCGTCGGCCAAACCCTATTGGCTGGGCCAGACTGTTGCGGTGCTTGGGGCTGGTGCACTGAGCCGACTCTATGTTCAGGCACTCGACGGTCTGTCCGTCCCGGTCACTGCGCATCCAGCAGATGAAACCACGCTTGCAGGGCTGAAACGCGCCCGCGCGCGTCTTTTGCAACAGGAAAACCTATGCGCGAATTGATCGCCATCTTGCGGGGCATAACGCCGCCAGAAGCCGTGCCCATCGCCCGCGCCCTTGTCGAAGCGGGGATCACAAAGATCGAAGTCCCGCTGAACTCGCCCGACCCCTATGACAGCATCGCTGCCATGATCGCGGCCTGCGGCGATGACGCCCTGATCGGCGCAGGCACGGTGCTGGACGTGGCGCAAGTCCACGAACTCGCCCGGATCGGCGCGCAGTTGATCGTCTCGCCCGATTGCAACCCCGATGTAATCACAGCCACCCGCACCGCCGGAATGCGCAGCTATCCCGGCATCCTGACCCCGACCGAGGCTTTCTCGGCCATTCGTGCAGGGGCAAGCGGGCTGAAACTCTTTCCAGCGTTCAAAATGGGGGCAGACGGGCTGCAAGCCCTGCGTGCCGTCCTGCCTCCCGAAATTCCTGTCTTTGCCGTAGGTGGTGTAGGCCCCGCCGATTTCGCCACATGGCGCAAGGCGGGTGCAGCAGGCTTCGGCCTTGGCACCGCACTCTATGCACCCGGCATGTCGGCAGATCAGGTCGCCGCACGCGCGGCCCAAATCGTCACGGCATGGGACGCCTGTACATGACGCCACTGAACGATATCCGCTGCGATCTGGGCGAAGGGGCGTTCTGGCATCCAGAGCGGCAGGAATTCTTCTGGTTCGACATCACAGGCCGCAAGCTCCATTCCCTTGCCCGCAGTTGGGATCTTGAGGAAATGGCCTCTGCCATGGGCTGGGTCGATGCGGACAGCGCGGTGATCGCCACGGAAAGAAGGCTCGCGCTCTTTGACTACGCCACAGGTGCAACCCGCACCCTCTGCGCATTGGAAGCGGAAAACCCCGTGACCCGCTCGAATGACGGCCGCGCCGACCCGCAGGGCGGGTTCTGGATCGGCACGATGGGCAAGCGGGCTGAAAAAGCCGCAGGCGCGATCTGGCGCTGGCATGGGGGCGAATTGCGCTGCCTGTTCCCGCAAATCACCATCCCGAACGCCATCAGCTTTGCGCCCGACGGCAAAAGCGCCTGTTTCACCGACACGCTCACGAGCAAGGTCATGCGTGTGGCGCTTGATGCTGAGGGCTGGCCCAAAGGCGCGCCTGCCTGCTGGCTCGACCTCAGCGCCGAAGGGCTAAACCCCGATGGCGCTGTCTTTGACGCAAACGGCAGGTTCTGGCTTGCGCAATGGGGCGCCGCGCGCGTGGCTTGCTACGCACCGGACGGGCAGTTCCTGCAGGCCGTGGACTTCCCCGCCCCGCATACCTCCTGCCCGGCCTTCGGCGGTCCTGAGCTGACGGACCTCTACTGCACCACCGCCCGCGAAGGCCGCCAGAACCCCAGCGCACTGGATGGTGCCACGTTCTGCGCCAAGGGCATCACGCAGGGACAGCGCGAGCATTGCATCACGCTCTGAGTTTCATCTTGCCCTAAATACTCAAACACCCCCTCTCCCACTGAAAACAGGTCCGACATGAAGCGCAGCCTTGGCGTTTGCTACTATCCCGAACATTGGCCGGACACCCTCTGGCGCGAGGACGCGCGCCGCATGGCAAAAGCAGGCCTGACATGGGTCAGGATCGGCGAATTTGCATGGTCACGGCTGGAACCGGAAGCGGGCCTGCTGCAATTCGACTGGCTGGACTGCGCCATTGCTGTGCTGGGCGAGGCCGGACTGAAGGTGGTGCTCGGCACGCCCACAGCCACCCCGCCACGCTGGATGATCGAGCGCCACCCCGACATGCTGGCCGTGGATCAAAACGGCAATCCGCGCAAATTCGGATCACGCCGGCATTACTGTTTCAGCCATGCAGGCTATCTGACCGAGTGTCGCCGGATCACGCGCCTTCTGGGCGAACGCTACGGGCGTAATCCGCATGTCGCTGCATGGCAGACTGACAATGAATATGGCTGCCATGACACGATCCTCAGCTATTCTGATGCCGCGCGCCACGCGTTCCGCGACTGGCTGGCGCAGAAATACCAGAGCGTCGACGCGCTGAACCGCGCCTGGGGTAATGTGTTCTGGTCGATGGACTATCGCAGTTTTGACGAGATCGACCTGCCCAACCTGACCGTGACCGAACCGAACCCCGCGCATGTCATGGATTTCCGCCGGTTTTCGTCCGATCAGGTCGTGGCCTTCAACCGCGCGCAAGTGGATGTGTTGCGACCGCTGACCGATGCGCCGATTGCGCACAATTACATGGGCCGGATCACGGAATTTGATCATTACAAACTCGGTGCCGATCTCGATATCGCAAGCTGGGACAGCTACCCGATCGGCTTTCTCTCGGACCGGCTGGAAGCGAGCGTAGACCACAAGGCGACCTTCCTGCGTCAGGGCGACCCCGATTTTCAGGCCTTCCACCATGACCTGTATCGCAGCGTCGGCAGGGGGCGCTGGTGGATCATGGAACAGCAGCCCGGCCCGGTAAACTGGGCACCCTATAACCCGATCCCGCTGCCCGGCATGGTGCGCCTCTGGACATGGGAGGCCTTCGCCCATGGCGCCGAGGCCGTGTGCTATTTCCGCTGGCGTCAGGCCCCTTTCGCGCAGGAACAGATGCATGCGGGCCTGTTGCGCCCCGACAGCGCGCCTGCACCGGGATTGAGCGAGGCCGAACAGGTCGCGCATGAACTGGCGGATGCGCCGGAAGTTGCAGACAGCTCCGCCGATGTTGCCCTGATCTTCGATTATGAAAGCGCCTGGGCCTGGGACACGCAGCCGCAAGGCGCGGATTTCGACTATTTCCGGCTGGTTTTCGCGTGGTATCGCGCGCTGCGGCGGCTGGGGCTGAATATCGACATTCTGCCCCCCGACACGCGCGATCTGTCGCGCTGGAAACTGGTGCTCGCGCCGGGGCTGTTCACCCTGTCGCCGGAACTGCGCGCCGCCCTGCCAAGCTGCCCCGGTCAGGTGGTGTTCGGCCCGCGCGCCAATTCCAAGACACCCGATTTCGCCATTCCACCCGACCTGCCCCCCGATCTGCCGGGGCTGAAGGCCAAGATCACGCGGGTCGAAAGCCTGCCGCCGGATATCGCGGTCGCGCTCGAAGGGGGCGGGCGATTCCTGCACTGGGCCGAAGAAATCGAGACCTCCGCGAATGTGATCTTGCGGCGCGCGGATGGTCTGCCCGCGCTGATCGGTGCCGAAAACCTCGCCTATCTCGCAGGTTGGCCGGATGATCAGAGCTTGCAGCGCCTGCTGTCGAATTTCTGTGCACAAACCGGTATCACGACATTCGACCTGCCGGACACCCTGCGCACGCGCCGCGCCGGAAATCTGCGCTTCTGGCTGAATTACGGCCCGGAACCGGTGCAAGTGGCGAGTCTCACCATTCCCGCCGCCGGTGTCGTCTGGACCGGGGTCTGAGCCACGCGGCTCAGGCCGCAGGGCGCAGCTTGAGGATCGCGCGGGCCTCAGAACAGGTCGCGACCGGACGCTCGTATTTTGCGCACAGGGCCACCGTTCGCGCAACAAGCGCGGCGTTCGAAGGTGCAAGCGTATCCCGGTCAAGCCGCACATTGTCTTCCAGCCCGGTGCGCGTATGCCCGCCACGGCTGATCGCCCATTCATTGACCACGATCTGATTGGGCCCGATCCCGGCCGCGCACCACAGCGCATCGGGTGAAAACCGCTTCAGGGTCTCAATATAGAAATCGAAAATACGCTCGTCGGCGATCATTGCATTCTTCACGCCCATGACGAATTGCACATAAAGCGGTCGTTTCAGACGGCCGTCATCGGCCATGCGCGCAGCCTGGATGATATGCGACAGATCGAAAGCCTCGATTTCCGGCATGACATCGTATTTGTGCATCTCAGAGGCCAGCCAATCCACAAGATCAGGCGGATTTTCGTAGACGCGTGTCGGAAAATTGTTAGAGCCCACGGATAGTGAGGCCATGTCGGGGCGCAGCGGCAACATGCCCCCCCGCGCTGAACCAGCACCCGAACGTCCGCCGGTCGAAAACTGGATGATCATACCCGGACAGTGCTTTTCCAGCCCCTCTTTCAGCCGTGCGAATTTCTCGGGGTCGGAACTCGGCGTCTCGTCATCGTTGCGCACATGACAATGCGCAATGGCGGCACCGGCCTCATATGCTGCATGGGTACTTTCAATCTGTTCTGCGACAGTGATCGGCACAGCCGGATTGGCAGCCTTGGTCGGCACCGAACCGGTGATGGCCACAGCGATGATGCACGGGGTGGTCATGGGGTCTGTCCTTTCGTCGTGGTGGCGGATCATGCGCCTGCAGGCGCATGAAAAACCATTTCACTCCGGCCCTGCAAGTCAATCGCGCCCGGTTCGGGGGTGAATTGCCAAAAGCGACGCGTTCACAGACAGCCTGACATCAAGTCAGCCGCGCAAGCTGCCCCCTGTGACCTTGGTCACTTTCTCGATGATCTTGCGGCTGACGGCCTCGATATCCTCGTCGGTCAGGCTGCGGGCCACAGGTTGCAGGCGCACACTGATCGCCAGCGATTTGCGCCCCGCCCCGAACTGCGCTTCGGCCTTGGGGCCTGTGAACTCATCGAACACCTGAACGCCTGAAATCAACGCCTTGTCGGCCCCGGTCGCGGCATTGACAATGCTCAGGGCTTCGACCTGCGCGTCAACCACAAAGGCAAAATCACGCTCGACAGGCTGCAGGCTGCTGATCGCCAACGGCGCGCGCGCGGTCTTGCGCGATTTCGGCAGCGGCGGGTTCTCCACATGCACTGTGAACCCCATCACCGGCCCTTTCAGATCGTAGGCTTTCAGCAGGCGCGGATGCAATTCGCCATAGATCGCCAAGGGCAGTTTCGGCCCCAGGCTGATCACGCCCGCGCGCCCCGGATGGAACCAGTCGGGCAGGTTGCGGCTGATCTGCGCCTTTGCAGGTGCCCCGATGGCGGAGAGCACCGCCTCGGCATCGGCTTTTGCATCGTAGAGATCAACATTGCGGCGGCTGCCAAAGGGATCGCGCGGCGCAGTTGCCCCCACCAGAATCCCCGCAGCCTGCAGGCTCTGTTCGCCCGGTTCACCCCCGGCAAAGACAGGGCCAACCTCGAACAGTGCCAGATCAAGCGTGCCGCGTGCCTGATTTCGGCTTGCTGCCTGCAACAGTCCCGGCAGCAGATCAGGCCGCATATGGGTCATCTCGGACGAAATCGGGTTTTCCAACCGCACAGCATCGGTGCCGCCGCCAAACAGTCGCGCCGAGTCGGCATCAATGAAACTGTAGGTCACACATTCATTGTAACCCAAGCCCGCCAGCACCCGACGCGCGGCGCGGGCGCGCACCTGCATCGGCGTCAGGATCGGGCGCGCAACGCCCGCCTGCGGGCGCGGCAGCGGCTTGCCTTCGAGCTTGGTCAGCGAGGCAATCCGCGCGATTTCCTCGACCAGATCAGCGCTGCCCAATATGTCAGGCCGCCAGCTTGGCGGCTGTGCCTGATCACCCGTCAGCGTGAAGCCCAGTGCTTCAAGCGTCGCGCGCTGCTCGGCTTCTGGAATGTCCATGCCCACGAGCGACCGCACACGCAGCGGATCGAACCGGTAGCTGCGGGCCGTGTCCGGGATCGCCCCGTCCAGCACCACCTCGGACGCCTCGCCGCCGCACAGATCGAGCACCATGCGCGTGGCCAGTTCCAGCCCGTCCAGCGTAAAGGCCGGATCGACCCCACGCTCAAACCGGTAGCGGGCATCGGAATTGATTTTCAGCGCGCGCCCTGTCGCGGCAATGGTGATCGGGTCCCAATAGGCGGATTCAAGGAACACATCGACCGTGTCATCCGTGCAGCCCGAATGCTCGCCCCCCATGATGCCCGCCAGTGATTCCGGGCCGTGATCATCCGAGATAACCATCTGGCCTGTGGCAAGCGCATAGGTCTTGCCATCGAGTGCCAGCAATTCCTCGCCGCCCTGCGCGGGGTGAATGCGCAAACCGCCTTGCACCTTGGCGGCGTCGAACACATGCAACGGGCGGTTCTGATCGAAGGTGAAGAAATTGGTAATATCCACCAGCGCTGAAATGGGCCGCAAGCCAATCGCGCGCAACCGCTTCTGCAGCCAGTCGGGCGAAGGGCCATTCTTCACCCCGCGAATGACACGGCCTGCGAATAGCGGGCAGCCCTTTTCCTTCAGCGCCGGATCGATCGTCACGCTGATCGGGCTGGGGAAGCTACCAGCAACAGGCTCGACCACCAGCGGCTTCAGCCTGCCAAGCCCCCGCGCGGCCAGATCGCGCGCAATCCCGCGCACACCCAGCGCATCGGGACGGTTCGGCGTGATGGCGATGTCGATCACCGGATCATTCAGCCCCGCATAATCAATATAACGCAGGCCCAACGGCGCATCAGCAGGCAGGTCGATGATCCCGTCATGATCGTCCGAGAGCATCAACTCGCGCTCTGAACACAGCATCCCGTTGCTGGCCTGCCCGCGAATGACCCCCGCTTTCAGATCAACGCCCGTGCCCGGAACATGCGTGCCCACAGGCGCGAAAACGCCCACCAGCCCGGTGCGGGCATTGGGTGCACCGCAAACGACCTGCACCTCTTGCGATGCACCGTCAGGGCCATCGGGAAAGGTTTCGACCCGGCACAGGCGCAGGCGGTCAGCATCGGGGTGCTGCACCGCTTCAAGCACACGGGCGATCCGAAACGCACCCAGACTGTTCACAGGATCGATGACCTCTTCGACCTCGAGCCCCAGATCAGTCAGCGCCTCGGCGATCTGGTCGAGGCTCGCCTCGGTTTCCAGATGATCCTTGAGCCAGGACAGCGTGAATTTCATGTCTCTTCCCCGAAATGACCGCGCAGAACTGTGGACCTGCGCCCTAGCGCAAATCCTCAACCATGAAAAGCCGGGGGCTTAGCGGCTGCGTGTATCCGTGTCGTCCTCGTCTTCATCCTCGTCATCATCGGGCAGGTTGAAGAAACTGTCGGCATCGCTGTAATCGGCGGCCTTGTTCTCGGTCTCCGAGTCCGGGTTGAGGTCGCTGAAGCTGAAATTTTCCAGCCCGGCAATGCCCGCAGGCATCTTCTGCTCGGCATCGGCTTCGAGCGATTGTTCGGTCGAGACCAGCTTGCGCCGCTCTTCGTCGCTCATGACGCCACCTTCAGCCGCGCGCTTGGCGGCGGCTTTCTGCACTTCCTTGTCCAGCTCGGACTGGCGGCACAGGCCCAGCGCAACCGGGTCAATGGGCTGCAGACTGGCGATGTTCCAATGCGTGCGCTCGCGGATTGCATCAATGGTCGAATTCGTCGTGCCCACCAGACGCCGGATCTGCGCATCAGCCAGTTCGGGATGGAACTTGATCAGCCACAGGATCGATGCAGGGCGGTCCTGACGCTTCGAGAGTGGCGTGTAGCGCGGACCACGGCGCTTTTCCTCACCCTCGGATGCAGGGTTGTATTTCAGCTTCAGCGCGTGGCGCGGGTCTTTCTCGCCGCGTTCGATCTCGATCGGGTCAAGCTGGTTATTGGCCACAGGGTCGAACCCCTTGACCCCTGCCGCAACATCCCCGTCGGCAATGCCTTGCACTTCCAACTCGTGCAGCCCGCAGAAATCGGCGATCTGCTTGAAACTGAGCGTGGTGTTGTCCACAAGCCAGACAGCGGTGGCCTTGGGCATCAGTGGTTTTGACATGACATGATCTCCTGTCATACGAGCGCAAGTGGTTTACGCATAGGTCATCAGGTGCCGGGACTTCGGCTGCAGGGCGGACCTGCGTTCCTCGATTTCGGGGATTGTGGTGGTATAGCCTGTGTGGCGGCTCAGGGAAAGTGGAAATGAAGAAGATTTTTTCGGCTTTGGTGATCATTGCGGGGCTGGCAGTGCTGCTCTGGCAGCAGTTCGAAGACACGCAGCGCACGGACCCGGCACATGACGACGGCTATCTGGTTCTGGCAATGACCTGGACCCCAAGCTGGTGCGCAGGAACCGGCACCGCGCGCGGCGATGATCGTTGTGCATCAGGCACAGGCGCGGGCTGGCTGGTGCACGGGCTTTGGCCGCAGTTCGAGACCGGGGGCTGGCCCGAATTCTGCGAGAGCACGCAACCGCCCCCGAGCCGCGCCATGACCGCGGCGATGGTGGATATCATGGGGTCGGACGGGCTTGCCCTGCACCAGTGGCGCAAGCATGGCACCTGCGCGGGACTGAGCGCGGATGCCTATTTCGACAAGACGCGCGCGGCATTCGCAGGCATGACCCTGCCAGAACGGATCAGCGCCACCGATGGGCGCCTGAGCATCGCACCCGACGCCTTGATGGCCGAATTCCGTGCCGCCAATCCGACGATTCGCGAAAACATGGCTATCCTGACCTGCCGCGAAGGGATGGCGCAGGAAATCCGGGTGTGCCTGACCCATGACCTGACCCCCCGCCCCTGTGATAGCGACGTGCTGTCGCGCGGATGTCGCGCGCGCAACGTGGCTCTGCCCGCGCTACCCTGACATGCGCGCAGAGTCTGTCAGCCGCTGCAAAGCCTCGCGCAACTTCTGCAGCGTCAGGGGCTTGGTCAGACATCCATCAAAGCCGGCGGCAAGATAGCTCTCGACCTGATGGGTCATTGCATTGGCTGTAAACGCAAGCGCAGGGACATGCGGGCGGCCCTCGCTGTTCTCTATTTCGCGCAGGGTCTTGAGCAATGTGACCCCATCAAGCCGCGGCATCGAAATATCCAGCAGCAACAGGTCATACTGGCCCTGCCGGTAGAGATCGAGCGCGCAAAGCCCGTCATCCGCCATTGTCACCTGCGCCCCCAACTGGCCAAGCATCATGCCCAGAATCATCTGGTTGGTACGATTGTCATCGGCAGCCAGAACCCGCAATTCCGTCAGGTCACGAAACGGGGTCGCGGCCTGGTCCAACAGCAGAGGTGTCGCTGACTTGTCCGCGACCGGAAGCGGCAGTGTCAAAGTGATCCGGCAGCCTGCCCCCGGCATGCTGTCGATCTCCAGTGTGCCCCGCATCATTTCGACCAGACGCTTGACGATCGACATGCCAAGCCCGGTGCCTCCGAAACGACGCGAAATCGAGCTGTCGGCCTGCGTGAACGGTTCGAAAATACGCGCCTGTTGTTCCCCGCTCATCCCGATGCCGGAATCGTCCACTTGCAGGACAATAGTTTCCGGGTCCGTCGCGCGGAGGGTCACGCAGACAAATCCGTGCCTGGTGAACTTGATCGCGTTGCTGACCAGATTGTGAATGATCTGCATCAGGCGATGCGGGTCTCCAAGTCGTTCCTTGCGCAAGCTGTCATGCAGGCGCACCGAGAAGGACAAATGTTTTTCCGAAGCCCTGAGCGTATGCACTTCCTCGATCCGCCGCGCGAGGGATGCGAGACAAAACGGGATGTCCTCGAGTTCCAGCGCATCGGCTTCGATCTTGGTCATGTCCAGCAGATCGTTGATGATGCTCATCAGCAGATTGCCCGAATCCTGCAGGATCGCGATCATGCGCTTGTGTTCGGGTTCGGTAACGCTGTCTGACAGGATACTGCTGATCCCTAGGATGCCGTTCAGCGGCGTTCGCATTTCATGGCTCATATTCGCAAGGAAATTCGATTTCGTCTCATTCGCGCGCCGGGCTGTGGCCAGTGCCGCTTCGCGGGCCATGTCGGCCTCGACCAGTGCGGTCACGTCACTGACGGCATAGACCACACGCGATTTGCCCGCCGCGACCCCAAAAATCGGCGCCGCATTGATCGAGGCGTAGCGCAAGCCTTCGGGGCAATGCAGCGCGATACGATGATTCTGCACGATTTGGCCACTGCGCTGCACTATCGCAAAGGGTTCCTGCTCTCGGGTGAAGCGGTTGCCGTCAAGGTCTGTCACCAGCCAGTCAGGGCTGTCAAACGGTTGACCGATCAACTCGTTCAACGGGACACCAAGCACATTCTCGCAGGCGTCATTGGCGTAGATGATCGTGCCGCTTTCGTCAAAAACCAGAAAACCGGAGGCATTGGTGCTGACGATCCCCTGCAGGAACGCGCGCTCAGTCGCGAGTGCCGCCTGAGCCGCGTGCATCTCCTGCGTGGCGGTGCGTCGCATCAGAACAGCGCGCATCACATCCGCAAAGGCACGCAACAGATAGACCTCGCCCGGCAGGAAATCCCCGCGCCGCGTCACGCTGTCAAACCCGACCATGCCGAAGAATTTGCCGCCATCGAGCATCGGCACCATCAGCAGTGACCGGATCCCTTGCGCGGACAGCATCTGATGCTCGGGGCTGTCCTGAGCGAAATCATCGATATCGGGGATCAGCATGGCTTCATTCCGGCCCAGTGGCCCGATGAATCCGGCAAATTCGGCATTCGGCAGATTTTGCAACTGGTCAATCATCGGGTCCACACCCGGCGCGCACCATTCATGGGTGTTGCTGGTCGAATCCCTGTCCGAAACGAACACATAGGCGCGATCGCGCATGTTGAAGCTGCCAAGCCGCGCCAGACAGTCATTGATGGCGGCATCAACACAACTCACTTCGGCCGACAACAACCCGTGGATCAGATCCACAACAAGGCCCTGAACATCGGTCAGGCGCTGTTCATTGCTGCGCGGCATCAGTTTGAAATTGTCGGGCACAAAAGATTCCATTTGCCATGCGCGTTCAGGATTGTGTTGCCCGTCTTCGGGCCAAGGCAAGACAAGCCCGTAATGCGCGATCAGGATAGATCACTTACCGTAAAAAAACAATTTATGGTTGCTTGATGCCATGAAATTCGAACCGGATCGGGGCTTGCGCCGGGGCGGGCGTTGACTATAACCCGGCTCAATTTGTGCAGGGCCCTCGCGGCCCTTGCACGCGCGCGCGCAGGTCAGTCAGGGGTCCGTCATGCCGAAGAGAACCGATATCCAGAAAATCATGATCATTGGTGCCGGGCCTATCGTCATCGGACAGGCCTGCGAATTCGACTATTCCGGCGCGCAAGCCTGCAAGGCGCTGCGCGAGGAAGGCTACAAGGTGGTTCTGGTCAACTCGAACCCGGCCACGATCATGACCGATCCGGGGCTGGCGGATGCGACCTATATCGAGCCCATCACGCCCGAAATTGTCGCCAAGATCATCGAGAAGGAACGCCCCGACGCGCTGTTGCCGACGATGGGCGGGCAGACAGGGCTGAACACCTCGCTCGCGCTGGCGGATATGGGCGTGCTGGAGAAATTTGGCGTCGAACTGATCGGTGCGAACCGCGAAGCCATCGAGATGGCCGAAGATCGCAAGCTGTTCCGCGAGGCGATGGACCGGATCGGGTTGGAAAACCCCAAAGCCACGATCATCGCGGCCCCGAAGCTCGCCAACGGCAAGTATGACATCAATGCAGGTGTTGCCGCTGCGATTGAAGCCATTGAATATGTTGGGCTTCCTGCGATCATCCGCCCGGCGTTCACGCTGGGGGGAACCGGCGGCGGTGTGGCCTATAACCGCGACGATTACGAGCGCATCTGCCGTTCGGGGCTGGATGCCTCGCCCGTGGCGCAGATTCTGGTCGATGAATCCCTGCTGGGCTGGAAAGAATACGAGATGGAAGTGGTCCGCGACCGTGCGGACAATGCGATCATCGTATGTTCCATCGAAAATGTCGATCCGATGGGCGTGCATACCGGCGATTCGATCACCGTCGCGCCTGCGCTCACGCTGACCGACAAGGAATACCAGATCATGCGTAATGGCTCGATTGCCGTTCTGCGCGAGATCGGCGTGGAAACTGGCGGGTCCAATGTCCAATGGGCGATCAACCCCGCTGACGGGCGTATGGTCGTGATCGAGATGAACCCGCGCGTGTCGCGTTCTTCGGCGCTTGCGTCCAAGGCGACGGGTTTCCCGATTGCCAAGATCGCGGCCAAGCTGGCGGTGGGCTATACGCTGGACGAATTGGACAACGACATCACAAAAGTGACACCCGCGAGTTTCGAGCCCACAATAGATTATGTGGTCACAAAGATCCCGAGGTTCGCTTTTGAAAAGTTCCCCGGATCGAAGCCCGAACTGACCACCGCCATGAAATCCGTGGGCGAGGCGATGGCGATTGGCCGCACCTTCCACGAATCGATGCAAAAGGCGCTGGCCTCGATGGAAACCGGGCTGACCGGCTTTGACGAGATCGCCATTCCCGGCGCGCCTGACAAGGCTGCTGTGATCAAGGCCATCAGCGCCCAGACGCCCGACCGTATTCGCCTGATCGCGCAAGCCATGCGCGAGGGGCTGTCGAATGACGAAATTCAGGCCGCGACAAGTTTCGATCCGTGGTTTCTCGACCGCATCCGCGAAATCATCGATACCGAAGCAGAGATTGCCCGCAATGGCCTGCCGGTGACAGCAGACGGGTTGCGCGCGCTCAAGATGCTGGGCTTCACCGATGCCCGCCTTGCCAAACTGACCGGACGCGAGGAAGATCAGGTTCGCCGTGCGCGCCGAAATCTGGGCGTGAACGCCGCCTTCAAGCGCATCGACACCTGCGCTGCCGAGTTCGAGGCGCAGACCCCCTATATGTATTCCACCTACGAGACGCCCGTGATGGGCGATGTGGAATGCGAAGCCCGCCCCTCTGACCGCAAGAAGGTGGTCATTCTGGGCGGTGGCCCCAACCGGATCGGACAGGGGATCGAGTTCGATTACTGCTGCTGCCATGCCTGTTTCGCGCTGACCGATGTCGGCTACGAGACGATCATGATCAACTGCAACCCCGAGACGGTTTCCACCGATTACGACACGTCCGACCGTCTGTATTTCGAACCGCTGACGCTGGAGCATGTGCTGGAAATCCTGCGCGTCGAGCAGGAAAACGGCACGCTGCACGGGGTGATCGTGCAATTCGGCGGCCAGACGCCGCTGAAACTGGCGAATGCCCTGCAGGATGAGGGGATCCCGATCCTTGGCACCTCGCCCGATGCGATTGATCTGGCCGAAGACCGCGAAAGGTTTCAGGCACTTCTGCACAAGCTGGACCTGAAGCAGCCAGTGAACGGGATCGCGTCCTCGCGTGATCAGGCATTTGAAATTGCAGCAAAAGTTGGCTACCCGCTGGTGATCCGCCCATCCTATGTGCTGGGTGGTCGTGCGATGGAAATCGTGCGCGATGACGCGCATCTGGAACGCTATATTCGCGATGCCGTGCAGGTTTCGGGCAAGAACCCGGTGCTCTTGGACAGCTACCTTGTGGGCGCGGTCGAGGTGGATGTGGATGCGCTCTGCGATGGCGAGGCGGTCCATGTCGCAGGCATCATGCAGCATATCGAGGAAGCAGGCGTTCATTCCGGGGATAGCGCCTGTTCGCTACCGCCCTATTCGCTGGATGCCGCGACCATTGCGGAACTGCGGGTCCAGACCGAAAAACTGGCGCGCGGCCTGAATGTCGTCGGCCTGATGAATGTGCAGTTCGCAATCAAGGACGGCGAGATTTTCGTGCTGGAAGTGAACCCGCGCGCCTCGCGCACCGTGCCTTTCGTGGCCAAGGCCACAGACAGCGCGATTGCCTCGATTGCCGCGCGGCTGATGGCGGGTGAGAAGCTCTCGGCCTTCCCTCTGCGCGCGCCCATTGCCGCAGATGTTGCCCCCAGTGAACCGATGCCGATGGGCGATCCGATGTCACTGGCCGATCCGCAGACCCCGTGGTTCTCGGTCAAGGAAGCCGTGCTGCCCTTCGCGCGCTTCCCCGGTGTGGACACGCTGCTGGGGCCAGAGATGCGCTCGACTGGCGAAGTCATGGGCTGGGCGCGCAATTTCGCCCGCGCCTTCTACAAGGCGCAGCTTGGGGCTGGCGTCACCTTGCCGGACTCTGGCCGCGTGTTCCTGTCGATCAAGGATTACGACAAGGGGCCGTTGATGCAGGAAGCCGCGCAGGGTCTGACGGATCTCGGCTTCGAGATCGTGGCCACGCGCGGGACCGCCGATTGGCTGAAAGCGCAAGGCGTGCGCTGCGATGTGGTCAACAAGGTTTATGAAGGCCGCCCCAATATCGTCGATCTGATGAAATCGGGCGAGATCGTCATGGTGCTGAACACCACCGAAGGGGCGCAAGCCATCGAGGATAGCCGCGAAATCCGCTCGGTCGCGCTCTATGACAAGATCCCGTATTACACGACTGCTGCGGGAAGTCATGCAGCCGTCATGGCGATCAAGGCCCGCGAAGAGGGCGAAATCGGCGTGCGGGCGCTGCAACATTCCGACAGTTGATCCCGCAAGCCGACTGATCCCGGTCATCAGTGTCGGGTGCGTGCAGAGCCACGCACCCGAACTCGGATCAGCCTCATTCGTTCCGACCGGCCTGACCTTCGACCGGCAGGCCACTGGGCACTGTCTGGGGAACACCGCGCCACCCCATCAACGACGCTTCATCCGTCAGGGTCTCCAGAAAGGCCACGAGAAGATCAATCTCGTCCTCTTGCAGGATCACCAATGGCCGCTGCGCCATGGACCGCGCCGCCGCCTGAGCAATCGGTGCGATCACCATTTCGTCCCGTAGCGCCGCAAAATCATCATCGTCCGGCGCCAGATCAGGCAGGATCGCCTGCGGCTCGTAGCGCGCAAGCCCGGCCACCGGGTCCAGATGATGGCGCAGGAAATCGCGGATATCCGAAAACGCCCCGGCATGGCCCCAAGGCCCTGTGGTCATGACATTGCGCAGCATTGGCGTGCGAAAGGCGTAGTCATCTTCGGGGTCAAATGTCACGCCACCGCGCCCGATGTCGCGCGTATAGCCCTGCTCATCGCGGTCCTTGCCCGGCCCGATAGGTGGCTGGCCCATGGCATGGAATCGCTGATCGCTCAGCAATGTCCCCGTATGGCAAGAGGCGCAATTCGCGCGGCCATAGAACAGCCGCATCCCCTCGCCCGCTTGCGCCGACAGCGCAGCGGTTTCGCGCAGATAGGCATCGAACGGTGTCTGATCGGCCCGGAACTCGGACTCGATGAAGGCCGCAATCGCATTCGCTATCTCATTCATCGCGATGGCCGTGTCCTGCCCGCGCCAGGCCGCAAAGGCCATCCGGTAATCCGGGACCGCATCCACCCGCGCCGCCAGCTTTGCCCATGCTCCGTCATCGCCGTGGATACGATTTTCCTGAACCGCATCGGCAATCGGGTTCTCGCCGGGCCGTCCGGCCATCTCTTCTTGCGACAGCACCGGGAACATGGCCTGCGCCGCAAGGATCGAGTCGAATTCCATATAGTCCAGCGGACCCTGCGGCGTCAGGCGCATCGCGGGGTTGTCGCGGTCCACTTCAAGCCGCCCGTCATGGAACAGGACGCGGATTTCCTTCGCACCCAGATTCCACAGCGCAGGCGCATTGCGCGGGATACGGCGGTCAGCGGCATGTGTGCCGACAGGAATGCGTTCCTCGCCCAATCCATGCGCGCCCGTCCCCAGACCAAGCGACACGCCGTCGCCGGAACCAAGGCTCGGATGATGACAGACCGCGCAGGAAATATCCTTGTTACCCGACAGGATCGGATCGAAAAACAGCAGATGTCCGATCGCGGCCAGCGTTTCATCGACTTGCCGGAACGCGGCCGCGTCCAGCGGCGCGGGCAGTTCGATCATCCCCCCTTGTGCCGTATTCTGCGAGTTGTGCGGCGCGATATCCGGCACGACAGGCAGGGCCGCGGGTTCCAGACGCGTCTGCGGCCGGATTGAGCGCAGCGGCGCGACAGAGACAACGGCAGGGGACGCTTGGCGTGCAACTACCCCCCGCGTCGCTGGCGCGGGCGCAGGCATTGGCGCGGCAACCGGGGTGGCACCGGGGGTCAGGAATATCTCGTCAAGCATGCGCGCAGCTTGCGGATCGCCCGCCTGTTCCAGTCGGCGCAAGGCCGAAAAGGCCGTAAAGAAATCACCCTGCTCCATCGCGGCCAGGCCTTGATTGAGCGTCTGTGCGAATGACGGCCCGGCAGCGGGTATGCCAAAGCTCAACACCACCGAGAGCATCACACCAGCGCGCATTAACCTATCCCCGGAATCATCTCTCAAATAATGGTGATGATACCGAAATGACGGATTTGTGCAAAAGTTTTGTCGTTCGGTTCGGATAGCCTCATTCTTGCCTTTCTGCTGCGCTATGGGTTGCGACAGATCCAGAAGAGACGTGACATGATGCAATTGAGTGTTGAAGAGTTGGCCCCGCCTTCCGGCGCGCAGGACAGGATGCAATTCACTTTCGGGACCACGCGGATCGACGTGACCACACCGACATGGGAAGCGGTGATCGCGACCGTGGGCGCGCATCTCAAGGCACAGCGCGGCTTTGCATTGGCCACGATCAATCTCGATCATCTGGTCAAGCTGCGCAGCGATACAGCCTTTCGCGCGGCCTATGCGCGCCACGAGATGATTGTCGCGGACGGAAACCCGATCGTCTGGCTGTCGCGCCTTGCAAACCGGCCTGTCGATCTGATCCCCGGTTCCGATCTGATCCACCCGATTGCAGGTCTGGCCGCGTCGCTGGATGTGCCTGTTGCCTTTTTCGGCAGCAGGCCAGAGGTGCTCGAAGAAGCCGCAAAGGCGCTGCAGAACGAGCATCCGGGTTTGACACTCGCGACACGGATTGCACCCCCCATGGGCTTCGATCCGACGGGGCCGGTTGCAGAGCGTCTACTCAAGGATATCGCGGCCTCTGGGGCTGGCTTGTGCTTCGTGGCGCTCGGCGCACCAAAGCAGGAAGAATTCGCAGCTTTCGGGCGCAGTATCGCGCCGCAGCTCGGATTCGTCTCGATCGGGGCCGGGCTGGATTTTATCGCTGGGCATCAGACCCGCGCCCCGAGGATCGTGCGGGCTCTTGCGCTTGAATGGTTGTGGCGGATGATGCTTGCGCCCGGACGTCTGGGACTGCGCTATCTGCGCTGTATCCTGATCCTGCCGGGGCAGGCGCTGGCGGCGCTGCGCCTGCGCTTTGGAGCGGGCTGAAACCTGACAGGAATGATCACCGCGCCAGAGCGCGCGGGATACTGCAACGAAACGGAACACGGGCGAACAGAAACAGATGACAGGTCGCAGGAAGTGGATGACCCTTGCGGGAGTGGTCCTTGTTTTCATCGCAGGCGCGGCGTGGTGGCAGTGGAAAACACCCGCCCCGCTGCCTGCGCTTTCTGCCGAAGAGCGTGCGGCGCTTTTCGCGACGCCGCTGGAGGCACCGGAAGCAGGCTCCCGGAAATTCTATCTTGGCCATAGTCTGATCGGCCCGAACATCCCTGCATTTGTCGACCAGCTTGCCGAGGTGGCAGGGTTTCGTGATCCGGCCTTTCACAGCCAGTTGGGCTGGGGCACCAGTCTGCGCGAACACTGGTATCCGTCGCTCCCCATCAACGGCTTTGCCGAGATGAATGACAGCCCGGCCCATGCGCCCGCCAAACCCGCGCTGGAAAGCGGCGGCTATGATGTGCTTGTGATCACCGAAATGGTCGATCTGAAGGACGCGATCCGCTGGCACGAGTCGGGCCGCTATGCCGGGTTCTGGGCCGGATTCGCCCGGCAGAACCGCGCCGATATGCGCATCTATCTCTACGAGACATGGCATGGCACGGATATTCCCGAGGGCTGGCTGGAACGAATCGATGCGGATCTGCCTGCCTTGTGGGAGGGCACGATCATGGCACAGGCCAAGGCCACACCAGATGTGGGCGTGATCCACCTGATCCCGGCAGGTCAGGCGATGGCCGCCTTCACCCGCGCTCTGGAAGCGCAGGGCGGTCTGCCCGGTCTTGCGGACCGGCACGGGCTGTTCGCGCTGAACGATGATGGCACGCGCGACACGATCCACCCCAATGATCTGGGCAGCTATCTGGTGGCATTGGTGCATTTTGCTACACTCTATCACATGGATCCGCGCGGCCTGCCGCATGAACTGACACGCGCGGATGGCACCCCGGCAGAGGCACCCTCGCCCGAAGTGGCAGCGCTGATGCAGCAGGTCGCCTGGGATGTGGTGCGCAGCCTGCCGCAGACAGGGGTTGCGCCATGAAAGCCTTTTTCACGCTTATCCTGGCACTCACCCTGCCCCATGCGGCGTTCGCGCATGGTCTGAGCTCGCCGCGCGATGCCGGAACCGCGCCCTGGCTGGGCATGAACATGACCGAATTGCGCGACCACCAGCCGCAGCGCCCCTTCATCGACGTGATGAAAACCGCGCGCGCCTGGTATGGGCATCTGCCGGGGCAATGGGGCGGCTGGGAAGAGGCCGACCTGATCGCGGCAGGGGCGCTTGGACCGCAGGGCTGGCCCTCGCATGTGCCGCAGGAAATCACTGGTATCTCGACCCTGCTTCTGGTCGATCTGAAAGAGGATGCGGGCGGCATTGCCGGGAATTACCGATTGACGCATGAAGGCGAGGGTCGGCTGGAAATCGGTGGTCGCGTCGGCGGTGTGCGTCGCAGTGGACGCAATGAGCTATGGTTCAGCTTCACCCCCGGCCCCGGCGGGATTGAACTGACCATCCGCCAGACCGACCCGGCAAATCCGATCCGCAACATCCAGATCGTGCATCAGGACCATATCGCAGAGCATGCGCGCGGCGAATTGCTCAACCCCGACTGGCGCGCGCGGATGGACGGCATGGCGCTGTTACGCTTCATGGCCTGGCAGAATACGAACTATGCGACATGGAGCCGTTGGGACACACGCCCGCTTCCGCAGGATTACTCATGGACCCCACGCGGCGTGCCGCTCGAAATCCTGATCCGGGTCGCGAATGAAATGGGGGCGGATGCGTGGTTCAGCATCCCGCATCTGGCCGATGATGACTATATCGAAGCCATGGCGACGATGATACGCGACCAGCTCGACCCGGACCTGACCGCCTGGATCGAATTCTCGAACGAGACCTGGAACTGGTCCTTTCCGCAGGCGCGTGATGCCGCGAGCGCCGCCGAGGCACGCTGGGGCAATCGCGATCTGTGGCAGGAATGGAGCGCCATGCGCGCGGCCCAGATGGTGCAGATCTTCGATCGCGTCTTTGGTGATGACGCGCACCGCCTGAACCGGGTACTGGCCACACAGACCGGCTGGCTGGGGCTGGAAGACCAGCTTGAAGCCCGGAGCTGGCAGGCCGAGAGCCCCGACAACCCCGCGCCGCCGACACTGTTCGACACTTATGCGATCACCGGCTATTTCAGCGGCACGCTTGGCACGCCAGAGGCCGCCCCCCTGCTGCGCGACTGGCTGTCGGACGCGCGGGAGCAAGCACGGGCGCAAGGTATCGCGCAAGGGCTGACCGGCGCGGAACTCGACCGGTTCACCGAAACCGAAAGCCACCGGATACTTGAACCGAAACTGACCGAAGACCTGCTTGACGGCCGCCACAGCAATGATCCACGCGGTTCGGTCAACAGGATCGTCACGCATTACCTGCCCTATCATCAGGCGGTCGCAGACCGCTGGGGGTTGGATCTGGTGGCCTATGAAGGCGGCACGCATCTGCTGGGACTGGGCGAGGTGATGAATGATCCCGACCTGACTGCGCTCTTTGTCGATTTCAACTATTCCGAAGGCATGGGCAGGCTTTATTCCGAATTGCTGCGCGGCTGGTATGCGGCAGGTGCAGGCATGTTCGTGCATTACACCGACATTGCGCGCGCCAATCACTGGGGCAGTTTCGGGGCGTTGCGCCATGTGAAAGACGACAACCCGCGCTGGAACGCGCTGGTTGGATTTGACCCCGAAAAGGTGCGCCCGTGACCCCGGTTCTGTCCGTCCTGATCCCCGCCAGCAATGAAGAGCGCTATATCGGGCCCTGCCTGAAAGCGGTGCTGAGTTCCGACCCGGTGCCCGGCTATACGATCGAGGTGATCGTGATCGCCAATGGCTGCAATGATGATACTGTGGGCGTCGCCCGGCGCTTTCGCGACATGGCCGAAGGCCGGGGGTGGCGATTGAGCGTGCTTGATCTTTACGAAGGCGGCAAGATCGGCGCGCTGAACGCGGGCGATGAGAAAGCCATCGGGCGACTGCGCGTCTATCTGGATGCCGATGTGACGGTCAGCCCGCCCTTGCTTGCCGAACTGGCCTTGGCCCTGAGCAAACCGGGCGCGCGTTACGCCACTGGCACGCCTGAAATCGCCCCGGCGGTCAGCCTCGCGACACGCATCTACGGGCGGTTCTGGGCACGCGTGCCCTTCATGCGCGAAGGGGCCCCCGGCTTCGGCATCTATGCCGTCAATACTGACGGCCGCAGTCGCTGGGCGGAATTTCCGGGTATCATCTCGGACGATACATTTGTGCGGCTGAACTTCACCCCCGCCGAGCGCGTACAGTTGCGCGCTACTTATCGTTGGCCGCTGGTCGAGGGGTTCGGCAATCTGGTGCGCGTGCGGCGCAGGCAGGATCAGGGCGTGGCACAGATCAAGCAGCTTTTCCCTGAACTGGCGAAAAACGACACCAAATCCCGCGCCGATCTGCCTGCCCTGTTGCGCGCTGATCCGATTGGCTTTGTGGTCTATACGAGTGTGGCCGTGCTGGTGCGGCTGGGCGGGCTGCGCCCCGGTGCCTGGACACGCGGGCGATAGGCCGCAGCCTGCTGCCCTCGTCATTGGCGCGCGCCTGCGCTAGAGACGGGCCATGCCACGCCAGAGGTCTGCCCGATGCAAACTCCCCTGCCCCTGACCCGCGATCTTGTCCTGATCGGTGGCGGCCATACCCATGCGTTGGTCCTGCACAAATGGGCGATGCAGCCCCTTGCGGGGGCGCGTGTCACGCTGATCAACCCCGACCCGACTGCGCCCTATACTGGCATGCTGCCCGGCCATATCGCCGGGCATTACAGCCGCGATGCGCTGGAAATCGACCTGATCAGGCTGGCCCGCCGTGCAGGCGCGCGCGTGATCCTTGGCCGTGCCGACGATCTGGACCCAACGCGGCGCGAAGTGCATGTCGCTGGTCGCCCCCCCATCGCCTATGATGTGACCTCGATCGATATCGGCATCACCTCTGACCTGCCTGCCCTGCCGGGCTACGCAGATCACGCGGTTTCAGCCAAGCCGCTCGGGGCCTATGCGAAGCGCTGGCTGGGTTGGCTGACACAGATGCAGGCGGGCGAGACAGCGGCGCAGATTGCCATCATTGGCGGCGGTGTGGCTGGCGTGGAACTGGCGCTGGCGATGGCGCATCGTTTGCAGGGCCATGCGCCGGACATCACGCTGGTCGATGCGGGGCCATTGCTGTCGCACATTGGCGCGCAGGCCCGCAAGCGGCTGGTTGCGCATCTGGCGCAGGCGCAAGTGCGGGTGATCGAGAATACCCGCCCTGAAGCTGTCACCGCCGAAGGGCTGGTCTTGCCGGATGGGCAGATCATCGCCGCCAGTTTCGTCCTTGGCGCAGCAGGATCGCGCCCACAGGATTGGCTACAGGCGACTGGGCTGGACCTGACCGAAGGTTTCATCACAGTTGACCCGTTCCTGCGTTCTGTGACCGCGCCCGAGGTCTTTGCCGTGGGCGATTGCGCCCATATGGCCCATGCGCCGCGCCCCAAGGCCGGGGTCTATGCCGTCCGGCAAGCGCCCATCCTGTTCCAGAATCTACGCGCGGCGCTTGGTGCGGGCCAGATGCGCGCCTATCACCCGCAGCGGGATTATCTGAAACTCGTCTCGCTGGGGGACCGGACCGCGCTGGCCGATAAATGGTCGCTGCCGCTGGAAGGGCGCTGGCTTTGGGGACTGAAAGACCGGATCGACGCGAAATTCATGGGCCAATTCCGCGACGCGCGCCCCATGCCCCCCGCCCTGCCGCGCGACCATACCAGCGGGTTGGCTGAAATGTTGGGCGACAAACCCCTTTGCGGCGGCTGTGGCGCGAAAATGGGCGCGCAGGCGCTCGCGGCGGCGCTTCCAAAAGTCACGCGTGATGACATCGAGGGGGGCATCGGTGACGATGCGGCCATCCTGCGCATGGGGGGCACCCGGCAGGTGATCGCCACGGACCATTTGCGCGC
Source organism: Natronohydrobacter sp. (assembly GCA_020832585.1). Lineage (GTDB taxonomy): Bacteria > Pseudomonadota > Alphaproteobacteria > Rhodobacterales > Rhodobacteraceae > Roseinatronobacter. The sequence continues at coordinate 1,654 of JAFIEL010000029.1, read as the reverse complement.
GCTGGTCGAGGATCCGTGGCTGATGGCGCGGATCGCTGCGACCCATGCGCTGGGCGATATCTGGGCGATGGGCGCGCGCCCGCAGGCGGCGCTGGCCTCGGTCACGCTGCCGCGCATGTCGCCCGAGTTGCAGGCGCGCACATTGCGCGAGGTGATGGCCGGGGCCGAATCCGTGCTTGGCCCGGCAGGTGCGGCGCTGGTCGGCGGGCATAGTGCGATGGGGGCCGAGATGCAGCTTGGCTTCACGCTGACCGGGCTTCTGGACGGGCGCGCGCTGACAAAATCCGGGGCGCAGGCAGGTGATGCGTTGATCCTGACCAAGCCGCTAGGGACTGGCGTGATCATGGCCGGGGAAATGCGCTGGACGGCACCCGGTGGCGTGGTGGCCGGGGCGCTGGCCACGATGGTTCAGGACCAGGCGCAGGCCGCGATGATCCTGCGCGACGCCCATGCCATGACCGATGTGACGGGCTTCGGGCTGGCCGGGCATCTGGCGGAAATGCTGACGCCCGACCGCCTGAGCGCGCAGATTGAACTGGCCGCGCTGCCACTTCTGGCCGGGGCAGAAGGCTTGGCGGCAGAGGGGATCGAATCGAGCCTCGTGCCCGCCAATCGCGCGGCCCTTCTGGGGGTTCTGGACGCCCCGAAAAACGCGCGTGCGGCGCTGTTGGTGGACCCGCAAACTGCAGGCGGATTGTTGGCCGCAGTCGCGGGCGCACAGGCAGACGCGCTTCTGACGCGCTTGCAAGGCGCAGGCTACAAGGCCGCCATTGTCGGAAAAGTGACAGCGGATACGGGACCAAAAATTATCGCGAGGTGATCCGAGTTTCCGAAGAACTTGCAGAATCTCGACATTGCATCAGGTCAATCAGCCATCTTGCCGCCAAATCCTGCGACATTTCCGATAAATCCGCCAAAGCGATCTGTTCCAGCGGTGCCGCGCAGCGTTGCGCGCGCCGGTAGCGCGGATCGTAATGTTGCAAGATTAAATCCGCGACGAGCTCCGCAAAACGCTCCTCTTGCGCCGCAAGATGCCATGCGGACAGATGCTCTTTCGACTGATACGGGCGCAGCTTTTCCAGCGTTTCCGCCAGCCGTGCCGGGTCGTCACAAAAGCTGCGATAGTCCCGCAGGATATGGCTCACACGCGCCTCAATCGGGGCCATGATTTCGACATGCGGTGCACTGCGCATCGCCTGCCATAGCGACGGCGGCAGGCGCAAAGTTCCGATCCGGTTCGACTCTGCCTCGATCAACACCGGGCGGGCGGGGTCCAGCGCCACCACGGCCTGCGCCAGCCGCGTCTCAAACAGTTTTTGCGAAGGTTGCACCGCATCCGCCCCGAACAGGGATCCGCGATGTCCGGCCAGCGCTTCAAGGTCCAGAACCTGCGCACCCAGACCCGCCACACGCGCCAGTATCCCGGTCTTGGCCGTGCCTGTGCCACCGTCAAGCAGCAGGATCGGCGCGGGAAAAGGCAGGTCATAAAGCTGCGCCTGCACCAGACGGCGGTAGCTTTTATAACCGCCCTCCATCACGGCGACACGCCAGCCGATCTGGCGCAGGATCGTGGCGAATGACCCCGACCGCTGCCCACCGCGCCAGCAATAGACCAGCGGTTGCCAATCGCCCGGCTTGTCCGAGAGCGGCCCCA
>JAFIEL010000243.1 GCA_020832585.1 Natronohydrobacter sp. | reverse complement strand
GGCGCTGATAGACCCAAGGCTCCACTGTGCCAGTCGTGGCCGACCAGCCCAGCGTATTCGTCACCTGTGCCTCGATCTGGCGTACGCCTTCGGCCTTGTGGGTCAGCAGCGCCTCGTAGAATTTCGGGTTCAGTGCCCGCGAGCGGGTTTCCAGCGCGATTTGGTCGCGCAAGGTCCGCACCTTGCCCGTGCCGCGCGTCTGATCACCGATATAGACCGGCGTATCCTGCCCGCCGCGCGCACGCTTCACCGCCCGCGCGATCCCGCCCAGCGTATCGAAATAGTGGTCCACAGTCGTGACCCCCAATTCGACCGATTCCAGGTTCTGATAGGCCAGATCGACCGTTTTCAGCGTCTCTTTCAGCACAGCGCCTTGTGCGCTCGGTTTGCCGTTCACACTGTAAGCAAAGCCCTTGCGGGTCTGATAGGCATCGGCCAGCTCGTCCTCGTCGCCAAAGGCGGAGCTGTCCACAAGCTGATTGACGTTTGACCCATAGGCACCTTCGGCATTGGAAAAGACGCGCAGCGCCGCCGTTTCCAGATCAACGCCCAGTTCGCGGCTTGCGGCCAGCGCATGGGCGCGGATGAAATTCTGCGACTCATGCTCTTCGGCCATCGCGGCCTTGTAGGCAGCCTCGGCCAGAAGCCGGGTTTGCAAGGGCAGCAGATCGCGGAAAATACCCGATAGCGTCATCACCACATCGATGCGCGGACGACCCAGTTCCGACAGCGGGATCAGGTCGGCACCCGACAGGCGGCCATAGGCGTCAAAGCGCGGTCTCGCGCCGATCAGCGCCAAAGCCTGGGCAATCGGGCCGCCATCGGATTTGATATTGTCCGACCCCCAGAGCACCATCGCGACAGTGCGCGGCAGCGTCGGATGAGCGTCGAGGATCTTCTGCGCCTGCACGGCCCCCTCGCGCATGGCAAAAGCCGTGGGCATACGGAACGGGTCAAACGCGTGGATATTGCGGCCTGTGGGCAGGATTTCGGGCGAGCGCAGCAGATCACCCCCCGGCACCGGCGCGATATATTCGGCACTCAGCGCACGCATCAGACCCGTCAATTCGCTGTCAGTCTGCAACGCCGCGTCCATCGCGGCGCGTTGCTCGGGGCTGGCATCGACATTGGCCATCAGATGCGCGCGTGCAGCCGCATCGAGCTTGCGGCCCATGATGTGCAGCCCTTCGGGGATCAGCGCATCTTCACATTCCAGGAGCTTGACCCAGAGTGTCGCGGGCGTGCCCGACAGATCGACTGCTGCGGCCTGTTCGCCGATCAGGGTTTCGAGGTCTTCGCGCGCCGGGTCTTCCGGCTCCATCCGCCGCCAGCGCGACAGACTGTCTTTCAACTCCTGCAAACCCTTGTAGAGCCCGGCCTGCGCCACAGGGGGCGTCAGATGCGTGATCGTCACAGCCCCCGAGCGGCGCTTGGCGAGCGACGCCTCGGACGGGTTATTCGCGGCATAGAGATAGATATTCGGCATCTCGCCGATCAGCCGGTCCGGCCAGTCGCGTGCGCCCATCCCGGCCTGTTTGCCGGGCATGAATTCGAGCGCGCCATGCATGCCGAAATGCAGCACGGCATCGGCCTGGTAGGTGTTGCGCAGCCACAGATAGAATTGCGTGAAAGCGTGTGTCGGCGCAAAGCCGCGCTCGAAGAGCAGGCGCATCGGATCGCCCTCATAGCCGAAGGTGGGCTGCACCCCGACAAAGACCTTGCCGAACTCCGCCCCAAGGATGAACACCCCGCGCCCGTCGGACTGGATGCGACCGGGGGCCGGACCCCAGACGGATTCGATGACCGACAGCGGCGGGCAGTTGCGCACCATCTCTTCGGCGGGGATATGGGCGGCGACATTGGCTTCCTGACCGTAGCGCGCGGCATTGCCTCTCAGCACGGCCTCGCGCAGCGCGTCGGATGTGGCGGGGGGCGTGATGTCATAGCCCTCGCGCGCCATGCGGTGCAGCGTGTTGAACAGGCTCTCGAACACATCCAGATAGGCGGCAGTCCCGACTGCGCCTGCATTGGGCGGGAAGCCGAACAGCACGATGCCGATCTTCTTGTCGAAATTCTGCTTGCGACGCAGCGCGACCATGCGCGCGGCTTTCTCGGCCAGCGAGGTGATGCGCTCATGGCAAGGCGCCATTTCGCGCGATCCGGTCTGGACATGGCAGTTATGCTGGCAACCAGTGCATTTCTCGGCGCCGTGACGGCCTGCAAAAACCGTGGGGCAAGTCGCGCCATCGATTTCAGGCAGCGCGATCAACATTGTGGTTTCAACCGGGCCAAGCCCTGTGCCGGATGCAGCCCATTGGCCAAGGGTCTGAAACTCCAGCGGATGCGCGACCATATAGGGGACGTTCAGGGCTTGCAGGGTTTCCACGGCAGCCGGGCTGTCATTATAGGCAGGCCCACCGACAAGGCTGAAGCCCGTGAGCGACAAAAGCGCGTCGATCTTGCCCTGATGATATTCGGCAATCGCCGGGCGACCATCAAGGCCACCGGCGAAAGCGGCAACGACCTTCAGGCCACGCGCTTCAAGCGCGCGGATGACCGTGTCGTAATGCGCGGTATCCGACGCCAGAATATAGGAGCGCATCAGCAGCAGGCCGATCGTGCCGATTGCATTGTCCGGCGTGGGCAGATCAGCGGCATTGGTGGTCATGCGCGCGGGCAGGTCGGGGTGATAGAGACCGACCTCGGGGTAATCGATGGGGGCTGCAGCCTTGATCTGCTTCCATTCGGGACGGCTAGCGTAACGCGCGATCAGGAAGCGCATCATCGCTTCGATATTGTCATCCGACCCGCCCAGCCAGTATTGCATCGACAGGAACCAGGCGCGCAGATCCTGCGCCT
>JAFIEL010000028.1 GCA_020832585.1 Natronohydrobacter sp. | reverse complement strand
GATAGGCTGTCCCGGTGAACTGCAGCGCGGGGCGACCATCTGTCAGCGTATAGCCAGAGGACACATAGTTCGACACGAACCCGATATTGCCCTCGAATGAAAACTCCTGCGCTTGCGCCGCACCGCCAGCAAGGCCAAGAGATACCGCTACCGCACCTGTCAGTCCCTTTGTCATGTTCCTGTCCCTCACGTTGATCGGCAATGAATATATGTTCAGTCAGAACGAAATGTCCTGTTGAGTCAATCAAAAACTCAAATATTGTTCCAAAAAGCGCAGTTTTGCGGACCCATTGCACAATGCGCACGCGTTTTCCTTGACCCTGCATCCTGACTTCATCTTTGCGACTTATCGTGAAGCCGGTGCTGGGCGCATAGTGGTTCTTGAAACCAAGGGAGACCAAGGGATCACGCCGGGCTTCCAGATCCGCGATACCGACACCAAGTTCAGCCCCAGTTTCGATACCGTCTGGGCATCGGAAGTAGCCTGGGTCATCCGGATCCCGTATAGAGCGCCTACATCGAGGAAGCGTCCGCTCAACTCCCGGCTGGATTGCCGCAGTTTGAGTGCCTTAAATCTGGCACCGCCGGATTGGCGCGCGGATCTGCAAGATGTAACCAAGGAACTGGAAGTTAGCCGATGACACAGCGTAACGGTATCTTTCTCGCAGGCGGCTCGACCAATAATCCCAAACAGGCTTTTGCCTCGTCCTGAAGCCCCCGCAAAGGGGGCTTTGCCTTGGCTGATGAACACCGGGCAGGGGGCGGGGCACCTATTCCCGAACCGCAGCGGCAAGGGTGGTTATCCGGCCAGCGTCCACATCGCCGATCACCAGATAATCAAGTCCTGCATCTGTCCAATAGGCCATGCTGTCCTTGTCCATGCGGACAACGCGCAATTTGTAATCTGCCTGATCCGGGGCATGCGGGGTGATAGAGACGGTCACACGCTCTCCGTCGCTGTTGCGGAAGTGGAAAATGGCCAGGGGTCCGGTTTCGGTCTCCAGCAGACGCGCGCTTTCCACGTCGTAACCCAGGCGTTCCAGTTTGGGGCTGTCAATCTTGCGCTGCATCTGCGCGGACATCCAGTCCAGCGCGGCGTCCAGATCATCTGCATGAAATTCTGCCTGCTGCAGCGATGCCTGCCGGATCGCCTGATGCCCGGTTACACTCGCAGATACAAACTGGGGATAGTCCGCACGGGTCATTTGCATCGCGGAACCGAAAAGCCCGTGCGCGCCCCAGCCTGCGGCAAAGAGGACAACACTGGCAGCGATCCGGCCAAGGGCTGGCCCCATCAGAAATGCACGGCGCTTTCGGGCCCGCAATCTGGCGACAAGCTCGCGCTCCAGCGCGGAAATGCGCATGTTCACCGGCAGATCATCCGCTGTCTGTGCCATCTGCCGGATCAGATTGTCATGGTGGCGCCAGCTGGCAATGGCGGCGCGGGCCTCAGGGTCACGGGCGAGGCGCGCCTCGATCTCGGTCATCTTCTCGGCAGAGAGCGATCCGTCGACATAGGCCATCAGGTCATCGTCCAGCCCAAGATCCGGCTCGGAAGTGGTGTCTTGTGTCATCAGATGCGTCCTTTCCTGTTCAGCACCGCCAGCTTACCCTTGCCCAGCCCCGAGACAATCTGACGCAAAGCCTCGCGCCCGCGCCCCAGTCGCGACATGAACGTGCCCAGCGGCACATCCAGCGTGCGGGCGGCTTCGGCATAGGACATTTCGCGCAGGGCGATCAGGATGATGGGTTTGCGCTGCGCCTCTGGCAGTTGGTCGAGCGCCTGCAACACCTGCTTGAGTTCAAGCTGCGTGTGCTGATGATCGGGCACCACAGGTTCAGGCAAGTCGGGCGCGGCATCGCTGCGGGTTTTCGCGCGCCGCCATTCGCTGACATGGGTGTTGTGCATGATCCGGAACAGCCACGGACGCAGGTTGGTGCCGGGTTGCCATGTGTCGGCCTTGTCAATTGCCTTGAGCAGCGTTTCCTGCACCAGATCATCGGCCGCGGTCGGATCGCGGGTCAGAACAAGGGCGTAGCGGCGCAAACTTGCCGTGTGCAGCATCACTTCGGTTTTCAGACTCACAATGCGTCCTCCGCGTGCGGTTTCTGGACATACGCAGGCAAGGCCGGTTTCATCCCAAAAAAACTTCCTGACTGCAGAAATACTCTTTCACGCGGTGCGGATTAAAGCCGGGTCGCCCGCGTTAGTGCTTGTGAAAACGCAGCCGACGCGCCTTTGGCGGTTGCCGGAGTTACAGGAGGGGTTTCATGGGCAATGATCTGATCATTCGGCCACAAGTTCCGGCCAAAAGGCCGGAAATCTCGCTTCCGGGGCTTGTCTTCGGAACGCGACCGCGAGTCATCGTCAAGCGCAGCTTCTGGATGCTGGTCGCCGCACTCGTGCTCTATTTCGGGGTGATCGGCAATATGATGCACCGGATCGATGCAAATCTGGATTTCACGCCGCCGAACCCCGTCGAGGGGGGCAGCCATGCCGTGAACATGGCCGAGGCGCTGATCACCCGCGAAGTGGTGACGCATCGCTGGACGGCGAATGATCCGGTTTTCTTTCCGACCGCGTTTCACGACAATATGCCGAATTTTCAACGCGGTATGATGCGTGCGATCAGCCGTTTCACGCTGGAGCTGGAAAACCAGATCGGGCGGCTGCGCGGCTCGTCCGCGATTGACAGCGATCTGGAGCGCGCCAGCGGCCTGCTACAATTCCCCACGGATGTCTGGATTTTTGATCTGGACCAGTCGCTCTTGCCCGTCCAGCCTGCCGAAACGCAATACGAGGCCGCCGCGCGGGCCTTGCGCGCCTATAACATGCGCGTCGCGCAAGGTGTCGCGATCTTTGAGACCCGTGCCGATGCGCTGGCCATGACCATCGAGCGTATCGCCAGCGAATTGGGGTCGCGCGCGGCGCTTGTTGATGAGCATGTCAGCGCGGATCGTTTCATTCTCGATACAGTTGCTGATGATATCTTCTATCTTAACAAGGGTATGGCCTATGCATCCTATCTGCTGCTGCGCGAATTGGGGCGTGATTTCGAGAATGTCATCGCGGCACAGGGCCTGACGCGGGTCTGGCTGCAAGCGCTGGAAAGCCTGCGCGAGGCATCGCAGCAAAAGCCGCTTGTCGTGCTCAACAGTTCCGGAGCCAACAGCTTTCTGGCCAATCACCTGCACTTGCAGGGCTTCTATCTGAAGCGCGCGATCCTGCAACTGGATGAAATATCCCGCGTCATCCGGGCGACCCGGTGATCTGGACGGCCTGAGACTACCGCCAACCCCTGCGGCGCTTGGATGACTGGTCATCTGAGCGCCGTTTCCTTTTGTCCCGATCCCTCCGATGCAAGGACCAACATGGCGCTGGTTTGCAGATGAAAAAAGCCGGGCTGCATGGCCCGGCTTTTTCGTTGTGTGAAATGCTTTTTCATTCAGCGGCGATGGCATGGCTTTCCGGCGCATCGTCCTGCACCAGCTCCAGAACCTCCTTGCTGATCCGGGCATCGCGCTGGGCGCGCAGGGCCAGATCTTCGACATCCAGCGCCAATGTCATGTGCGACATGCCCAACCGGTTCAACTGCCGCTCGGACAGGCGCATCAGGGTTGCCGTGATGATCGTCATGTCGCGCTCTTGCAGCCAGGTGTCATAGGCTTCGGGCTGGCGATAGCGCAGCCGTCCCCACAGGCTGATCAGCCCATCCTTGCGAAGGCTGGGACGCACAGGCTGCGGCAGGGTGGTCGAGGTCATGGACATGGTATCCTCCTGTTGTTGATACCGCACTAACGCATGCGCTGCCGGTTTCATCCCCGGATCACTCGACGGTGACATCTGTTTTTTGCATCACGCCTTTTCGCTTTGGCGGCCGCAGGTCTTTTGCGTTGGGCACACTCTCGCCAGTGTCGATTTCTTTGCGGTTTTCGGGATGAAAGCTGCCGCTGCCGCGTTCTTTGCCCAACAGCGCGGAAAGACCCTGCGCCTCTCTGGCATGGAACCCGGACGGATAGGACAGGCAGCCCCATTCCCGGTCATGTCAGGGCCAAAATCGCAATCAAGGCTGCCTTGGAAATTTGTGATGTGCGCGACCTCTCCCTTGCGCCCGGTTTCGTCTGCGCCGGTGCCCGGTTTGACCCTTGCTGACCGACCCGACATGCCCGCCGATCCACCGGGGCGGTCGGTTCCCGCCCTTCGATCCCGTGGCGCTGCACAACGTCGCACGCCGCTGCGCCGCTTTGCGCTGTCTGTCCTTGTGTTGTCGCTGATCTGGGGCGCATTGACCGACTGGCGGGCAGATGCGCTTGTGTTCGGTGTTCCGGCCGTGCTGCTGGGCGCGGCGATCCCGCTTTTGTTGCCCGATAGCGCCCCCTGGCGGCTGTCGGTGCGCGGGGCGGTGCTGTTCGCGCTGTGGTTCGCCGTGCAATCCGTGCGCGGCGCTGTCGATGTCGCGCTGCGCGCCTTTGCGCCGCGCATGCCGCTCTGCCCCGGTTTTCGCGACCACAGCCTGCGCCTGCCGCAAGGCGCGCCGCGCATCATGTTCGTCAACACGATCACGCTGCTGCCCGGCACGCTCTCTGCCGAGATCCGCGATGACGTGCTGCGTGTTCATATGCTCGATACGCGCATGGCGCTGGAACCCGCCCTTGCCGATCTCGAAATCCGCATACGGCAGCTTTTCGCGCTGCCTGATGGACCGGAGGTATCATCATGACCATGTTTCTGTCCCTGATCCTTGTTGCGTTGCTGTTGTCCATTCTGGCCGGGCTGATCCGGGTCTTTCGTGGTCCGGCCCCGGCAGAGCGGATGCTGGCGGCACAGCTTCTGGGCACATCGGCGGTGGCGATCCTGCTGATCCTGTCGCAGCTGATGGATCTGCGCGCCTTGCTTGATGTCGCGCTGGTCTTCGCGCTGCTTGCGGCGGTGACGTTGGTGGCTTTCGTTGTTCTGGCCGAGCGGGGGATGCGCTGATGCTGGACTTGATTGCCGCGTTTTTCATCGCATCGGGAACGGTTTTCTTTGTTGCCGGAACCGTCGGTTTGCTGCGGTTTCCCGATATTTTCTGCCGGTTGCATGCGTTGACCAAGGCAGATGGTCTGGGACTGGCGCTGATTGCGCTGGGGGTCGGGCTGCTGGCCGGGACGCCGGGCGAGATATTCCGCATTGCGCTGGTCTGGTCTGCGCTGGCCGTTGCCAGTGCCACCTGCAGCCATCTGGTCGCGCGCTATGCCCTGCGGTCTGGCATGGAGGGGCGTGATGACTGATCCGCTGGTGATTTTCGATCTGCTTCTGGCGCTGTCCATTGTGGCGCTTGCGGTGGCGTCGCTGAGTGTGCGCGACCTGTTTGCAATGATCGTGTTGTTCATCGTCTTCGGCCTGCTTTCGGCACTGGCATGGGTGCGGCTGTCCGCCCCCGATGTGGCACTGGCAGAGGCCGCGATCGGCACCGGTGTCACTGGCGCGCTGCTGCTCAAGACGTTGCATCACCTGCGCTTTGTCGCGGGCGGGCAGGGGCTGCGGGCGGGCAGCGGCGGGACGTCCATGGCCCCCGCTGCGCCTGTGCCTGTGCCTGTGCCTGTGGGTGTCATCCTTGCCAATGCCGCGTTCTGCGGTCTGATCACGCTGGGGCTGGCAGTAGCCTTTCTTGGGGCACCGAGTGCCGGGCCGGGTTTTGATGCGCTGGTTGCGGATGCGATGCCCGACAGCGGTGTCGCGCATCCGGTGACGGGTGTTTTGCTGAATTTCCGCGCTTATGACACGCTGATGGAAGTCGTCGTGTTGCTGGCGGCTGTCGTGGCAGTCTGGCAGATCGAACGCGGGCTGTCGGACGCGCCCGCGCCTGTGATGGGCGAGGTCTGGCAGGGTTTCGCGCGGCTGGCGCTGCCCGCCATCGTGGTGATCGGCACCTATCTGTTGTGGGTGGGGGCCGAGGCACCGGGCGGAGCGTTTCAGGGCGGCGCGGTGCTGGCGGCTGTGGGGCTGTTGCTGCTGCTGACGCGCGCCTATGTGCCTCGGCCTGCCCATCGCGGCATTGCGCGCGGCGCTTTCGTGCTGGGCACGGCGGCTTTTGCGCTGGTCGCGCTTCTGGTCGCAAGTGGCGGGCGCGTGGCGTTCGAATACCCGCTGGAACATGCCAAGACCCTGATCCTGCTGATCGAGGGGATGGTGACACTCTCTATCGCCGTGACCCTGGCTGCGCTGTTTCATGGGCGCGAGCCGGTCGCGTTGCCCAAAGGAGGCCGCGATGACACCTGATCTGATCTATGGGCTGACCGGGATTGCCGTTTTCGGCATCGGACTTGTCGGCGCGCTGTGTGTGCAGGAGCGGCTGCGCCGGGTGCTGGCGCTGAAACTGTGCTCGGTGGGGGCGGGGTTTGTGCTGGTCGTGGGCGCATGGCGTGAACCGCCTGAGATGCCTGACCCGGTCCCGCATGCGCTGGTGATTACCGGAATCGTGGTGATGGTCAGCGCGACTGCGGTCGCCCTTGCCCTGATCCGCCGTCTGCAAACATTGGAGGCGACCGATGAGCGTTGACATCTCTGCGATGATGCTTGCGATCTTTCTGCCGCTCTTCGGCGCGATTGCGGCCTTTCTCTTGCCGCGCGCCGCTGCGCTGATCGGACTTGTCGCGCTGGCGCTGACCACTGGCGCGGTGATCTGGCTGGCGCGCGAGGTGTGGCAGTCGGGCGCGGTGATCCTGCCGCTTGGTGGCTGGGGCGCGCCATTGGGCATCGACCTGCGCGCTGACGGGCTGAGTGTCGCGATGCTGGCGCTGACCAGTGCGGTCGGGCTTCTGGTCTCCGTTTCAGCGCTTGATGCGCTCAAGGGGGCCGGGCAGTCACGGCAGCGCCAGTATTTCTGGCCGCTCTGGCTGCTTTTGCTGACCGGGATCAACGGGGTCTATCTGAGCACCGATATCTTCAACCTCTATGTGATGATCGAGGTCATCGCGCTGGCCGCTGTGGGGCTGACAGTGCTGAGCGGTACGCGTGCGGCAGTGCAGGCGGGGCTGGAATACATGTATGCCTCGATCCTCGGCGCGCTTTTGTTCCTGATGGGCGTGGGGTTCGTCTATCTGCAACTGGGGCGGCTGGATTTCGCCGGTCTGATGGATGCGGAACCGACGGGCGCATTGATCGCGGCAGTGGCGCTGATGTTCGTGGGGTTGGCGCTGAAAACCGCGCTGTTTCCGCTGCATTTCTGGCTGCCTGCCGCCCATGCCAACGCCACCGCGCCTGCCAGTGCGCTCTTGTCGGGGCTGGTGGTCAAGGCTGCGCTCTATATCGTGCTGCGGCTGGCGCAATACATGCCGTTTCCGTCCGAAGCCCTGCTGACGCTGGTGGGGATGATGGGCGCGGGCGCGGTGATCTGGGGCGGTATTCAGGCACTGCGGGCCGAGCGGCTGAAACTCTTGGTCGCGTGGTCCACTGTGGCGCAGATCGGGCTGATCTTTGTGGCCTTTGCCCGCGCGGGCGAGTTGGGGCTGACCGAGAGCTGGAAGGCGGCGGCGCTGCTGATCCTGGCGCATGGAGTCGCGAAAGCTGCGATGTTTCTGGCTGCCGGGCGCATCAAGGACGAGATCGGCCATGACGTGATCCGCGATCTGGATCGTTCGCCCATTCGCCCGACACTGGCGCAATTCACCTTTGCGCTGGCCGCCATCAGCCTGATCGGGCTGCCGCCCTCGCTGGGATTCATTGGCAAATGGGCGCTGATGGAGGGGGCGATGGCGTCGGGCTACTGGCACTGGGTTGTGGTCACGATGGTGGGCACGTTGATGTCGGTGGCCTATTTCAGCCGTGTTTTCGCAGGTTTCCTGCGCTTTGACCGGGTGCGCGCGCCAGTTGGCGAGCATCAGGGCTGGGCGCTCGCGGATGCGGCCCCCTTGACGCTGGCTTTTGCCGCGATCGGGCTTGGCCTGATGGCGGCCCCGATCCTGAGTTTCCTTGAAATCGGTTATCCTTTCGGAGTTGCGCCATGATGGATGCGCCCCTGCTTCCGCTGTTCATTCTGTTGACCTCGCTTCTGGCCTCGCCGGTGCTGTTTGCCTTGCCCGAGCGGGCCGCGCGTTTGCGCACGGCGATCAACCTTGGCATGGCGGCGCTGAAGGTGATGCTGGTCGCATGGCTGAGCCTGAAGGTCGCGCAGGGCGTGATCTATGATCTGCGCTTCGAGGTTCTGCCGGGGCTGGAGTTCAAGCTGCAGGCCGATCCGCTTGCGATCCTGTTCATCGCGCTGTCGGCTGTGCTGTGGCTGATTACTACGGTCTATTCCGTGGGGTATCTGGAGCATGGGCCCCATCGCGCGCGGTTTTTTGGCTTCTTCAGCCTGTGCGTGGCGGCGACTGTGGGCATTGCAATGTCGGGCAACCTGTTCACATTCCTGCTGTTTTACGAGTTACTGACACTGGCGACCTATCCGCTGGTCATTCATTGCGGCAATGCCGAGGCGCTGCGCGCGGGCCGCACCTATCTGATCTACACGCTGGCGGGCGGGCTGGTGCTGCTCTTGGGCACGCTGGGCCTGTGGGTGCTGGCAGGCACGACCGATTTCGTGCCCGGTGGCGTGCTGACCGATGCGGCGGCGCAAAACCCGCTGGCCGCGCAACTGCTGTTTGTGGTGCTGATCGGGGCCTTGGGGGTCAAGGCCGCGCTGTTCCCGCTGCATGCCTGGCTGCCGATCGCCATGGTCGCCCCTGCGCCGGTTTCGGCCCTGTTGCACGCGGTTGCCGTGGTCAAGGCTGGTGCCTTCGGGATCATGCGCGTGGTCTATGAGGTCTTCGGGATCGAGACTGCGCAGGCGCTTGGCATGACCGCGCCGCTGGCCGCGCTGGCGGGGGTGACGATCATCTATGGCTCGCTCAAGGCGATCACGCAGGATGATATCAAGAAGCGGCTGGCCTATTCGACGGTCAGTCAGGTCAGCTACATCACGCTGGGCGTGGCACTGGCCAGCCCGATTGCCGCTGTGGGCGCGCTTGCGCATCTGATCCATCAGGGGCTGATGAAGATCACCATGTTCATGGCCGCAGGCAATCTGGCCGAGGGGCTGGGGGTGAAGAAGGTCAGCCAGATGGATGGGGTGGGGCGTGCCATGCCGGGCACGATGCTGGCCTTCAGTCTGGCCGCGCTGGGCATGATCGGGCTGCCGCCCCTGGCCGGATTTGTCAGCAAATGGTATCTGGCCCAAGGCGGGCTGGAGGCGGGGCAGGGCTGGGTGATCGCCCTGCTGCTGGGGTCCAGCCTGCTGAATGCGGTCTATTTCCTGCCCATGCTGCACCGCGCATGGTTCCGCGATGGGGCAGCGGATGCGGGCGCGCCCGCGCGTCCGCGCATCGGCTGGATGCTGGCCGCCCCTCCTGTCACGACGGCGGTGCTGGTGCTGGTCGCGGGTGGCTTTGCCAATGCGCCCTTCAGTCCGCTGGAATGGACGCGCTTCATCGTCGACATCGAGTATCTGGAGTAAGCCCATGACCCTTGTTCCGTTTCTGAGTGCAGTCGGTCTGCCTCTGGTTCTGGCCGCAGCGCTGATCTGGCCGCAGACACGCGCTTTGGTCTGGCGCATGATGCCCTTTGCGCCCCTGCCTGCGCTGGCACTGGCATTGCTGGCAGAGGTGCCACTGAACGCGCAGGCCGGGTGGCTGATCCTTGGCCTGACGCTGGGGCTGGATGAGGTGTCGCGGCTGTTCGTGATCTTCACCGGCCTGTTGTGGTGCGCCGCGGGCACCACTGCGCGGCACTGGATGCGCCATGATCCGCGCGCCACAAGTTTCGGGGTCATGTTCGCGATGGCGCAGGCGGGCAATCTGGGCCTGCTGCTGGCACAGGACGCGCTGAGTTTCTACGCGTTCTTCGCGTTGATGAGTTTTGCCTCTTACGGGCTGGTGCTGCACAGCCGCGACCCACAGGCGCAGGGGGCGGCGCGGCTTTATATCGGGTTTGTCGTGCTGGGCGAGTTGGCATTGTTTGCGGGCCTCGCACTGGCCGCGGCGCAGGCGGGGTCTTTCCTGCTGGCCGATCTGCGCGGCGCGGTGCCGTCTGACATGGCGGTGGCGCTTCTGATCCTCGGGTTCGGGGTGAAGCTGGGCGTCATGCCGCTGCATTTCTGGCTGCCGCCTGCGCATGGGGCAGCACCTGTCCCGGCCAGTGCCGTGTTGTCGGGCGCGATGATCAAGGCGGGGCTGTTTGGCATGATGGCGGTGCTGCCTCTGGGCAGTCTGGCCTATGGCGATCACGGCACCATGCTGATGGCGGCGGGCATGGTCACGATCTTTGCGGCCCTTCTGCTGGGGGTGCAGCAGGGCAATCCCAAGGCGGTTCTCGGGTTCTCGAGCGTCAGTCAGATGGGTATTGTGGCGCTTGGACTGGGCGCGGGGTTGCTGGTGCCAGAGGCATGGGCGCTGATCATGCCGGTCATGGTGTTCCTTGCGGCGCATCACGGATTGGCAAAGGGCGCGCTGTTTCTGGGCACGGGCGCTTTCGCGGCGCAGGGCGGCGCGCCTGGCAGGGTGGCTGTCACCTTTGCGCTGCTTGTGCCCGCATTCGTGCTGGCCGGGTTGCCTGCCAGTTCCGGGGCGCTGGGCAAAGAGGCGCTGAAAACCGCGCTGGCGGCGGGCTCTGCGGTCTGGTTGCCCTGGCTTGTCGTGGTGCTGACCCTGTCGGGGGTGGCAACGACATTGCTGATGGCGCGCTATGTCGCGCTGATCTGGCGCAGCCCGCCGAAAGCGCCGGAACAGACCACGCCGGAGGCCATTCTGCTGCCGTTTCTGGCACTGGGCGCTGCGTCGGTGAGCTTGCCGCTGACATGGCCCCTGCTGGCCCGGTCGCTGGCCATACCGGTCAGCGAGGCCGCGCCGGGCGCGCTTTGGCCTGTGCTTCTGGGTGTTGTTGTGGGCGTTGGTGTGGCGGTCCATGCCCATGCGCAGCGCATTGGCCCGGCTGTGTTCCTGTCACATCTGACAGCGCCTTTCCGGGCCGTCGGGGCGCGCGCGGAGGCAGTGATGGCCGCCAGACGCCGCTCGGTGCGCAGGCTGGCCTATGCCATCCCGAAAACCCTGGGCGAAACGGCGGAGCGCTGGCGGCTGGGCCAGACTGCCATTGCCCTGCTTATCGCGGTGATCCTTGCGGTTGAACTGGGCGCAACCCTGCGCGCCGACACGGCCATCCCCGCAGTCCAGCAGATCGACCCTGATCTGCTGGATGACCTGAAACTGATCCCTGAATTCTGACAAGGAGACCTTGCCATGCGTCACGAAACCGACTTCACCATTGCCACGGATGCTGCCATGCCGCCCCCCCGCGTGGGTTTCAGATTGTTGCGCTACCGGGTCAGCAATTTCCGCTCTGTCATGGATTCGGGCTGGCTGGAGGCGGACACCGTCACAGCGCTGATCGGTGTCAACGAATCCGGCAAGACAAACCTGCTGCTGCCCTTGTGGAAACTGAACCCGGCAAGCGAGGGGGCGTTGCAGCCGACATCGGATTATCCCAAGGCGTTGTTTTCCACGATCCGCAATGCCCCCGAGCAGTTCCAGTTCATCACTGCCGAGTTTGACACGGGCCGCGATGCGGCGCGGCTGGCGGAGCTTGCCAAGATCCCGCTGGCTCAGGCGCAGCGGGTGTCTGTGGCGCGGCTCTATGATGGCAATTACCGGATCGCCTTTCCTGATTACCGGCTGGATCAGGATGGATTTGTTGCAACGGCCCTGACCGCCTTGCGGCACGCGCGCAGCGATCTGGCCGGTATGGAGGGGGATCCGTTGCAGGATGCGGCCTGCAAGCTGGTGGGTAATTTGCTGGAGGAACTGGACGCGTCCGGGAATGTCACGGGAAATGACCTGCGGCTGGCGCGAAATTGCGTGGCCGGGCTGATCCCTGAAGACCCGCCCGCGACAAGTCAGGTGATCCCGCTTTTGCGCAATCTGCAGAAAACGCTGGGTCAGCAGATGGCCGCCATGATCGCGCCGGACCCTGCGGCGCGCGACGACATCCGCCGTGCGGTGATTTCCTGTCTGCCGCGCTTTGTCTATTATTCGAATTACGGCAATCTGGATTCCGAGATCTACCTGCCGCATGTCGTGGACAACATGGACCGGGCGGATCTTGGCGCGAAGGAAAGCGCGAAAGCCCGGACATTGCGCGTGCTTTTCGATTTTGTGGGCGTCAAGGCGCAGGAAATTCTGGAACTGGGCCGCGATTTCCGCGACATCCGCGACGAGGCCGAGGCCCGCATGATCGCCGAGACGGGCAAGGTCGGGTTGATGCGCAGCCTGTGGCACCGGGCGCGCGCCGAGGAGCCGCAGCCTGACGCGGCGGTTCTCGCGCGGATCGCAGAGGCCAAGCGCACGCGCTCGATCCTGCTGCAATCGGCGGGCACCAAGCTGACCGCGCGCTTTGCGGATTGGTGGAAACAGGGTGATTACCGGTTCCGGTTCGAGGCCGATGGCAACCATTTCCGCATCTGGGTGGCAGATGCCCGCCGTCCGCAGGAAGTGGAGCTTGAGCACCGCTCGACCGGGCTGCAATGGTTCCTGAGTTTCTTTCTGGTCTTTCTGCATGAAGCAGAGGGCGCGCATGACAATTGCGTGCTGCTGCTGGATGAGCCGGGCCATTCGCTGCATCCTCTGGCGCAGCGCGACCTGTCGGCGTTTTTCGAGGGTCTCGCGCTGAAGAACCAGATCCTCTACACGACCCATTCGCCCTTTCTGGTCGATGCTGACCGACTGGCGCGGGCGCGCAAGGTGTTTGTCGGCCGTGACGGGTCCACCCGTGTCAGCGGCGATCTGCTGGAGGCCGAGGGTAGCGACAGCCAGCGCGGTGCGGGGTTTGCGGTGCGCGCCGCGCTCAATCTGGCTGTGGCCGAGGTCAGCATGGGGGGCGCGCAGCCCGTGCTGGTGCAAAGCCGCGTCGAGCAGACCTATCTGAGTGTGATCAAGACCCTGAGCATTGCCGCAGGCCAGTTTGTGCCACAGCGTGACATGGTGTTTGCGCCCGCCTGCGGGGCCGAGGTCATGCCGGTCATGGCGCGGTTGCTGAGTGAGACCCAGGCGCGCGCGCCGAAACTTGTGCTCGACGATTCGACCGAAGGGCGCAGGCTGGCAACTGCCTTGGCGGGACGCACGGAGCTGCAAATGCTCAAGGCGATCACGGGTCTGCAGGACAGCACGGTTGAAGATCTGTTTGTCGCGGCTGACCTTGCAGTGCAGCTTGACCGGATCGAGCGCAGGCCGGAGCGGCTGTTCGCCGATACGCTTGTTGCGGGGCGGCCCTTTGTGGCGCAGGCATTGGCATGGGCCGAAGCCGAAGGGATCACGTTGCGCGATGACTGGCGCATCCAGCTTGCCGAGCGTATGCGCCACAGAATGCTGGATGCAGGGCCAGGCCGCATCGGTTCCGGCGCCTTGACACAGTGGCGCGGCTTGCTGGAGGGGCTGGCAGAGGAGAGATAGCCCGCGACGGCCTGTCGCCGGACCGCTTTATGCGGGATGCTGCCACGGCCTGTGTGGCAGCATCCAGAGCGGTTTTCGGCTGGCGCTTACTTCGCGCGTTTGATCCCCATGAAGCGCGCTCTTGCGCGCGGGTCCTTGTCGAACAGGGCCGCGAGTTGTTCGGTCATCGCGCCCGCGAGTTGTTCGACATCGGTGATCGTGACGGCGCGTTCGTAATAGCGCGTCACGTCATGGCCGATCCCGATGGCCAGCAATTCCACAGCCTTGCGGCGCTCGACCATTGCGATCACATCGCGCAGATGCTTTTCCAGAAAATTGGCGGAATTGACTGATAGGGTCGAATCATCGACCGGTGCCCCGTCCGAAATCACCATGAGGATCTTGCGGGCCTCTGGCCGGGCCACCATGCGCCGATGCGCCCATTCCAGTGCCTCGCCGTCGATATTCTCTTTCAGCAGGCCCTCTTTCATCATCAGGCCCAGATTGGGCCGCACCCGCCGCCAGGGCGCATCGGCCTGTTTGTAGATGATATGGCGCAGATCGTTCAGCCGTCCGGGCTGCGCGCTGCGCCCCTCGGCCAGCCAGCGTTCGCGCGATTGGCCGCCTTTCCAGGCGCGGGTGGTGAAGCCCAGGATTTCGACCTTGACGTTGCAGCGTTCCAGCGTGCGGGCCAGAACATCGGCACAGATCGCGGCGATGGAAATGGGGCGACCGCGCATCGAGCCGGAATTGTCCAGGAGAAGCGTCACGACCGTATCGCGAAACTCGGTGTCTTTTTCCTGCTTGAAGCTGAGGGGCGTCGTGGGATTGGCCACGACGCGCGCAAGGCGGCCCGCGTCAAGGATGCCTTCTTCCAGATCGAAGAGCCAGGAGCGGTTCTGCTGTGCTTGCAGGCGGCGTTGCAGTTTATTGGCCAGTCGTGACACTGCGCCCTTCAGCGGCTCCAACTGCTGATCGAGATAGGCGCGCAGGCGTTCGAGTTCGGCCGGTTCGGCCAGATCCTCGGCGCGCACTTCCTCGTCGAAACTGGTGGCAAAGACCTTGTATTCGGCGCTGGCCTCGGAATGGGGGGGCGGGGGCGGAGGGTCGCGCGGGGCTTCGGCCTCGGGCATCTGGGTCTCGTCGGACATGTCCTCGTCGGCGTCCTCGTCATAGGCCATATCGGCCTGTGACGCGTCCTGCGCGGGGCTGTCTTCGTCGGACATTTCGTCATCCGAGCTTTCGTCCTGTCCCTGACTGTCGGGGTTTTCCGGCTCGTCGGGCTGGTCTTCGCTGTCGTCCTCGGTGCCCTCATCCTCGTCGCCCTGATCATCCGGGTCATCGCCCAACTGGTCGCCATAGCCCAGATCCGCGATCATCTGCCGGGCGAATTTCGCGAAAGCCCCTTGGTCGGCCAGCACCGCGTCAAGATTTTCCAGCGTTTCGCCTGCGCGTTCCTCGATGAAGCCGCGCCACAGATCGAGCACATGATCGGCCCCTGCGGGCAGATCGCGCCCTGTGGCCATCTGCCGGATCATGTAGCTGGCCGCAACCGAGAGCGGCGCGTCCTGCCGGTCGCGGATCTGCGCATAGCCCTTGCGCGCGGCTTCATGGCCGATACGGGCATCGATATTCTTGGCTGTGCCGGGCATATGGCGCGCGCCGACGGCTTCGCAGCGCGCTTCTTCCATCGCCTGATAGAGATCGCGCGCCATCTGTCCTTGCGGCATGTATCTGGCGTGGCAGGTCGCGTCATGGAAGCGGCGGCGCAGTGCCAGCGTGTCGGCCGTGCCGCGTGCCAGAAGCACCTCGTCGCGGGTCAGGCGGCGCGTGACTTGCGGCAGGCGCATCGCATCACCACTCAGCCCCGGTGGATCAACCGAATAGGTCACGGTCAGATCGGGCGCATCGGCCAGAGTGCGGGTGGCCTCGGACAGGGCCTTCTTGAACGGGTCGGCGGGGTTGTCGGATCTTGTCATGCGCGGCGCGTGTCCCTGATGCTTGCCCCAGAGATAGACCAGCCCTGCGCCGATGGAAAGCGGCTGAGCGCGGGAGAGCGATTTTCGCACAGTCGATGTGCGGTCACGGAGCTTTGCAAGGTCCGGTCTGCACGCCAGATACAGCGCGGAACACAAACAGGAGTTATCCATGTCCACGACACCGCGCATTGCTGTCATTCTTGGCACGACCCGCGACTCGCGCTTTGGCGAGAAACCTGCCCAGTGGATCGTTGAACGGGCGAAGGCCCGTGGCGATTGGGAAGTTGAACTGATCGATCTGAAAGCCTTCGATCTGCCGCTCTTCAATGAAGTTGCGTCAAATGCCTGGGTTCCGTCAGAAGATGCCGCCGCGCGCAAATGGCAGGAAACAATTGGACGTTTTGACGGGTTCATCTTCGTGACCCCCGAATACAACCGCTCGATCACCGGGGCGCTGAAAAATGCGCTGGATCAAGCCTATGTGGAGTGGAACCGCAAGGCATTCGGGATCGTCAGCTACGGCTCTGTCGGGGGCACGCGTGCGGCAGAGCATTTGCGCACCATCGGGATCGAGTTGCAGATGGCGTCCACGCGGTCGGCGGTGCATATCGGGGGCGGGGATTTCTTCTCGGTGCATCCTCTGGGCGGCGATCCGAAACCCATTGAGGCCATCGAGGGGTCAATCGGTGGGTCAGCGGATGCGATGCTGGACGAGCTGGACTGGTGGACCCGCGCGACCCTTGCGGCGCGCAAAGGCTGAGGCCGGGCAGATCGCGACATGACAGAAGGTGCCGCGAGGGCGCGGCACCTTTTGCATCCGCCCCTGACAGTCGGCGCGTGCGAGGCAAAGTGCTTATACGGGTCGGAGGTCAGTCCGGCCTGATCCTCAGCAGATCTCGCGCACGATCACGCACCGGGATGCGCCTTTCCTGCGGGATCGCGAAATAATCATGCGTTCGGAACGGGTAATCGTGACCGTCAAGGAAGCTTTCGCGTCCAAGCGGTTGGGCGTCATGCGCTACACGATCAGGTGTCGACACCAGATAGTCCCGCGCCGCAAACCAGTCCCAGATCATGCCGGGGTCATAGCCCATAGTATTGACCTGCCGGCCCACGCTTTCAAACATGATCACCGGGCGGGTGCGCGCGATGACCTGCTCTGCGCCGCGCAGAACGCCGAGTTCCGCGCCCTCGACATCGATCTTCACCAGATCCAGCCTGTCGCCCGAAAACAGATCGTCCAGCCGCGCAACCTGGACCTCGATGCGGCGTGACGCCACAGCATCCGGGCGCTGGATCAGGGAATTGTACCCACTGAGATCGTCATAGCAGTGAAACTCTGTGGTCCCTGTGCTCTCGCCCAGAGCGAAGGGCAGGATCGTGGCATAGGGATAGCGCTTGCGCAGGGCTTCGGCCTTTTGCGGGTCGGCTTCGACGGCTGTGACCGCGATGCTGGCATCAGCGCGATGCACAGCGTCAAAGACCGAACCGATATGCGCGCCCACATCCATGAACTGCCCGCGCGGGGGGCACAGACCACAAATCAGTTTGCGGGCAATAAGGTGATTGGCACGGGCCGAAGCCTGTTCGGGATTGTATGTCGGCACGCGCAAGAGCGACAGGACATCGAGAGTGTGGTTAAGGCGCTGACCTGCCGCAGTGCCGGTCAGGGCGTTCTTGATCCAGTCGCGCACCATCACCCCTGCTTTTGGTCTATGAACCAAGAGTGTTGCGGATCAGATTCAAAGTAAAGCCTTGTTAAGGTGTATTGCCGTGTGCGGGCGTAGTTTTGGGCGTTCAGTGCAGAAAGGGTGCATCTTCTGGCCCTTGTTGCCTGTGCGCGCCGACATTCTTGTGACCCGGTTGTGATCGGCGCCTTGTGATCCATGCGCAGATTGGACGCGAATCCCGGTCAATGACATCAGCTTCAGGAGATTAGACCATGGCGAATGTGACTGACTTTATCGACCGCGCGACCCGCAGCTTGCCAAGGGCCGCCCATGCGGACTGGTTTCTGCGCCTGCCACTTGTGCTGGTTCTGCTGCAATACGGGCTCGACAAATTCCCGCTATCTGCCGATGCGGCGGCGGGTTTCGGTCTGCCGTTGGCGCTCTGGGCGCTGGCGGCGATTGGCGAGTTGTCCATGGCGGCGCTGCTGGTCGCGAGCGGGGTGTTGCGCAACCGCGCAGGAGATGTGCTGACACGGCTGGCAGGGGCCGGAACGGCGCTGATCATCATGGGTGTGTTGATCGTGGCCTATTGGGCCCCGCCGCTTGATCTGCTGCTGTTCAACCAGTTTCATATCCTGCTGCTCTCGGCAGGTCTGTATCTGGCGTTTTCCGGGCAGCGTCGCCCTGCCTGAACAGGGCGTGTTGGGCGGTCAGCCCAGACTGGTGCTGACCGCCGATTCCGGCAATTCCTCATCAAAGCAACGCTGGTAGAACTCGGCCACGGTCTGGCGCTCCAGCTCGTCGCATTTGTTCAGGAAGGACAGCCGAAACGCATAGCCGATGGAGCGGAAGATACGCGCATTCTCTGCCCAGTTGATGACGGTCCGGGGGCTCATGACCGTGGACAGATCGCCATTCATGAAGGCCGTGCGCGTCAGATCGGCCACAGTCACCATCTGGCTGATTTCCTGACGCCCCTTGGCGGTGTTATAGGCCGGGTTCTTGGCCAGCACGATGGCGGCTTCGGCATCGTGGCTGAGGTAATTCAGCGTGGCGACCAGCGACCAGCGGTCCATCTGCGCCTGGTTGATCTGCTGCACCCCATGATAGAGGCCCGTCGTGTCGCCGAGGCCAACAGTATTGGCGGTGGCGAACAGACGGAAGGACGGGTGCGGGGTGATGATTTCGTTCTGGTCCAGAAGCGTCAGCTTGCCGTCATGTTCCAGCACGCGCTGGATGACGAACATCACATCGGGGCGGCCTGCATCATATTCGTCGAACACGATCGCCACAGGGTTGCGCAGCGCCCAGGGCAGGATGCCTTCCTGAAATTCAGTGACCTGCACCCCGTCACGCAGCTTGATCGCATCCTTGCCGATCATGTCGATCCGCGAGATATGGCTGTCGAGGTTCACCCGCACCGAGGGCCAGTTCAGCCGCGCGGCCACCTGTTCGATATGGGTCGATTTCCCGGTGCCGTGATAGCCCTGGATCATGACGCGGCGATTATACGCAAAGCCTGCCAGAATCGCGAGCGTGGTGTCGGGGTCGAATTTATAGGTGGGGTCGATGGCGGGCACGCGGTCGGTCGCTTCGGCAAAGGCTTTCACCTTCATTTCAGAATCGATCCCGAAAACGTCGCGAACCGAGATTTCTTCGGTGGGTTTGTCTTGTGCCGTCATGTTGCTGTCGTCCCGCCTGTCAAAACGTGTTGTGCCTGATGTGAAACATATCCGCGCGAGGTGCAAGGGAAAGGGGTCACGCGCGATCAACCATCAGGCGCGAAAGTCCGTGGAAATGGTAGATATCGGCGTAGACTGCCGGTTCGGTCAGATGCAGCCGGGGCAGGGCGCGGGTGAGCGCATCGAGTGCAAGGCGCAATTCCAGCCGCGCGAGCGGCGCACCAAGGCAGAAATGCAGTCCTGCCCCGAAAGCCAGATGCGGTTTTTCAATTCGGGCCGGGTCGAAGCGTTCGGGCGCGTCCCAGTGTTTCGGGCAACGATTGGCCGCACCCAGAAGGCAGGCGATCTGCGCGCCCTTGGGGATGGTGCGGCCCATCACGTCAATGTCCTCATAGGCCCAGCGGGTGAAAAGATGCAGCGCCGGATCGAAGCGCAGACATTCCTCGACCAGCGTATCGGTGACGGGTGTCTGGCCGTAATGCCCGGTCTCGATCAGGGTCTTGACCGCGTTGCCGAGGCTGTGGACCGTCGCCTCATGGCCTGCATTCAGCAGCAGGATGCAGGTTGAGATCATCTCGTCGGTGCTGAGCATCTCGCCATCTTGTTCCGCAGCGATCAGATGGGTGATCAGATCATCGCGCGGATCGGCGCGGCGGCTGTCGATATAACCGCGCAGGAAGGTCACGAAATCGCGGCTTGCCGCGACGGCGCGCTCTTCATCCGCGCGGGTGCGTCCGGCCTGATACATGCCGACCATCGCGTTGGACCAGCGCAGCAGGTCCGGGGCCATGCTGTCAGGCACACCCAGAAGTCGCGCGATGATGATTACGGGCAGCGGTTGGGCGTAGTCGGTGATCAGGTCGAACGGGCCATCGGGCAGTTTCGCGATCAGTTGGCTGCAAAGGATTTCGATTTCGGGCGCCAGCTCGTTGATGCGGCGCGAGGTGAAGGCGCGCAGCACCAGGTTGCGCAGGCGTGTGTGTCGCGGGGGTTCGAGTTCCAGCATCGAATGGGCTTCGATGTCATAGAAGGGGGCGAGGTGGTCGGGCTGTGCGACAGGTGTCAGCGGCACGCGCCCGAAGCGGCGGTCGCGCAAGATCGCATTGGCAGCGGCATAACTGATCGCGCAGGGCAGGGCGTAATCCTGCCAGTGAACCAGTGGCCCGAGGGCGCGCCACTGGTCATAGGCTGAATAGGGATCTTGCACAAACGCAACATCAAGCGGGTTTTGCGCAACCTGCGGCAGGTCTTCAAGCACGCGCTTCAAGTCCTTGATACTGCGTCGATTATGCGCGCCCAAGACCGGATGCCACGATGGAAACTGTCCAGATCATACTTTTCATTTGGCGAGTGTATCTGGTCATCATCCTTGGCAAAGCCGATCAGCATGGAATCCATCCCGAGGATGGTCTTGAAATAACCGGCAATCGGGATTGACCCGCCTGCGCCCACAAAAGCCGCCGGTTTTGGCCATTCGTCCGACAGCGCCTGACGGGCGGCTTCGAATGCCGGGTGGCTGGTTTCCATGACCGAGGCGGGCGAGGCCCCATGCGCGATGAATTCGACGCGGCAATCGGCAGGGATTTTCGACGTAACATACGCGCGGAAGGCCGCGCGGATCTTGTGGGGATCCTGCCCCCCCACCAGTCGGAAGCTGACCTTGGCCGAGGCGCGGGCGGGCAGCACGGTCTTGAAACCCGCGCCGGTATAGCCCGAGATCATGCCGTTGATCTCGCAAGTCGGGCGCGCCCAGATCATTTCCAGCGCGCTGCGCCCGGCCTCGCCTGCGGGGTGCTGCAACCCGACCGCGCCAAGGAAGGCTTCCGCATCAAAGCCTAGCCCCTCCCATTGCGCGCGCAGATCGTCGGAAATCTCTGGCACGTCCTCGTAGAAGCCGGGCAGGGTGACGCGACCCTGATCGTCATGCAATCCGGCCAGAACGCGGGCCAGAACGCGCGCGGGGTTCATGGCCGCGCCCCCGAAACTGCCCGAATGCAGGTCGCGGGCGGGGCCGTGGATGATGATCTCATCGCCCATCAGCCCGCGCAACATGGTGGTGATGCCGGGGGTCTGCGCGTCAAAGAGGCCCGTGTCGCAGATCAGCGCGATATCGGCCTTGAGCGCCTCGGCATTGGCTTTCAGATAAGGCACAAGCGAAGGCGAGCCGCTTTCTTCCTCGCCTTCCAGGCAGAAGGTCAGTTTCACCGGCAGCGATCCATGCACGGCCATCCATGCGCGGCAGGCTTCGACAAAGGTCATGAGCTGGCCCTTGTCATCGGATGCGCCCCGCGCGCGGATCACTTTTCCGTTGGGCGTGTCCTCGATCTGTGGTTCGAACGGGTCGCTGTGCCACAGATCCAGCGGATCGACGGGCTGCACGTCATAATGACCATAGAACAGCAGATGCGGACCTGCGTCTGCGCCGCCCTTTGCCACGACCATCGGATGACCGGGCGTTTCATCCTTGCGGGCGTCAAACCCCAGCGTTTTCAGGTCATCCACCAGCCAGTCGGCAGCTTGCGCCACATCGGCCTTGTGCGCTGGGTCGGTGGAAATGGACGGTATGCGCAGCAGGTCCGAGAGGCGGTCGAGGGCCTGCGGCAAGTCCTGGTCGATCCGGTCCAGAACGGGGGTAAGGGCTGTGCTCATCTCGGGGCCTCCGGTTTGTTCGTGTTTGGCGCGAAGGTATCAGAGCGTCCGGGGCTGTCCAGACCTGACGCAGAGGCTATAGTCCGGTGCAACGGAAAGTGATTCTCGCGAGGGGAAAGATGGGACGTGTAAAGAGTGTGCTGGCCGGGGTGGTGGTGCTGGGTTTTGCGCCTGCAGTGCTGGCGCAGCAATCGGGCGCCGAGCGATACCAGCTTGACGGGGTCGAGGTGACTGTCGTGACCCATGGTTTTCTGTCCGAGGACGAATTGATGACGCTGCGGCTTGTCGGGCAGAACCGGGAGGCGCTGTCCATCTTCATCCCCGAAGGCAGCGGTTTTGCCGCGCTGGCGGTTGCGCCGAACGAAGGATTTCTGCGCGCAGGCATGCCGGTGGATTCGGCCAGTGCCATTTCCGGGCTGCCCGATATCGGGACTGCGCGCGATGCCGCACTCGACGCGTGCAATGCAGCGCGCAATGGCGGACCAGATTGCCAGATCGTTCTGGAGGTCGCGCCGCGATAGGGCACGCGATGGTGTCGCCGCTGCGTGTCGCTTCACCATGTGATCCGTGTTCGGGCGACGATATGATTCGCGACACAGCGTCGCGTCTGGCCTGGATTGTCGAAACTGATCTGGAATTGATCTAAGTCATTTGTCTAAGTGTACAGGCGTCTATAAAAACGCCAGAGACGTGATACGGACTCTTTCTTTTGCTTTTCGAAGTGAAGGAAGATAGACAGATGCGAATATACCTAGCTGATACGCGAGGGAGACAACCTTGGACTACTCTGCAGCGCTCGACACGGCCCTGAATCGTCTTCACGAAGAAGGTCGTTACCGCACATTTATCGATATCGAGCGGCGCAAGGGTTTTTTCCCCCACGCAGTCTGGACGCGCCCGGATGGCAGCAAGCAGGATATCGTCGTCTGGTGCGGCAATGACTATCTGGGCATGGGCCAGCAGAAGGTCGTTCTCGATGCGATGCATGAAGCGCTAGATGCCACTGGCGCTGGTTCTGGCGGCACGCGCAACATTTCCGGCACCACGGTCTTTCACAAGCGGCTGGAAGCCTCGCTTGCCGATCTGCACCAGAAAGAGGCGGCTCTGGTCTTTACCTCGGCCTATATCGCCAATGATGCCACGCTTTCGACCCTGCCGAAGCTGTTTCCGGGGCTGATCATCTATTCGGACGCGCTGAACCATGCGTCGATGATCGAAGGGGTGCGGCGCAATGGTGGCGCGAAGCGGATTTTCCGGCATAATGATGTCGCGCATCTGCGCGAATTGCTGGCGGCGGATGACCCTGCTGCGCCCAAGCTGATCGCCTTCGAATCGATCTATTCCATGGATGGCGATTTCGGGCCTATAGCGGCGATCTGCGATCTGGCGGATGAATTCGGCGCGCTGACCTATATCGACGAAGTGCACGCTGTTGGCATGTACGGCCCGCGCGGGGCCGGGGTGGCCGAGCGTGACGGGTTGATGGGGCGGATCGACATCATCAATGGCACGCTGGCAAAGGCATATGGTGTGCAGGGCGGCTATATCGCAGCTTCGGCCAAGATGTGCGACGCGGTGCGGTCTTATGCGCCGGGGTTCATTTTCTCGACCTCGCTACCGCCCGCGGTGGTGGCCGGTGCAGAAGCGTCGGTGGAGTTTCTCAAGTCAGCCCAGCACCTGCGCGACAAGCAGCAGGAAAATGCGCGCATCCTGAAGATGCGCCTGCGCGGGCTTGGCATGCCGATCATCGATCATGGCAGCCATATCGTGCCGGTGCATGTCGGCGATCCGGTGCATTGCAAGGCGATTTCGGACATGTTGCTCGCGCGATACGGGATTTATGCCCAGCCGATCAACTTCCCGACTGTGCCGCGTGGCACGGAGCGCTTGCGCTTCACGCCTTCGCCTGTGCACACGCCGCGCATGATCGATGATCTTGTGCGCGCAATGGATGGGCTTTGGGCGCATTGTGCGCTGAATCGCGCCGAAATTTCTGCCTGAGTCTCGATAAAGCTTCAAATCGCTGTGAAACTCTTATAGTCTGACTGCAGGCGACACTGGTCAAAGAAGCCAGCGCGCCTGGTGAGTCGAGTGCAGACGTACATACAAGGCGGTAAAGGGCGGGCAATGAAGTGGTTTGGCGGTAAGCCCAGATCAGATGAAGCATATCCAAACAGCGAGACTGCGGTTGGTTTTGACGATTTCGAGGTTCGTCTTGGAGACCTGATGCGCGGCGAGCGGGCGACTTTGGGCAAGTCGCTTCTGGATGTGCAACGCGAATTGCATATTCGCGCAACATATATAGCAGCAATCGAAGCCGGTGATCTGTCGGCATTCGAGGCCGCGAGTTTCGTCGCGGGCTATGTGCGATCCTATGCGCGCTATCTCGGCATGGACCCGGATTGGTCCTATGCGAAATTCTGCGCTGAAACCGGCTTCGCGGTCACAACGGAACTGAGTCGTGGCAGTTCCGGCAACAAGATTTCCAGCCAGCCGGTCGTGGCGCGCGATTTCTCGCAAGGGTTGCTGTCGCGCACCAAGATGGCGGCGGAACCCGATCCGTTCTGGCACAGGCTGGACCCGGTTGCCATCGGGTCGGTTGCGGTGATGGTGTTTCTGATTGTCGGCGTCACCTTTGGCGGTTGGACTGTGCTGCGCGAATTGCAGCGGGTCAATCTGGCCCCGGCAGATCAGTCGCCTGAAGTGCTGGCCGATCTGGACCCGGTGCTGTCGGGCGCGGCCCCGCGTATGACTGTCGTCGAGGAACCCGCGCTGCGGTTGCCGTCAGACGCGGCCACACCGCCGGTCGCCGCTCAGGGCGTTGTGCGCAATTACCGCCCAGAGGCACTGGATTCGCCAATCGTGGTCTCGCGTGACGGACCGATTGCGGCGATCAACCCGCGTGGTTCTGACAGCGACGAAGACAGCGGCACCATGCGTGCAGCGATTGATCTGGCCCTGCTAGAAGCTGAAGGACAGATCACGACACCTGAAACGGTTCGCGTAACGCAGGACGGGCCGCCGACGGTCGAGATTCTGGCTGTGCGGCCAAGCTGGATTCGGGTGCGTTCGGCCGATGGTACGACGCTGTTCGAAAAAGTGCTGGATGCGGGCGAACGCTACACTGTGCCGCAGTCCGAAGCCCCTGCAACGCTGCGTGCGGGCAATTCCGGTTCGGTTTACATGATCGTTGATGGTCAGGCTTTCGGCCCGACCGCGCCAGGAGCGCAGGTGGTCGATCAGATCGCCCTGTCGCCTGACGCCGTGACCGAGCGGTTTGCGCTGGCTGATCTTGACGGGGATCAGGCGCTGCGCGAGTTCATAGCAGTGGCGCAGGCTGACAACTGAGAGCGTTTGTTACGGTTCTGTCACGTTCAGGTGACTGGGGTGGAAATGTAGCGCGTGGTGGTCGGAATTCTGCTAGGCTCTGAGTGTAGTCCTTTTCTGGCCCGTGGCATCAGCCCGGGCCTTTTCTTCCTTCTGGGGGTGGAGGGGCCATTGCTGCACCGGGGCGATTGGCGTAACCTTGGCGCGACAGTTTGAATGGATCTTTGACACATGGATCACAACCATATCCGCCCTTGGCGCAACATCGACCGGCGCAAGTCTCGTCAGATCATGGTGGGGTCTGTCCCTGTGGGGGGCGGCGCACCGATCAGCGTGCAGACCATGACCAACACCGATTCCGGGGACGCGCCGGCAACGATCCGGCAGGTTCTGGCCTGCGCAGAAGCGGGGGCGGATATCGTGCGGGTTTCCGTGCCTGACACCGATGCCAGCCGCGCGCTGCGCGAGGTGGTGCGCGAAAGCCCGGTTCCGATCGTCGCGGATATTCATTTCCATTACAAACGCGCCATCGAAGCGGCGGAAGCGGGTGCGGCCTGTTTGCGGATCAATCCGGGCAATATCGGGGATGCCAGCCGCGTGCGCGAGGTGATCAAGGCCGCGCGCGATCATGGCTGTTCGATCCGGATCGGTGTCAATGCCGGGTCGCTGGAAAAGCACCTGCTGGAGAAATATGGCGAGCCCTGCCCGGATGCGATGATCGAGAGCGGTCTGGATCATATCCGCATCCTGCAGGACAATGATTTCCATGAATTCAAGATCAGCGTGAAGGCGTCGGATGTGTTTCTGGCCTCTGCGGCCTATATGGGGCTTGCGGAGGCGACCGATGCGCCGATCCATCTGGGCATTACCGAAGCCGGGGGCATGATTTCCGGCACAGTGCGATCCGCCATTGGTCTGGGCAACCTGCTATGGATGGGGATTGGGGACACGATCCGGGTGTCTCTGTCCGCTGATCCGGTCGAAGAAGTGAAGATCGGCTATGAAATCCTGAAATCGCTGGGGCTGCGGCACCGAGGCGTCAATATCATTTCCTGCCCGTCCTGCGCGCGGCAGGGGTTTGACGTGATCAAGACCGTGGCGATTCTGGAAGAGCGTCTGG
>JAFIEL010000242.1 GCA_020832585.1 Natronohydrobacter sp. | reverse complement strand
CGGGCGTGAAATGCCCGATGGAGCTGTCGACCTATTTCCGCATCAATGCCGAAAATACCGGCCAGTTCGAGCGCACGCTGATCGTGGCCGAAAAAGGCAGCCATGTCAGCTATCTGGAAGGCTGCACCGCGCCCAAGCGCGACACGCATCAGTTGCATGCGGCGGTGGTGGAAATCGTCGTGCTGGAAGATGCCGAAGTAAAATATTCGACCGTCCAGAACTGGTATCCGGGCGATGAGAATGGCAAGGGCGGGATCTACAATTTCGTGACCAAGCGTGCCGATTGCCGCGAGGCGCGGGCGAAGGTGATGTGGACGCAGGTCGAGACTGGCTCTGCGATCACCTGGAAATACCCGTCCTGTATCCTGCGCGGGGAGGAGTCTCAGGGCGAGTTCTATTCGATCGCGATTGCGAATAACTGGCAGCAGGCTGACACGGGCACGAAGATGGTGCATCTGGGCAAGAACACCCGCTCGCGGATCGTGTCGAAGGGGATTTCGGCGGGCCATGCGCAGAACACCTATCGCGGGTTGGTCTCGATGCACCCGAAGGCCACGGCGAGCCGCAACTATACGCAATGCGACAGCCTGCTGATCGGCGATAAATGTGGGGCGCATACGGTGCCCTATATCGAGGTGCGCAATGCCTCCAGCCGTGTGGAGCATGAGGCGACGACCAGCAAGGTCGATGATGATCAGCTGTTCTATTGCCGGAGCCGCGGCATGGATGAAGAAGAGGCGGTCGCGCTGGTCGTGAACGGGTTCTGCAAGGAAGTGCTGCAGGAATTGCCGATGGAATTTGCGATGGAAGCGCAGGCGCTGGTTGCGATTTCGCTTGAGGGGTCGGTGGGGTGAGCGGAAATTCGATTGCGGAAGAGATAAGCAAAGCTGCGAATGATTTCGCTGAGAAAGTTTCTGGTTTGGCAGGGACAGACCAAAACATCCGCACCGGTATCCTGAAATCGGCAATCCGAGATGTTGTCTGGGCGCTCAATGCTGAGTTTGACAACTCAAAATACGAAATAGCCGAGATGCTCGAACTGATGGGCACTATGGTTCAAGAAGGTGAGAACGACTAATGCTGAACATCGAAAACCTGCACGCCGAACTTGAAGAAGATTCTGAGGTGAAGATCCTCAAGGGTCTGTCGCTGGTGATCAAGCCCGGCGAGGTTCATGCGATCATGGGCCCCAATGGCTCGGGCAAATCGACGCTGTCTTATGTGCTGTCGGGTCGCGATGGCTACACTGTGACCGAGGGCAGCGCCACGCTGGAAGGCGCGGATCTACTGGAGATGGAACCTGAAGAGCGCGCGGCGGCGGGGCTGTTTCTGGCGTTTCAGTATCCGGTTGAAATTCCCGGTGTGGGCAACATGACCTTTCTGCGCACCGCCGTGAATGCGCAGCGGAAAGCGCGCGGCGAGGAAGAGCTTTCGGCGGGTGAGTTTCTGAAAGTGGTCCGCGCCAAGGCGAAAGAATTGCAGATCGACGCCGATATGCTGAAACGTCCGGTCAATGTGGGCTTTTCGGGTGGCGAGAAGAAGCGCAACGAGATCCTGCAGATGGCGATGCTGGAACCCAAGATGTGCATCCTTGACGAGACCGATTCGGGGCTGGATGTCGATGCGATGAAGCTGGTGTCAGATGGTGTGAACGCGCTGCGCGATGCGGGGCGGTCGTTTCTGGTCATCACGCATTACCAGCGGCTGTTGAACCATATCAAACCCGATGTGGTGCATATCATGTCCGAGGGCCGGATCATCAAGACGGGCGGACCTGAACTGGCGCTGGAAGTGGAAGAGAACGGCTATGCCGACCTGCTGGCGGAGGCAAGCGCATGATGCCGCGCGCGAAACTGGCACAGCAGAAGCGCGAGGCGGCAGCGGCGCTGCTGGACGGGCGCGCGCTGCCAGAGGGCGGCGCCTGGGCGAGCAAGGCGCGCAAGGCCGCGGATGCGCGGCTGCGCGATCTGGGTCTGCCGGTCAAGCGTGATGAATACTGGCGCTACACGGACCCGCGCCCGCTGACCGATGCGACGGTCACGGCTGGCAAGCTGCATGTAAGCGGTGACGAGGCCCCGGTCTTTGACGCGGTGGATCGGGTTAAACTGGTCTTTGTGGATGGCGTGTTTGATGCGAGCATGTCGGATGCGCCGGAACTTGCCGGGGTCGAGATCTGCCAGTTGCATGATGCTGCCCGCGCGGATCTGCACTGGGCGCGCGATCTTTACGGGGTGCTGGAAGCGCGCGGGCAAGCGCCTGTGCCGCGCCCGCTGGCCAGTCTGAACACGGCCTTTGCCACGCAGGGGTTGCTGATCCGGGTGACGGGCAAGGCCGCGCGCCCTGTCTCGATCATCTATCTGCGCAAGGAAACGACTGCCGAGGCGATGACCCATCATCTGATCCGGCTGGAACCCGGCGCGGAACTGACGCTGTTGGAAAACGGCCCGGTTGCGGCGCGCTACAATCAGGTCATGGAAATCGACCTTGGCGAGGGCGCTGTGCTCAACCATGTGCGCGCGCAGGGGCGTGACCATGAACGGGCAGGGGCCACGCATATTTTCGCGCGTCTTGGTGCGAAAACGCAGCTGAAATCCTTCACGCTGAGCGCCAATGGGTCGCTGACGCGCAATGAGGCGGTGATCTGGCTGGATGGGGCCGAGGGTTCGGCGCATATTGCGGGCGCGACTGTGGGGGATGGGGCGTTTCATCATGATGACACGGTCTTCATCAATCACGCCGCCCCCCGCTGCGAGAGCCGTCAGGTGTTCAAGAAAGTGCTGCGGCATGGCGCTGTGGGCGTGTTCCAGGGCAAGATCCTTGTCGATCAGGTGGCGCAACTGACGGATGGCTATCAGATCAGCCAGTCGCTGCTGCTGGATGAGAATGCGCAGTTTCTGG
>JAFIEL010000241.1 GCA_020832585.1 Natronohydrobacter sp. | reverse complement strand
AAACGGGGCAAAAGGGGGTGTCCGGCCTGTCATGCAGCAGTCCTGCTTTGTCTTTGGTCGCAAAGTCATCGGATTGGCCCGCAAGGTCAAGCGCAAAGCAGTCAGACCCGAAGTGCATATGGACACTTTCGCGACACGAGACCTGCGGCCAGCCTGTCCCGGTTGCGGAGCGCGCAGGGCAGGCGGCCCTTGTTTCTATCCGCAAACCGGCGATTGCGCCCGCCCTCCGTGCGTTTACCAGTGCCGCGTAGGCCCCGTGTCGATATGCACGAAGCTGCGATAGCGCCCCAGCCCCCCGCGCCCCAGCATTGCGGCATGGCGGTGCAGATCGCCCGGTCGCAGGCGCGGATGGGCAAGATCAAGCGCCTGACCGTGATGGTGACGCGAATTTGCCGCGCCGCGCCGCACCCCCCGGCCCGACGAGCGGAAGCCATGCGTCAGGATCAACGGTTCCTGCGGTCCGATGAGCTGTTGCAGCTCATGCGCCATATCCAGCAGATGCGGGTCCATCGCGCCTGTCTCGCCCGTGCGCAAGTCGCGGGCAAGGGCAGCGAAGCGCTCCAGCGGCTCTTGCAGATAGCTTTCGCCATCGAAATAGACCTCTTCGAACACCTCGCCCGTGCGCTGATGCACCATGAACAGGCTGCGCTGGGCGCTGGTATCAGGCTCGGACGCGCGGCGCAGGAAGGGCAGCGCCTGCGCGGGCGCGGCGCTCAGCGCAGCGCATGTGGCACAGGCCCCGACCAGAAAGCGGCGGCGGTTCATCGCAAGGGGTGTATCAAGGGCGGGCATGCAGAACTCCGGCGTTGTTGACGACGCCGGGCCTCTACAGGGGGCGCGCGCAAGTGCCCACCCTTGTCGGGCCTCACCTTTCCGTGTCGGCGGAATCTCACTCATGCCCTGCAAAGCCGCCCGCGCGGGCTTTGCTCGTCAGTCCTGTGCTGCCAGCGCGACCAGCGCCTGACCGAAGGCGAGCGATCCATCATTGGCAGGCAGGCTCTGATGGGTCATGACCCGATACCCCGCCAGCGCCTGAAGCGTGCAATCAAGCAGCAGCGCGTTCTGAAAACACCCGCCCGAGAGCACCACAGCCTCTGCCGCGCCCTCATCCACCAACTGCCGCGCGTGCACCGCAAAGCTCTCGGCCAGTGTCACATGGAACCGTGCGGCGATTTCGGGAACGGGACGGCCTGCCTGCATATCCGCGCAAATTCCCTGAAAAAGCGGTGCCGTCCCGATCTGCGGCCCGTCCCCCATCGGATAGGGCGGCACGGCCCCGGCGCGACCTGCCTGCGCCTCCAGCGCCATTGCGGCTTCCGCCTCATGGCTCTGCCGCGCCGGGCACAGGCCGAGGATTGCCGCCACCGCATCGAACAACCGCCCCACTGAGCTGGAGCGCGGCGCATTGATCCCCGCCGCCACGGCCTGCCGCACCAGCGCGCGTGGTGCGTCCGCAAATATCCGGTCCGCAACCGCGCCAAGCCCCGCCGCATCCAGCTGCATCAGCGCATTGCGCCAGGGCTCGCGCTGCGCCAGATCGCCACCGGGCAGGGGCGCGGGTTCCAGCCATGCCCTGCGCTCAAAGCCCGCGTAATCGCCCAAGAGCACCTCGCCGCCCCAGATCGTGCCATCTGGCCCCAGCCCCAGCCCGTCCAGCACGATCGCCGCCACCTGGCCCCCGTCGCGCGGCCACAGATGCTCTCCCAGACAGGCCGCAAGATGGGCGTGGTGGTGTTGGACCGCGCGCACGGGCAGCCCCAAGGCCCGCCCCGCCTGCGTGGCACGAAACCCCTCATGCGCATCGACCGCGACAAGGGCAGGGGCATGGTCGAACAGGCCTGCGTAATCCTCCAGCGCCTTTTCATATTCCTCCCATGTCAGCGGATCGTCCAGATCGCCCAGATGATGCGACAGAAGCGCCTCGCCCTCGCGTGTCAGACAGAAAGCGGCCTTCATCTGCCCGCCCATCGCCAGCACCTGCGGCGCATCCTCGAACCCCGGCGGCAGTTTGTGCGTGGCAGGCGCGCGCCCGCGCGCATGGCGCAGCACCATCGGCCCATGCGGCGTGATCCGCTCGACGGAATCATCCAGCCTGCGGGCAATGTCGCGGTCATGCATCACGAAGCCGTCCGCGAAAGCGGCCAGTTTCGCGCGCGCGTCGTCATTCTCGATGACCTGCGGTTCGCCCGACAGATTGCCCGATGTCATCACCATCGGCCCACCAAACGCATCGATCAGCAGATGATTCAGCGGCGTATAGGGCAGCATCCAGCCCAGCGTGTCCTGTCCGGGCGCAATCGACGGCGCCAGCGCATCGCCGTGACGCGCCAGCAGCAGGATCGGGGCGGCAGCACTTTCCAGCCGCGCGACCTCTGCCTCGGATACTGCGCAGCTTGCGCGGATCATCTCCAGCGTCCCCATCAGCGCAAAGGGCTTGCCGGGTCGGCACTTGCGCGTGCGCAGCAGCGCCACGGCAGTCTCCGAGCGCGCATCGCAAGCCAGATGAAACCCGCCCAGACCCTTGATCGCGAGGATCTGCCCCGCTGCCAGCGCCGCTACCGCCAAGGCGATTGCATCCCCCGCGATTTCAACGCCGTCCCGTTCGAACCACAGTCGCGGCCCGCAGGCCGGGCAGGCAATCGGCTGGGCATGAAACCGCCGGTCCGCCGGGTCGCCATATTCCGCGCCGCAATCCGTGCAGAGCGCAAATCCCGACATCGTGGTCTGCGCCCGGTCATAGGGCAGCGCCCGCAGGATGGAAAAGCGCGGCCCGCAATGCGTGCAATTCGTGAAGGCATAGCCCGCGCGCCGCGCGGCCACGTCACGAATTTCCGCCAGACAGGCCGGGCATGTCGCGGCATCGGGCGTGACGCGCGTGCGCACTTGCCCGCCTGCACTGGCGATGA
>JAFIEL010000240.1 GCA_020832585.1 Natronohydrobacter sp. | reverse complement strand
CAGTCAGTGGGCCAAGCTTCAGCCAATAGGCCCGACCTGGAACAAGCGTGTCCTCGTCCATCCAGATGACGCTTGCTTCAAACTGGTCAGCCGCTTGCACGGGGTTGTTCGCGGCAGTGATCACCTGACCGCGCGAGCAGTCGATTTCATCACTGAAACACAGGGTGACAGCCTGACCGGCGATCGCCATATCCAGATCGCCATCCATGGTGACAATCCGCGCGATCGTCGAGGTCTTGCCCGAAGGCAGCACACGGATTTCTTCCCCGACAGAGATATGACCCGCAGCAAGGGTGCCGGAGAAACCTCTGAAATCCAGATTGGGACGGTTCACCCATTGCACCTGCATGCGGAAGGGTTTCTGCTGGTCCAGGGTCTGGTCCAGTTCGACCGTTTCAAGATGCTCCATCAAGGTGGGGCCATCGTGCCAAGGTGTATTCGCGCTGCGACTCGTTATATTGTCCCCGGCCAGACCGGAAATCGGGATCGGGGTGAAGTCGACAATGCCGATACTGTCGGCGAAAGCGCGATACTCGGCAAGGATACGATCATAGGCGGCCTTGTCATAGCCGATCAGGTCCATCTTGTTGATAGCGAGCACCAGATGCCGGATGCCCAACAGATGCGCCAGATAGCTGTGCCGCCGCGTCTGGGTCAGCACACCCTTGCGCGCGTCAATCAGGATCACGGCCAGATCGGCCGTTGACGCGCCCGTGACCATGTTGCGCGTATATTGCTCATGGCCCGGAGTATCGGCGACGATGAACTTGCGCTTTTCCGTAGCGAAGAAACGATATGCCACGTCGATGGTTATGCCCTGTTCTCGTTCGGCGGCCAGACCATCGACCAGAAGCGCGAAATCGATATTCGCGCCTTGCGTGCCGACACGGCGCGAGTCGGCTTCCAAAGTCGCAAGCTGATCCTCGAAGATCATCTTGCTGTCATAGAGCAGCCGCCCGATCAGCGTCGATTTTCCGTCATCGACCGATCCACAGGTGATGAAACGCAGCATCGTCTTGTGCTGGTGGGTGTCCAGATAGGCGTCGATATCCTCGGCAATCAGGGCGTCTGTCTTGTAGATCTCGTTCATCAGAAATAGCCCTCTTGCTTCTTTTTCTCCATGGACGCGGTCTGATCATGGTCAATCGCGCGTCCCTGCCGCTCGGATGTGGTGGTCAGCAGCATTTCCTGAATGATCTCGGGCAGGGTGGTTGCACGGCTTTCGACAGCGCCCGTCAGCGGGTAGCACCCCAGCGTGCGAAAGCGGATGCTGCGCATGACAGGCTCTTCGCCTTTCAGCGGGAAACGGTCATCATCGACCATCAGCATCAGCCCGTCGCGGATCACCGTGGGGCGCTGTGCGGCATAATATAGCGGCACAATCTCGATATTTTCCAGATGGATATACTGCCAGATGTCCAATTCAGTCCAATTCGACAGCGGAAAGACCCGCATCGATTCGCCGCGCGCTTTTCGCGCATTGTAGGTGCGCCACAGTTCCGGGCGCTGGTTCTTCGGGTCCCATCGATGGCTGGCCGTGCGGAAGCTGAAAATCCGTTCCTTGGCGCGGCTTTTCTCTTCATCGCGCCGCGCGCCGCCAAAAGCCGCGTCAAAGCCGTGCAGGTCCAGCGCCTGTTTCAGCCCTTCGGTTTTCCACATATCCGTATGCAGCCCGCCATGATCGAACGGATTGATCCCCTGACGGATCGCATCGGGATTCTGATGAACCAGCAGTTGCATCCCCGCCTTGCGCGCGGCGCGGTCACGCAGCGCATACATGTCGCGAAATTTCCAGGTTGTATCGACATGCAACAGCGGAAAAGGCGGCGGCGACGGGTAGAACGCCTTCTTCGCCAGATGCAGCATCACGGCGCTGTCCTTGCCGACCGAGTACAGCATCACCGGCTTTTCCGCCTCGGACACGACTTCGCGCATGATGTGGATCGCCTCGGCCTCAAGGCGTTGCAAATGGGTCAGGGAACGAAGGGTCATCGGGTATCCTGTCTCAAATCTTGTTCTCCTGCTCGTAAATCAGGCATAAACTGGTGTAACCTCCCAAATGGGAGGTATGGGAGAGTCCATGCTGTCACTGCAAGAATCAGAGTTGATGCTGGCCATCGCGCAGGCGGGGTTGGAGCGCAGCGCCTGGCCGCAGGCGCTGCGCTTGCTGGCCTTGCAGATACAGGCGGATGCGACCTTGCTGTTCTTGCCAGAGGGGGGCTGGGATCAGACCGGAACGATGACGCAGCAGTTGCCCCAGATGCTGGCCGGATTGCGGCAGGGTCGGGTCTATACGGCAGAAGAGCTTGCGGACCGCGCCATGTCCGGTCTGGCAGGCATCGCGGATCTGCGCGCGATTGGCATGGCGGGCTCTGCGTGGCTGATGGCGACGCGACGCAGGGGCAGTTTTCGCGCCGTGGACAGCACGGTGCTTTCGGCCTTTGCGCCCCATTTCGCACAGGCATTGGCGGCAGGCGACGCCTTCAATCAGGTGCGGGCCAGGTTGAAGCAATCCGAGTTTGCGGCAAGACGCCTTGGTGTGGGTCTGGTGCAATGTGAT
Source organism: Natronohydrobacter sp. (assembly GCA_020832585.1). Taxonomy (GTDB): domain Bacteria; phylum Pseudomonadota; class Alphaproteobacteria; order Rhodobacterales; family Rhodobacteraceae; genus Roseinatronobacter. The sequence continues at coordinate 361 of JAFIEL010000240.1, read as the reverse complement.
GCTTTGGGTCGGGTGGTGTCGCTGGATGAAACGGCGCATGATCTGCTGGCACGCGCAGGCGTCACGCTCACGAAGGTCGCGTTGGGCGTGGTCGACGTTGCACCGGGGCTTGAGCTTGCCGTCAGGCAGAACGCTGATGGTGGGTTCGCTGCCGTGTTGCGTGCGACGGATATTCCCTTGCCCGCTGCGCCCCTGATCGCCCAGGCCCTTGGGATATCGCTTGCCGAGGCGCGACTGGCGCGGGCGCTGGGCATGGGAGATTCGCTGTCCGAGGCCGCCGGGCGTCTGGGACTGACAGTTGAAACCGCGCGCGCCTATTCCAGGCAGATATTCGCCAAGACCGGTCTGCGTGGACAGCCTG
>JAFIEL010000027.1 GCA_020832585.1 Natronohydrobacter sp. | reverse complement strand
GGACCAGCGCGCATGACATCCAGCGCGCGAAACTGGCCGATCTGCGCGATGGCCTTGCGCGCCTTGCCGCCCATGTCGCGCAGGGCTGGGACCAGAGCGCCCAGCATCCTTGGGATGATCTGTGGCGCTGGGGTCGCGACAGCCTGCCGATGGAGGGACAGGAAGCCCTGCTTGCCGCAATGTTGGAACCGCATGGCGCATTGATCGACGGCTTGGGCGAATGCATGGATGCAAATGAGGACGCGTATTTCCCGATCAACGGGGCCATGACGCTGGGCGAATTGCGCGCCATATTGCAGGCGCATTACGGCTGGGCGCTTGGCGTTGACTACAGCGCGCGCACCCAATGCGCCCGGTTCTGGTATGTGTCCGAGGACAAACTGGAGCCGCGCCTTGGCGAGCGCCATGACGAGCCCGGCGCAGAACGCGAATTGCCGCTTGATACCGGACGGCAGGCCGCAGCACTCTGGCAGGCCTTGCAGGACCAGCCCGAGGATCTGCCCGTCGCGCATCTGCTGCTGGCCAAGCCAGAGCATCGCCCGGCGGTAAGGCGCGCCCAGATCACCGCGCGCCATCCATTTGCGGAAATCCGCGACAACCTGATCGCGGATGACATGCTGCCCATCGACATATTGCGCTGCAAACTCGCATTCTTCGGGGCGACGCGCTTTGATCCGCGCTCGGATCGCTGGGTGCGTATCAGCCTGTTTCAGGACGCCCCCTATCCTGACCAGATGACCGGGGGCGCGCATGAAGCATGACCCGGTGACAGATGCAGCGCTTGCCCTCTCGCTGTCCGAAATCGCGGCCCTGAGCGCCCGCGCCACACGCGGGGCGGGGCGCAGCTGGGGCGAGGCCGAAGAGGCCGCCGAAGCCGCCTGCTGGCTGGCCCGCGCCGGGCTGGACTGGGCAGGCGCGCTTTTGGACGTGCTCGAGGCTTCCGCGCGAGAGGCAGATTGCGCCCTGCGCACAGGTATCACGCTGGCCGATACAGCCCCCCTGCCTGACGCCATGACAGCGCAAGTGCGGCGGGTGACAAGCGCTTGTTTCCTGCTACCCTTCGCAGCGCGTATCGCCGACCAGACCGGACAGCGGATCAGGCTGGACTGGGACACGACGCAAGTCATCCTTGCACCACACGCCTGCCCGCTGATCGTCGGTCCATTGCGCCTGTCAGGCCCGGCGCAGGTCACAATCACGGCGGACCCGCAGGACAGCACCCCTTGCCCCGACTGGCCGCAACCCCATCGCGGCACTGTCCAAGCGCGCGAATATGCACGCCTGACGCATCTCATGATGGCCTTCACCGTGCCCACATCCGCCAGTTCTCTGGCCGGTGCAGGTGCGCAGGAAAGCGACAATGACTGACAAAAGAACCGCACCAAAATCCACTCAACAGGGAGACTGCACCATGAAAAGAACACTGATCGCCACCGCCTTTGCCACCCTTGCCCTACCCACAGCCGCGCTTGCCGATTGCGGGCGCGTGTCGGTTGCGGAGATGAACTGGTCCTCGGCCTCGATCATCTCGAAAGTCACCGAATTCCTGCTGGTGCAGGGCTATGGTTGTGAGGTCACACTGGTCCCGTCTGCAACTACCACCGCCATCACCTCGCTGGCGGAAAACAATGAACCTGACGTGGTGCCGGAACTCTGGATCAACTCCGCGCCACTCTACACCCGGCTGGAAGCCGAAGGCCGGGTGCGCAAGGCCGCAGACGTGTTTTCAGACGGCGGCACCGAAAACTGGTTCGTGCCGGACTATCTGATCGAAGAACACCCGCAACTGGCCACGATCGAGGGCGTTCTTGCCAATCCCGAACTGGTCGGCGGGCGCTTTCACAACTGCCCCGATGGCTGGGGCTGCCGGATCGCCAATGACAACCTGATCATCGCGCATGATTTCGCGGGCGCGGGCATGGATGTGTTCAACCACGGATCGGGCGAAACGCTGGCTGCAGCCATGGCCACGGCTTATGAGAATCGTGACCCCTTCTTCGGCTATATGTATGGCCCGACAGCCGTGCTGGGCCGCTACGGCATGGTCGCCATCGACATGGGCCCGCATGTGCCGGAAATCCACGACTGCAACCAGACTGTCGATTGCGCGACACCGGGCATTTCGGCCTTTCCGGCCGCCCCTGTCCTGACGGTCGTGACGGCAGATTTCGCAGAGCGCAACCCCGACGCCTTCGCGCTGGTCAGCAACATCTCCTTTACCTCGCAATCGCTGAGCGAGCTTCTGGCATGGCAGGACATGAACAGCGCATCGAGCGAAGAAGCCGCTGTGCATTTCCTGACCACGCAGCAGGATGTCTGGCAAGACTGGGTGAGCGAGGCCGCGGCCGAGCGCCTGTCCGCGATCTTCCGCTAAGCCATCAGATCTGAACCGGACCGGGGCCGCCTGCGCGTGGCCCCGGACCAGCACTTGCAGCGCGAGGGGGCAAGGTGACAACATATAATTTCATCTTCGAGGGCTTGGGCCTGCGCGGCTGGTGCGGTGAGCCAGAGCGCACTGGCCCGATGACCATGGCCGAATTGCTCGCGCGCGGCTCTGCCCCTGCCGAGCCCAAGACCGGCTTTGACTGGTCCGCGCTCTGGTCGCTGCCCTTCCCCTCGCTTGACGAATTGCACAAGGCCTGCGCCGCCATCCCCCGATCGCGCGACCTGACCAAATCGCTGGAAACCGGATTTCTGAACATCCGCGAAAGCCTGAGATATGTGCTCGACCCGCTGACCCAACCGCTCAGCTGGGCGTTGGAGACATCGCTTTTCATCGCGGTCAACACACCTTGGTGGCTGATGCTCATGGTTCTGCTGGTGATCGTCTGGATTGCGGGGCGATCCATGGCACTCGTTGCGCTGGTCGCCAGTGTGATGGGCTTTTTGCTGTTCGTCGATCATTACATCTTCGCGATGCAGACCCTGGCGATCATCTTCGTCTGCGCCTTTCTCTGCGTGGTCATGGGGGTGCCGGTGGGGATTGCGATGTCGCGCAGCGACCGCTTGCAGCGCCTGATGATCCCCGTTCTGGACATGCTGCAAACCTTGCCGACCTTCGTCTATCTGATCCCGCTGATCTTCCTGTTTTCCGTCACCGAACCCAAACTCTACGGGATTGCGATCATCCTCTATGCCATCGTCCCGGTGATCCGGCTGACCGATCTGGGTATCCGGCTGGTGGACAAGGATGTGATCGAGGCCGCCGAGGCCTTTGGCATGACGCGCCACCAGAAACTGATCCGCGTACAAATCCCGCTTGCCCTGCCCAATATCATGGCAGGCGTGAACCAGACCATCATGATGAGCCTTGCGATGGTGGTGATTGCCTCGCTGGTCTCAGCGCTCGGTCTGGGTGTGCTGGTCCTGCGCGGCATCCGCAATCTGGAACTGGGTGTCGGGCTGATGGCGGGTCTTGGGATCGTTTTGCTGGCGGTCATCCTTGACCGTGTCACGAAAGCGGCTCTGGCGCGGGTCAATGCCGCCGCCAGTGTCCCGCGTCATTGATCGGAAGCGCAGATGAGCCAGAGTGCAAGCATTTCCATTCGCAATCTCTACAAGATCTTTGGCAGCCAGCCGCTGAAAGCGCTGGACCATGTCCGCGCGGGCATGGGCAAGTCCGAGTTGATGAACAAGCACCGCCATGTGCTTGGCCTGCGCGATATCAATGTCGAGATGCAGGCCGGCGAGATCACCGTCATCATGGGCCTGTCAGGGTCCGGCAAATCCACCCTGATCCGCCATGTGAACCGCCTGATAGAGCCGACTGCGGGCGAAATTCTGGTAAATGGCGAGAATATCCTGAAATTCGGCGAATCCCGTCTGCGCGAACTGCGCCGCAAACAGATGTCGATGGTGTTTCAGCATTTCGCGCTGCTGCCGCACAAGACCGTGCTGGACAATGCGGGCATGGCGCGCGCCGTGCGGGGCGAAGATCGCCGGGGCTATGAACAGGACGCGCGCGACTGGCTGGCGCGCGTCGGCCTTGGCGGTCAGGAAGCGCAATATCCGCATCAACTTTCTGGCGGGATGCAGCAACGTGTAGGGATTGCCCGCGCGCTGACCTCGAACGCGCCAATCATGCTGATGGATGAAGCGTTCTCCGCTCTGGACCCGCTGATCCGCACCGATATGCAGGATTTGCTGCTGGAATTGCAGTTGGAATTGCAGAAAACCATCGTGTTCATCAGCCATGATCTGGACGAAGCGCTTAAACTCGCCGATCACCTTGTGATCCTGAAGGACGGCATCATCGTGCAGCAGGGCGAGCCACAGGAGATCCTGCTGCACCCCAACGATCCCTATATCGTGGACTTCATCAGCGACATCAATCGCGCCCGCGTGCTGCGCGTCCGGTCTGTCATGGATGTCGGGCCGGTCCCGCCCCCCCAGACCGCAGGCAAGGTCGATGCCGACGCTACGCTCGAATCGGTCATCGCACTGTCCGAAGGCGATACCAGCGTAAGCTACGAGGTGCACCGCGAAGGCAAGCATGTGGGCTATCTGAACATGCAAAAACTGGTGCGCGCGCTGGTGCCAACGCAGGCGGCACAGAATGGCATGCGCAATTCCACACGCTCGACTTCCGCGTGACAGGGTTTCCGACCCCACTGCAGCACCAGACACAGCGCTGAACACCATCTCAAAACCCGTTCGTCAGGTGGTCGTCGGTGACTGCTCTGGCCGGGACAGATTGGCACGGCATCGCTGCGGTCTGTCATCAGGAACCGACCGACAGTGCAGGGACAAATGCGGCCCCGTGCGAATCGTCAGTCCAAGCGGTCAGAGCGCCCCCTTGTCCTGACTGTCATGAAACCTTCGCTGGACGGGCATTATCATTTCCGTTATTCGGGAATAATGGAACATAAACGCGCCGCCCATGCCTTTGCCACGCTCGGCCATCCCGGTCGTCTGGCGGTCTTTCGCCTGCTGATGCGCTTTGCCCCGCAAGGCGTGCGCCCGACCGAGATCGCCGCAGCGCTTGGCCTGAAGCAGAACACATTGTCACACCATCTGTCCGACCTGACCGCCTCAAAGCTGATCACTGTCCAGCGTCAGGGCCGGTCACTCTATTACGCCGTCAATCTTGATGCGACCGAAGGGCTGATAGGCTATCTCGCCCTCGATGTGGGCCGGGCGCGGCCCGATCTGCTTGCCCCCTTGCTCGCGACCCGGCACCGCACCACTGACAGCGATTTCGCCGTGCTTTTCATCTGTTCGGGCAATTCCGCCCGCTCGATCTTTGCCGAAACGCTGCTGCGCGATCTGGGGCGGGACCGGTTCCGCGCCTACTCGGCGGGCACGCGCCCCAATAGCGAACCGAACCCTGTCGCGCTGGAAATCCTGCGGCGCAATGGCCATGACATCTCTGGCCTGCGCGCCAAGCACCTGTCGGAATTCCAGCACCCCGGATCCAGCGAAATGGATTTCGTGTTCACTGTCTGCGACACCTCCGCGCGGGAGGATTGCCCACCCTGGCCCGGCCATCCAATCACCGGCCATTGGGGCCTGCCCGACCCCGTGCAGGCCACCGGCACCCCCGCCGAGCGGATGCAGGTTTTCGCGCGGACCTACAGTGCCCTGCGCGACCGGATCGCGCAATTCGTCGCCCTGCCCTTCGCGCAGCTTACCCGGATGTCGCTTCAATCCCGCGTCGATGCCATCGGCACCGACCAGACCACAAAGGACTGACCCAATGACCCCTCGCATCGCCCTCAATGGCCTTGGCCGTATCGGCAAACTTGTCCTGCGCGACCTGATCGACACTGGCGCAGGCGGCCAGATCGTCCTGCTGAACGACCCGGTCGGCGATGCGGAACAGCATGCGCTGCTGATGGAATTCGACTCGGTGCATGGCCGCTGGCATACCCCTGTATCCGCCGGGGACAGTGCGCTTGCGCTGAACGGCCAGACCATCCGCCTGACCCATGAGAAAACCATTCAGGCCCTGCCACTCGCGGAACTCGGCGTCGATATCGTCATCGACTGCACCGGGATTTTCAAGACTGCCGCGAAACTGGCCCCCTACTATGCCGCAGGGGTGAAAAAGGTGGTCGTCTCTGCTCCGGTCAAGGATGGCGGCGCGCTGAACCTTGTCTATGGGGTGAACCATCACCTCTATGATGGCTCGCAACCGCTGGTGACGGCAGCATCCTGCACCACCAACTGCCTTGCGCCCGTGGTCAAGGTCATTCACGAAGCCCTAGGCATCCGCCACGGATCAATCACCACGATCCATGACGTGACCAATACCCAGACCATTGTCGACCGCCCCGCCAAGGACATGCGCCGCGCACGTTCGGCGCTGACCAACCTGATCCCGACCACCACCGGATCGGCCACTGCGATCACGCTGATCTATCCCGAACTCACCGGCCGCCTGAACGGCCATGCCGTGCGCGTGCCGCTGCTGAACGCGTCGCTGACCGATTGCGTCTTTGAACTGGAACGCCCCACCACCGCGGAAGAGGTCAACGCCCTCTTCGCCGCCGCTGCCGAAGGGCCGCTGAAAGGCATCCTGGGCTTCGAGACGCGCCCTCTGGTTTCCAGCGATTTCACCAATGATCCGCGCTCGGCGATCATCGATGGCCCCTCGACCATGGTCATCAACGGGACGCAACTGAAGATCTACGCCTGGTATGACAATGAATGGGGCTATGCCTGCCGGCTGGCGGATATCACCCGCATGGTCGCAGGGTCGCTGTGACCGAAGCCGCCCGACACCCCGGCCCGCCGCAGAACCCGCCGCCGAACCCGCTGCGCGCCTATGCTGCGGTCACAGCGGCCTATTGGGCCTTCATGCTGTCGGATGGCGCGCTGCGGATGCTGGTGCTCCTGCATTTCAACAGCCTCGGCTTCACGCCGATCCAACTCGCATGGCTGTTCCTGCTCTACGAGGTCGCAGGCATCGTCACCAACCTTGCCGCCGGATGGCTGGCCGCGCGCTTTGGTCTGGCCGCCACGCTTTATGGCGGGCTGGCGTTGCAGATCGGCGCGCTGGTCGCACTTGCGCAGCTTGACCCGTCCTGGGGCATCGCGGCGTCGGTCGCCTTCGTGATGGCCGTGCAGGGCGTGTCGGGCGTGGCCAAGGATCTGGCCAAGATGTCGTCAAAATCCGCCGTCAAGCTGCTGGCCCCGCAAGAAGATGGCGGGCTGTTCCGCTGGGTCGCATTGCTGACCGGATCGAAGAATGCGGTCAAGGGGCTGGGCTTCTTCCTTGGCGCGGCCCTGCTGGCGCTTGCAGGGTTCGAAGCCGCGATCTGGGGCATGGCGGCGGTCCTTGCGGTCATCCTGATCGCGGTTGTCCTGTTTCTGCCCGACGGGCTGCCGGGCCGGATGAAATCGGCAACGCTCTGGGGCGGCTGGCGGTCTCAGGACGCGCGGGTGAACCGGCTGTCACTGGCGCGCATGTTCCTGTTCGGGGCGCGTGACGTGTGGTTCGTCGTCGGCATCCCGGTCTATTTTCAGGCCGTGCTGTCAGATGGCACTGCCGAAGGGCGGCGCGAGGCATTCTTCCTGATCGGCAGCTTCCTCGCGCTCTGGATCATCGCCTATGGCGCGGTGCAGGCCGCAGCCCCGCGCCTGCTGGGGGGCAAGGGCCAGCCAGAGGCCGAGACAACCCGCAAGGCAATCCTCTGGGCCGGGCTTCTGGTGCCGATCCCCTTTGTGCTGGCAGCAATCGCCTGGCTGGTCGGAGACCCCGCGCCCTGGCTGACCGCCACGCTGGTCGGCGGACTGCTGCTGTTTGGATTCGTCTTTGCGGTCAATTCATCGGTTCATTCCTACCTGATCCTGGCTTTCGGATCGGCCGAGCGCATCACGCGGGATGTGGGTTTCTACTACATGGCCAATGCCGCAGGCCGGTTGATCGGCACCTTGCTGTCAGGTCTCAGCTATCAGGTCGGGGGGTTGCCTTTGTGCCTTGCCACAGCGGGCGTGATGGCACTGGCGAGCTGGCTGGCAGCACGGCGATTGAAGGCTTGATAAACGACGCGCGGAAAGCGGTTGTTCCGCGCGTCCATTCTCGCGGGACATCAGCCCGAAACAGTTGACCTGAAGCACGGGATCAGCGGCCCTGATGTGACCCCGTCAGGCGCAGAGGGTTTTTTCACATCGCGAAAAACGATTTCATCTGACGCGAAAATCCGCCCGATCACCCTGACCCTGATCCGAGATGAAGCGCAGCGTGTCGCCATTGCGCAAGACCAGCTGGCAATTATACGGGTCGCCCCCCGATCCCCATTCCAGCGTGCGGCAGAAAAAGCCGTCGCGCCATTCCCACATGCCGCCCACATTCTGCCCGAAACCGCGCCCGGCAATCTGGCCTTGCGGCAACACCTGCAAGCGCACAGCAAAACGGGTCAGTTCTGCCCCTTCGACGAGAGCGCGGAAATTCGATTCCTCGCGCACGGGTTGAAAATCCGCCAAAGCCGGGCCGGCCAGCATCATCCCGGCGGCGAGTAGTGCTGCAAGACGTTTCATGGTCACCTCCAGTGTTCGGTCATGCGGTATCTACGCCGCAAGGGCGTAAACAGATTACTCCTGAAATCGGCATCGGTTTCAGATCGGCGGAATCTTGCGCAACCCTGTCTGCTTACAGCCCCAGCACATCCAGCATGGAATATTCCCCCGGCCCCTGCCCCTTCAGCCAGAGCGCGGCTTTCAACGCCCCGCGCGCGAACAGCGCCCGGTCAGAGGCCACATGGCGCAGCGTGATCCGCTCGCCCTCGCCCGCGAAAATCACATCGTGCTCGCCGATGAAATCCCCGCCCCGGATCGCGTGAAACCCGATTGCCCCCGGTTTGCGTGCGCCCGTGATCCCGTCGCGTCCCCGATCCGCAACATCCGCCAGCGCGACCCCGCGCCCTGCCGCCGCCGCGTCACCCAGCATCAGCGCTGTGCCGGATGGCGCATCGACCTTGTGGCGGTGATGCGCCTCGATGATCTCGATGTCATAATCCGCGCCCAGGGCGGCTGCGACCTGCCGCGTCAGCGTGACCAGCAGATTGACGCCCAGGCTCATATTGCCCGCGCGCACGATCCGCCCTGTCTGGCCCGCGCGCGCAATCGCGGCCAGATCCTCCTCGGAAAACCCGGTCGTGCCGATCACATGCGCTACACCCGCTGCCGCTGCTGCCTGCGCCAATGCCACCGTCACCGCAGGAGAGGTGAAATCGATGATCACGTCGCTGGCCGCCAGCGCGACCGCCACATCATCGGTCACGACAACCCCGCGCGGCCCGGCCCCCATCGCCTGCCCCAGATCGCACCCGATCCAGTCATGGCCTGCGCGCTCGACCACCGCCGAAAGCGTCGCCTGATCGCTCTCGTCGATCAGCCGCACCAGCATCTGCCCCATGCGCCCTGACGCGCCCATCACTGCCATTCGCATGTCCTGATCCTCTCGCACGGTCACATTCGCGCGTCTCGCATATCGGGGCTTCGGGAAAATGGCAAAGCCTCGTTGCGCGAGAGCGCGGTTTCACCTACATCACTTCAATGGCAAACCGCAGATTTGAAAATACCTCAGGACCGTCTCAGCGCCAGTTGCGTGTAGGCGAGTTGATCCGGCGCGAACTCGCCGATGTGCTGTCGCGCGGCGATGTGCATGACGCGGACCTGTCACGCGTGCCGATCACGGTCAGCGAAGTGCGCACCTCGCCCGATCTGAAGATCGCCACCGCCTATGTCATGCCGCTGGGTGGTCAGGGCCAGAAAGAGGCGCTCGCGGCGCTGCGCCGCAACAAGGCCGAGTTGCGCCACCTGATCTCGCGCGGGCTGACGCTGAAATACGCGCCTGATCTGCGCTTTCAGCTCGATGAGACCTTCGACCGGATGGACGAAACCCGGCGGCTGTTTCAGGACGAGCGCGTCCAGCGCGATATTGAGTCAGGGCGCGAGGAGTCAGGGCGCGAGGGCGATGCGGCTGAAAGCTAGCTTCGCTGCGCTGCTCGCGCTGCTGTTCGGGACGGGTGCCGCGCAAGCGGATTGCACCCGAACAGAGTATCGCGACCAGAGCTTCACCTATTGCGAAGCCCGTGCGACGGATGATGTCCGGCTGTTCCTTTTTGCCAACGAGACACAGGTCTATGGCAATTTCCGCAATATCGACGAAGCGCTGGCCCGCGACGGCAAGAAACTCGCCTTTGCCATGAATGGCAGCATGTATCACCCCAATCGCAGCCCTGTGGGCTTGTATATCGAATCGGGCGAAGAGATGTCGCGCATCGTCACCTCGGAAGGGCCGGGGAATTTCGGCCTGCTGCCCAATGGGGTGTTCTGCATCGAAGACGCGCGCTTTACCCTGATCGAAAGCCGCCGTTTCGATGCCGACCGCCCGGATTGCCGCTATGCCGCGCAATCGGGGCCAATGCTGGTCATTGATGGCGAATATCACCCCCGTTTCATCCGCGAGTCCGACTCGCGGCTGATACGCAATGGTGTGGGCGTGTCCGCCGATGGTAGACGCGCGTTCTTCGTGATCACCAACACGCCGGTCAATTTCTACGAATTCGCGCGTTTCTTCCGCGAATATCTCGCCCTGCCGCAGGCACTGTATATTGACGGCAATGTTTCGCGGCTTCATGCGCCCGCACTCCGGCGGTCGGATTGGGGCACGCTTCTGGGGCCGATCGTGGGCAAGGTGGTTGACGCCCGCCCGCCCTCGAATTAGCACGCGCCATCACATTCAAGGGGTATGACATGGGACGCAAGCGCAAGGGCCGCGCGATTTCGGGCTGGCTGGTGGTGGACAAGCCTGCGGGCGTGACCTCGACCGCGGTCGTGAACAAGGTGCGTTGGGCACTGCAGGCACAGAAAGCGGGCCACGCGGGCACACTTGATCCGGCTGCAACAGGCGTTCTGGCCGTGGCTTTGGGCGAGGCCACCAAGACCGTGCCCTACATCACCGACGCGCTGAAATGCTACCGGTTCATGGTGCGGCTGGGTCAGGCCACCACGACCGATGACGCTGAAGGTAGCGTGATTGCCGAGAGCGATGCGCGCCCCTCCGATGCCGAGATCGACGCCGCTCTCGCCCCCTTCCGAGGCGAGATCATGCAGGTCCCGCCGCAGTTTTCCGCCGTCAAGATCGATGGCGAGCGCGCCTATGACATCGCCCGCGCGGGCGAGGAGATGGAGCTTGCCGCCCGCCCGCTCTGGGTCGAGAGACTGGAGATCATCACCCGCCCCGACCCCGATCATGTCGAATTGGAAATGGTCTGCGGCAAGGGCGGTTATGTCCGTTCCATCGCGCGGGACCTGGGCGCGGCGCTTGGCTGTCACGGCCATGTCGCGTGGTTGCGCCGCACATGGTCGGGGCCGTTTGATGCGCAGGACGGGTTGAGCATGGAACAGATCGAGGCGCTGGCACAATCGCCCGAATTGGACAGCCATCTGCGCCCGCTGGAGCAGGGTCTGGCCGATCTGCCCGAACTTCCCGCGACGCCCGAAGGGGCCGCAAAGATGCGCAATGGCAATCCCGGCATGGTTCTGGCGTCGAATGTCGATTACGGCGATGAAGCATGGGCCAGCTATCAAGGCCGCGCCGTCGCGGTCGGCATCTACAAGGCAGGCGAATTGCACCCCAGCCGCGTGTTCAACCTCGACTGATGGACGATGCGCAGGTCATCACCCGGACCCATGTGAAGGGCGATGCGCCCTCGGTCGCGGTCTATTCGCCCTGCGAGCGCTACCGCTACCTGCTGACCCGCGAATGGGCGCGGGATCAGGGCCGGGCGCTGTTTGTCATGCTCAACCCCTCGACCGCGACCGAGGTGCAGAATGACCCCACAGTGGAGCGCTGCGAACGCCGTGCGCGGGCCTTGGGGTTCGGGGCGTTCCGGGTCTGCAATATCTTCGCCTATCGCGCCACCGATCCGCGTGTGATGCGGGCGGCCAGCGATCCTGTCGGGCCACTGAATGACCGCGCGATCCGCGAGAGCGCCCCCTGGGCCGATCAGATCATCTGCGCCTGGGGCACGCATGGCGCGCATCTGGCGCGCGGGCCGGAAGTGGAAGCGCTGTTGCGCGCAACCGGCCTGCCGCTGTGGCATCTGGGGCTTAGTCAGGCAGGCCACCCCAAGCACCCGCTCTATATCGGCTATGCTGTGCAGCCGATCCGCTGGGATTAACGCAGGAACGCGTCCCGAAAGCCCATGTGCCGGACAGTCGAAAGCGCGGTATGAGCGCTGTCAACAGATGCAAAAGGTCCGACCGTCACAACATTGAGCCCGCGCGCGTGGTGGATACGCGCAGGCATCCCGGCATTTTGCAACCGCGCGCGCAGCCGGGTCGCGTTCGAAGGCACGGCAAAACTGCCCACCTGCACCGAACGCCCGCTGCGTGTGGCGGGGCTGGATGCGGCTTGCCTGTGCGACGCTGCGCGCGGGGCGACGGTCGCCGGGGCGGAACTGTCGAAATACTGATCCAGAAACAGCGACGGGCTGGTCACACAGCGCACGAGGGGACGCCCAAGCGCCGTATCCACCAACTGCCCATACGGCGCGCTGGCAGGACAGGACGGGTGCCGCCCCGACGCATCTGCGCGCGGCTGGCGCGGTGCCTTGCGCGGCGTGCTCGCCCGCGCGGGTGCGGCACGGCGTGGGGCCGGGGCAGCAGCGGGGCGGGTTGCGGCAGCGACAGGGGCAGAGGCCACCGGCGCGGCGGCCACTGGCGCAGGTGCAGGCGCTGCCTCTGCCACTGGTTCTGGTGCAGCGGCGGGTTCGCTCGACGGGGCTGCGATTTCGGTCGGGGTTGCGCCGCAAACAGGCATCCGGTCCGGGCCATAGCGCGGGATCCATGTCACCTGCCCGCCAAAGGTCGAGCGCAGGAAAACGCAGCCGCGACTGTCAGTATATTCGCGCCCCTCGAAACTCGCGGGCGGCACTTCCGCCGGGCCACCATTGGTCTGGGCATGGCCCATCGCCACACCGGACAGAAAAAACCCAAGCGCCAGCGCCAAATGCTTCATAACAACCCCCTTAAAACAGCCCTGCCAGAATGGCCGCGCGACGGGGGGTTGTAAAGCCGATTCGGCGCGTCACCCTACCCTATTGTGTGCCAAAGATGCGATCACCCGCATCCCCTAGTCCCGGCACGATATAGCCCTTTTCATTCAGATGACTGTCGAGCGAGGCCGTCACGATCCGCACATCCGGGTGTTCGCGCGCCATGCAGGCCACCCCTTCGGGCGCGGCGAGCAGACAGATCAGCGTGATATCCGTGGCGCCTGCCTCTTTCAGCAATGTCACTGCGGCGGCAGAGGAATTGCCTGTGGCCAGCATCGGATCGACCGCAATCACCAGCCGCCCCGAAATCTCTGGCGGCAGCTTGCAGTAATATTGCACGGGCTTGAGCGTTTCCTCATCGCGATACAGCCCCACAAACCCGACCTTCGCCGTCGGGATCACATCAAGCACCCCATCCAGAAGCCCGTTGCCCGCGCGCAGGATCGACACCACCACCGGGTCGGCACCGTCCAGCATTGGCGCGTCCATCTCGACCAGCGGTGTGGTGACGCGGACGTTCTTCAAGGGCAGATGGCGCGCGGCTTCATAGGTCAGAAGCAAGCTGATTTCGCGCAGCAGCCGCCGGAAATCCGGCCCCGGCGTGCGGGCATCGCGCATCAGGGACAGCTTGTGCTGCACCAGAGGGTGATCAACGATGGTGAGCTTCGGATGGGTCATGGGGCCTCCAGTCTGGCAGCAATCCTTGCGCGGGTTTCCGCGTCACAGAAGGCCGCGTCAAGCGCATTGCGGTTGATTTCCTCGAATTCCGGCGCGTCCCAGCCGAATACCTCGGCCAGCGCATCATATTCGCGCCGCATCGTGGTGTGAAAGAAGGGCGGGTCATCGGTCGAGACCGTGACTTTCACGCCTGCGCGGCGCAACCGGTCAATCGGATGATCCTTCAGGCGCTTGTAGACGCCCAGCGCGATATTCGAGCCTGGACAGACCTCCAGCACCACCCCGGCCTCGGCCAGTTCGTCCATCAGACGCGGGTCTTCTGCCGCGCGCACGCCATGCCCGATCCGGCTGACGCCCAGATGGGTCAGCGCATCGCGCACTGAACCCGGCCCGCCCCATTCACCCGCATGGGCGGTCAGACCTAGCCCCGCTTCGCGCGCGGCATCAAAAGCGTAGGCGAAGTCCCTGGGGTGCAGCATGTTTTCATCGCCTGCGAGCCCGAACCCGGTGACGAACGCCCCCGCCGTTTCCTGCGCGCAATAGGCGATCCTGCGCGCCTGTTCGGGGCCGAAATGCCGGATGCAGGTCACACAGCCGCGCAGGGTTATGCCCATCTGCGACTCTGCAGTGGTCGCAGCGGCTTCGATTGCGGCCAGATAGTCGCGCCATGCGGACAGATCACCACCGCCGCAGAAATCGGGCGAGAGGAACGCCTCGGTATAGATCACCCCCTCTTGCGCCGAGTGTTCCAGCACTGCCAAGGTCAGATCATGGAAATCCTGCGCGCTGGTCAGGACCGTGCAGGCGGCTTCATAAATGCGCAGGAATTCGGTGAAATCGCGATAGGCGTAATTGCCCTGCTCATTGAAAATCCGTGACAGATCAACATGCTTGCGCTTGGCCTGCGCGCGGATGAAGGCAGGCGGCGCGGCCCCTTCCAGATGCAGATGCAGTTCCAGTTTCGGGATCATTTCAGAAAACTCCGCCCCGGCCCCTGCGCGGGCACGCCAAGATGCGCGGCGATGCTGGCTGCCACATCGGCAAAGCCGCAGATGCCGATTTCGCCCGCGCCCAGCCCCGCGACCAGCACCGGCACCCGCTCGCGCGTGTGATCGGTGCCGGGGGCGGTCGGATCATTGCCGTGATCGGCGGTGATTACCAGCATATCGCCCGGTCGCAGCCGTGCCAGCGCCTGCCCGGCTATCGCGTCGAAGCGTTCCAGCGCACGGGCATAGCCCGCGACGTCACGGGTATGGCCATAAAGCGTGTCAAACTCGACAAAGTTGCAAAAGGTCAAGGAACCCGGCTCTGCCTGGTCAATCAGCCGCAGGAAATGTTCGAAAAGTGCAGTATCATCCTTGCCCTTATGGGTCTGATCAATGCCTTGCCCCGAGAAGATATCGCTGATCTTGCCCACCGCATGCACGCGTCCGCCCGCGCCCTGCACCCAGTCGAGCAGTGTGGGCGCGGGCGGCATCATCGCATAATCACGCCGGTTGCCTGTGCGCTGAAACCCCTCTTGGGCAGTCCCGACAAAGGGCCGCGCGATCACCCGCCCCACGCGCATCCTGTGCAGCACCGGGGCCAGATCGGCGCAAAGCTGGTGCAAGCGCTCCAGCCCGAAGGCTTCCTCATGCGCGGCGATCTGGAACACGCTGTCCACGGATGTATAGCAGATCGGCCAGCCACTGCGCAGATGCTCGGCCCCCAGATCGTTGACGATGGGGATGCCCGCCGCATGGCAATTTCCCAGAATACCCTCGGTTCCCGCCAGCCTGCAGACTTCGGACACCAGATCATCGGGGAAAGCAGGGGTCGTGCGCGGAAAATAGGTCCAGTCCCAGGGCACCGGCACGCCAGCCAGTTCCCAATGCCCTGACGGCGTGTCCTTGCCATGCGACACTTCCGTTGCCGCGCCCCATAGCCCGGTCGGCGCGGCACTCAGCCCCGGCGTGTCGGCACCAGAGGCCAGCCGGATCGCGGCCCCCAGGCCCAGACTGTCCAGCACCGGCAGGCGCAACGGCCCGCTGCGCCCCGTCTGCGCACGCCCCAAGGCGCAGGCCTGCGCGATATGGCCCAGCGTGTTCGCGCCTGCATCGCCGAAATCCGCCGCATCGGGCGCACCCCCGCAGCCCACGGAATCGAGCACCACCAGAAAGGCGCGCGCCATCACGCCCCGTCCATATGTCCAGCGCCGAAGGCACCGGGCAGCAGTTCATCGACCCGCATCACAAGCCGCGCCCCGTTCAGCGCCGCCAGTGTGACCTGCACATCGGCGGCGGCAAATTCCGCGATCTTCTGGCGGCACCCCCCGCAGGGCGGCACGGGCGACGGGCTGTCCGCGACGACCAGCATCTCGGCGATCACGGTCTCGCCTGCCGCGACCATCGCGGCAATCGCGCCCGCTTCGGCGCAGGTGCCTTCGGGATAGGCGACATTCTCGACATTGCAGCCGACATAGACCTTGCCAGAGGCTGCGCGCAGGGCGGCCCCGACCTTGAAACGGGAATAGGGCACATAGGCATTTTCGCGCACCGCACAGGCGGCGTCATAGAGGGACATGACAGGCTCCGGTTTTTCAGCCACGATAGCCTTGAGCGAGGGCGCTTTGCAAGCACAAGGCTTTGCGCTAACAGTCCGGTCAGACGGCTTGCAAAACATAGCGTTTGCTGCGAATAAAAAGACTTGTTTAATATTAAACTAAATCCGCGCGAGGGGGACGACATGCCAGAAAACAGCTCCGAGGACAGCCGTCACCCGGCCCTGCTCTATCATGAGTTCCCGCGCCCCGGTAAGCTGGAAGTGCGCCCCACCAAGCCGCTGGCGAACGGGATCGACCTGTCGCGCGCCTATAGTCCCGGCGTGGCCGAGGCCTGCATGGAGATCAAGGCCAACCCCGAAGAGGCCGCGCGCTACACGGTGCGGGGCAATCTGGTGGCGGTTGTGACAAATGGCACGGCGGTGCTGGGTCTGGGCAATATCGGCGCGCTCGCATCAAAGCCGGTGATGGAGGGCAAGGCGGTCCTGTTCAAGAAATTCGCCAATATCGATTGTTTTGACATCGAGGTGAATGAATCCGACCCGGTGAAACTGGCCGAAATCGTCTGCGCATTGGAACCGACATTCGGCGCGATCAATCTGGAAGATATCAAGGCGCCGGATTGTTTCATCGTCGAGAAACTGTGCCGCGAACGCATGGGGATTCCCGTTTTCCATGATGACCAGCATGGCACCGCGATTGTCGTGGGCGCTGCCGCGACCAATGCGCTGCGCGTGGTCGGCAAGGCGTTTGAGGATATCAAGATCGTCAGCACTGGCGGCGGGGCGGCGGGGATTGCCTGCCTGAACATGCTGGTGAAACTGGGGGTGAAGCGCGAGAATATCTGGCTGTGTGACGTGCATGGGCTGGTCTATGCGGGCCGCGAGATCGACATGAACCCGCAAAAATCCGCTTTTGCGCAGGCCACCGACAAGCGCACGCTCGATGATGTGGTGGATGGGGCCGATCTGTTCCTTGGTCTCTCCGGCCCCGGCGTGTTGAAACCCGAACAGGTGGCCCGCATGGCCGCGCGGCCGATCATCTTTGCGCTGGCCAATCCCATGCCCGAGATTCTGCCCGATCAGGTGCGTGCAGTGGCCCCGGATGCATTGATGGCGACAGGTCGTTCGGATTTCCCCAATCAGGTCAACAATGTCCTGTGTTTTCCCTTCATCTTTCGCGGCGCGCTGGATGTAGGGGCGACCGAAATCAATGACGCCATGCAGATCGGCTGTGTCGAAGGCATCGCCGCACTTGCCCGCGCCACAACCAGCGCGGAAGCCGCCGCCGCCTACAAGGGCGAACAACTCAGCTTCGGCCCGGATTACCTGATCCCGAAACCATTTGACCCGCGCCTGATGGGCGTGGTCGCCAGTGCCGTGGCCAAGGCCGCGATGGAGTCGGGCGTGGCCAAGCGCCCGCTGCCCGACCTGGCGGCCTACAAGGCGAAACTCGATGCCTCCGTATTCCGCTCTGCCATGATCATGCGCCCTGTGTTCGAGGCTGCGCGCGTCGCCTCGCGCCGGATCGTCTTTGCCGAGGGCGAGGACGAGCGCGTGCTGCGCGCGGCCTCTGCCATGCTGGAAGAAACCACCGAAGTCCCGATTCTGATCGGGCGGCCCGAAGTCGTGGCGACCCGGCTGGAGCGTGCGGGCCTGTCGATCCAGCCGGGGCGTGATTTCGAACTGGTCAACCCGCAGGATGACCCGCGTTACCGCGAATACTGGCAGGCCTATCATGCGCTGATGCAGCGCCGGGGCGTGACGCCCGATCTGGCACGCGCGATCATGCGCACCAATACCACCGCCATCGGCGCGATCATGGTGCATCGCGGCGATGCCGACAGCTTGATCTGCGGCACTTTCGGGCAATTCCTGTGGCACCTGAATTATGTCGATCAGATTCTTGGCAATCAGGGGCGTCACCCGGTCGGTGCGCTCTCGCTGATGATCCAGCAAGAGGGCAACCTGTTCATCGCCGATACACAGGTCCATCCGAACCCCACCCCCGAACAGATCGCGGACACCGCCATCGGGGCCGCGCGCCATGTGCGCCGCTTCGGCCTTGCGCCCAAGATTGCGCTGTGTTCGCACAGCCAGTTCGGCAATCTGGACACGCCTTCGGGGCGGAACATGCGCGCAGCACTCGAGATCCTCGATGCGAGAGGGGTCGATTTCGACTATGAAGGCGAGATGCATGTGGATGCCGCGCTTGATCAGGATTTGCGGGCGCGGCTTTTGCCCAATGCCCGGTTTGAAGGGCCTGCCAATGTGCTGATCTTCGCCAATACGGATGCGGCCAGCGGCGTGCGCAATATCCTCAAGACACGCGGCGGCGCGCTGGAAGTGGGGCCGATCCTGATGGGCATGGGCAACACCGCGCATATCGTCACCCCCTCGATCACGGCGCGCGGTCTGTTGAACATGTCCGCGCTTGCTGGCACGCCAGTCGCGCAATACGGATAGGGCGGGTTTGCAAACCCACCTTGCCAGACCTGCAAATACCGCTTGAGGCAGCGATATTTGCAAATTTTTGCAAGCCGGGCGGGCGCTTTCTGCAAAGTTTCTGCAGATTGCGCCGCCTGTTGCCGGTAACAGCCATTGCGCGCTTGGCCGCCTTGCGTCTATCCCTTCCGCAACGGCACTTCGAGGGAGGACACAGCCATGCGTTATGCGGATCTGCACGCGAGATCGATTTCCGATCCCAATGGCTTCTGGATGGAACAGGCACAGGCGATTGACTGGATCACGCCGCCCTCGAAAGCGCTTTTCGACGGTAACGCGCCGCTCTATGAATGGTTCAGCGACGGGGTGGTGAATACTTGCTGGAATGCACTGGATCGCCATGTCGCGGCCGGGCGCGGGGATCAGGTCGCCGTGATCCATGACAGCCCGGTCACGCAGTCGATCACCAAACTGACCTATACCGAGATGCACGACCGCGTGGCTGCTCTGGCCGGGGCGATGGCCGCCAAGGGCGTAACCAAGGGCGACCGCGTGATCATCTACATGCCGATGGTGCCCGAGGCGCTGATGGCGATGCTGGCCTGTGCGCGGCTGGGGGCGATTCACTCGGTGGTGTTCGGCGGCTTTGCCGCGCATGAACTGGCGGTGCGGATCGACGATGCGCAGCCCAAATGCATCATCGCGGCCTCTTGCGGGATCGAACCGGGCCGGGTTGTGGCCTACAAGCCGCTCTTGGATGGCGCGATTTCTGAGGCCACGCACAAGCCCGATTTCACCGTGATCCTGCAGCGCGACGCGCTGGCCGCTGATCTGATCCCCGGTCGCGACCATGACTGGGCGGAATTTGTCGCAGGTGCCACGCCTGCGGGTTGCGTGCCGGTCGAGGGCAGCCACCCGGCCTATGTGCTTTATACCTCGGGCACGACCGGCCAGCCCAAGGGCGTGATCCGTGCAACAGGCGGCCATCTGGTGGCCCTGCAATGGACGATGAAGAACATCTATAATGTGGACCCCGGCGATGTGTTCTGGGCGGCCTCGGATGTGGGTTGGGTCGTGGGTCACAGCTATATCTGCTACGCGCCGCTGATCGCGGGCAACACGACGATTGTGTTCGAGGGCAAACCCGTCGGCACGCCCGATGCAGGCACTTTCTGGCGGGTGATTTCCGAGCATGGGGTCAAGAGCTTCTTCACCGCGCCCACGGCCTTTCGCGCGGTCAAGCGTGAAGACCCGACCGGCGACTATGTCGGCAAATATGATCTGTCCTGCCTGCAGACGGTCTATCTGGCAGGCGAACGCGCCGACCCGGATACGATCCTCTGGGCCGAAGCGCAGCTGAAGGTGCCGGTCATCGACCATTGGTGGCAGACCGAAACCGGCTGGCCGATGGCCGCGAATCCAGTCGGTGTCGAATTGCTGCCGGTCAAGCTCGGCTCGCCCGCCGTGCCGATGCCGGGCTATGACATTCATGTGCTCGACGAAGGCGGCCATCCGGTCGCGGCAGGCCAGCTTGGCGCGATTGCCGCGAAACTGCCGCTGCCGCCGGGCACGCTGCCCTCGCTCTGGAATGCCGAAGCGCGGTTCCGCAAGAGCTATCTGGACCAGTTCCCCGGCTATTACGCCACAGGCGATGCGGGCTACATGGACGAAGATGGCTATGTCTATATCATGGCGCGCACCGATGATGTGATCAATGTCGCAGGCCACCGCCTGTCCACCGGCGCGATGGAGGAAGTCCTGGCCAGTCATCCCGATGTCGCGGAATGTGCCGTGATCGGGGTCGGCGATGACCTGAAAGGCCAGCTTCCATTGGGATTCCTGTGCCTGAACAAAGGCGCGACACGCGCCCCGGAAGAGGTGGTCAAGGATTGCGTGAAGCTGGTGCGCGACCAGATCGGCCCCGTGGCAGCGTTCAAGCTCGCGATTGTGGTGGACCGCCTGCCCAAGACGCGCTCGGGAAAAATCCTGCGCGGGACAATGGTCAGCATTGCCGATAGCAAGCCCTTCAAGATGCCCGCGACGATTGATGATCCGGCCATCCTTGACGAAATCGCGACAGCTTTGCGCAGCCTGGGCTATGCAAGGGTCTGAGTCGGATACGCAATTGCAAGGGATGGCAGTCCAGTTCCGCTAAACGGGTTGAAGCGCCAGCAGAAATCATCGTAAGCTACAAACGCTATGGTTGAGTCCGATCATGGCGATTGATGACCGGCAGTCCGTCTGTCGCCAGTGCGAGTTTTGATTTCATGTTTCCAAGCCGGCTAGATACCGCTGTACTCGCCTCCCTTGTGGAGATGGGGGGTGAAGAGTTGCGGCTGCAACTGCTGGCTGATTTGCGCGCGTGCGAAGACGGGTTGAAAACGCTGTGCTGCCTCAGTCCAGAGACCGCGACCGGCACCACGCCGCAGACCGCGCATCTGCTGCATACGCTGCGCGGGATCGCCATGACCATTGGCGCGGCCACACTCGTGCAGAGTTGCATAGAGGCCGAAAATCTGGGCCATGCTGTCGGACGCGCGGCGCTTGTTCAAAGCCTTGTGGCTGTGCTGCAGGAATGTGCGCTGGTGCGCGCGCAGATCGAACAATGCCCGGATGTCAACGCATGAAACCAGGCAAGGCAAAACTCGGGCTGATGCTGGTCGAGGACACGCCCTCGCTGCAGATGCTGTATCGCACGGTTCTGCGCAAGGCGGGGTTCGACCCGATCTGCGCCTCGACCGGCGCAGAGGCGCAGCAGTTGTTTGCCACGGAACGCCCGCCGGTTGTCTTGCTGGATCTGGTCCTGCCGGATTGTGACGGGCTGACCCTGATGACCGAGATGCTGACCGAGGCGCCAGAGACCCGCGTGATCGTGATCACGGCAAATGGCTCTGTCGCGAAGGCGGTTCAGGCGACCCGCAAGGGCGCGTTCGATTTTCTGGTAAAGCCCCTTGGCGATCTGCGCATGATCGGAGCTGTCGCGAATGCGATGACCGAATATCAGGCGATCACGCAGCGCGGCGGCAAAGGGATCTCGCGCGCGCTGAAATCGCGTCACGACGCGTTTGTTGCCCGATCCGACGTGATGCAACAGGTCAATACGGTCATCGCGGCGGTTGCCCGCTCGAATGCGCCCGTCTTCATCATCGGGCCCAGCGGCTCTGGCAAGGCCGCCTGCGCCGAGATGATACATCTGCGGTCCTCGCGCGCGACCAAGCCGCTGATCCAGGTGGATTGCGGCCTGCCCGACGCGCTGGCACTGGAAGCCATTCTCTTCGGCACAGGCGCGCAAAGTGACATCACCGGGCAAAGTGCCATCGAGCGGGCAAGGGGCGGCACGCTGTTTCTGCGCAACCCCCACAAGCTGACCCCGCAATTGCAGGGTCGTTTGCTGTCCGTGCTCAATACCGGCCAGAGTGGCGAGGCCCATTCCAGCGCCGCGCCGGTCGATATCCGGATCATATCCGCCGCGCGACAGGATCCGCTTGACGCCATCCGCGCCGGTGAACTGGAAGAAGCCCTGTATTACCGGCTTTTCGTATTGCCGCTGACCTTGCCGCCCTTGCACGCGAGGCCAGAGGACTTGCCTGCGATTGCCGAACAGTTCCTTGGCGAAATCGCCCAGCAGGAAGGCAAGCCGTTCAGACGGATCACGCCGGAAGCGCTGGTGTTGCTGCAATCCCAGCCATGGGAGGGAAATCTCCATGAGTTGCGCAATGTGCTGCGCCAGGCCGTGGTGCTGCACGAGGGCCCCGACCTGACGCCGGGGATGCTGCCACTTGCGCCGAAGGCCCCGCAGCTGACCGCGACCCAGGCGGTCCAGGCGGCCCCGGTGATGCTGGACCTTGATTCGGCGCTTTCGGGCATGACCATGGCCGAAATCGAAGCGCGTGCGATCCGCGCGGCGATTGCCCGCAATGGCGGATCAATTCCGCGCGCCGCACAGGAACTGGACATCGCGCCCTCGACGATTTACCGCAAGCGCGATGACTGGGAAAAAACCACACACTGACGGCAGGCGCGCTGTCCTGATCACGGGCTGTTCGTCGGGCATAGGCTATCATGCAGCCCATGCGCTGGCCGCGCGCGGCTGGCAGGTTCTGGCCACCTGTCGCAAGCTTGAGGATTGCACACGCCTGAAAGCCGAAGGTCTGGACAGTTTCGTGCTGGACTATACCGATACCAGCTCGATCACGACAGCCGTGCAGGACACGCTGGCGCGCACCGGGGGCAGACTGGATGCGGTGTTCAACAATGGGGCCTATGCGATCCCCGGCGCGACCGAGGACTTGCCGACCGATGCGCTGCGCACCCTGTTCGAGACCAATCTCTTTGGCTGGCACGAATTGACGCGGCAGGTTCTGCCGGTGATGCGCGCGCAAGGCCACGGTCGGATCGTGCAGAATTCGTCGGTTCTGGGGCTGGCCGCGCTGAAATGGCGCGGGGCCTATGTGGCGACGAAATTCGCGCTTGAAGGCTTAAGCGATGTCCTGCGGCTGGAAATGGCGGGCACGGGGATCGAGATCATTCTGATCGAGCCGGGGCCCGTCACCTCGAAAATCCGCGAGAATTCGATCCCGCATTTCGAGCGCTGGATCGACTGGGAAAACAGCCCCCGCGCGCAGGAATATCGCGACGGCCTGCTTGCGCGGCTCTATGACAAGCGCGATCCGGATTTTTTCGAACTGCCGCCCGAAGCCGTGACCCACCGCCTGATCCACGCGCTCGAATCCCGCCGCCCGCGCGCGCGCTACTATGTCACGACACCCACCCGTGTTCTGGGCACCGCACGCCGCATCCTGCCCACGCGGGCACTGGACTGGCTGTTGCGGAAATTTTGACATAGATTAGGGTTTGACGGTCGCAATCCCGTTCAAAGCCGCTAGATTGCGTCTTCAACCCACCACAAAAGGACCGCGCCATGTTCTCCGATCCGCTTTTCCTGCTGGCCGCTGCGGCCTCGCTCGGGGTTCTGGTGATCCTCGGAATCGGTATCGGCGGTTTTGCGCGTGGCGGCGAGTTCAACCGCAAGAACGGAAACCGCATGATGCGCTGGCGGCTTTATGCGCAGTTCGGCGCGGTCGTGCTGATCATGGTTTTCGTCTATTTCCGACAAAAAGGGGCCTGACATGGTCGTTCTGAACAAGATTTACACCCGCACGGGCGATGCGGGCGAAACCGCGCTTGGCAATGGCGCGCGCGTGGCCAAGCACAGCCAGCGCGTGACCGCTTATGGCACTGTGGATGAGCTGAACGCGACGATCGGCATGGCGCGCCTGCATGCGACGGGCGAGATGGAAGCGGCCTTTGCCCGCATCCAGAACGACCTCTTTGATCTGGGTGCCGACCTGTGCCGCCCCGAGATGGAGCGCGACAGCGAAGCGGAATACACGCCCCTGCGCATCATTCCGTCGCAGGTGGACCGGCTGGAGCGTGAAATCGACGTGATGAACGCGAAACTTCAGCCCTTGCGCAGTTTCATCCTGCCCGGTGGGTCCGCGCTTGCTGCCCATCTGCATCTATGCCGCACGGTCGCGCGCCGGGCAGAGCGCGAAACGGTCGCACTCTCCACTGTCGAGGGCGTGAACGAATCGGCGGTGAAATACCTCAACCGCCTGTCGGACTGGTTTTTCGTGGCGGGCCGGATTGCCAATAATGACGGGGCAGATGACATTCTCTGGGTGCCCGGTGCGAACCGTTAGCGCGCACATTCCCTGAGACGCGGCGTCGCAGCCCAAAGATATGTCGATTTTGCACTGTTTTCCGGGCGGGCGCGTCGCTAGAACCTGTGACAATAGTATTCGAGAGGGAGAAACACGCTGATGAAGGTGCTCGTGCCGGTCAAGCGCGTGATCGACTATAACGTGAAAGTCCGCGTCAAGGCGGATGGCAGCGGGGTCGATCTGGCGAATGTGAAGATGTCGATGAACCCGTTTGACGAGATTGCCGTGGAAGAGGCGATCCGTTTGAGGGAAAAGGGCGTCGCCTCGGAAATCGTGGCTGTGTCCATCGGCGTGAAGCAAGCGCAGGAAACCCTGCGCACCGCGCTTGCGATGGGGGCCGACCGCGCGATCCTGATCGTGGCCGCTGACGATGTGCACACCGATATCGAGCCGCTGGCCGTTGCGAAACTGCTCAAGGGCGTGATCGACGAAGAGCAGCCGGGTCTGGTGCTCTGTGGCAAGCAGGCCATCGACAATGACATGAACGCCACGGGCCAGATGCTGGGCGCGCTGACGGGTTGGGCACAGGCGACTTTCGCCTCCGAAGTCAGCGTGGAGGGCGACAGCGCCACGGTGACGCGCGAGGTCGATGGTGGCTTGCAGACCATCAAGGTCAAGCTGCCTGCGATCATCAGCGTGGACCTGCGCCTGAACGAGCCGCGCTATGCCTCGCTGCCGAATATCATGAAAGCGAAGAAAAAGCCGCTCGATGAAAAGACGCCTGCCGATTACGGCGTCGATGTCACTCCGCGCCTGAGCGTGGTCAAGACCTCGGAACCGGCTGCGCGCGCGGCTGGCGTCAAGGTGGCCTCGGTCGATGAGCTGGTGGCGAAACTCAAAGATGAAGCAGGGGTGATCTGATGGCAGTTCTTCTTCTGGCCGAAGTGACCGACGGCGCGCTGAACGTGGACGCGACCTCGAAAGCCGTGACGGCTGCGACCAAACTGGGCGATGTGACTGTGCTCTGCGCGGGTGCCAAGGCCGCGGATGCCGCCGCGGAAGCTGCGAAAATCGCAGGTGTCGCCAAGGTGCTCTGCGCCGAGGATGCCTCGCTCAGCCACCGTCTGGCCGAACCCACCGCCGCGCTGATCGTGTCGCTTGCGGGCGATTACAGCCATATCGTCGCGCCCGCGACCACGGATGCGAAAAATATCCTGCCACGCGTGGCAGCGTTGCTGGATGTGATGGTGCTGTCGGATGTCTCGGGCGTGGTCGATGCCGACACATTCGAGCGCCCGATCTATGCGGGCAATGCGATCCAGACTGTCAAATCCTCGGACGCGACCAAGGTCATCTCCTTCCGAACCTCGACCTTTGAGGCCGCAGGTCAGGGCGGCAGCGCCCCGGTCGAAACCATCTCTGCCGCTGCAAATCCGGGCCTGTCGGAATGGGTCGAGGACAAGGTCGCCGCCTCTGACCGTCCCGAACTGACCTCGGCCAAGGTCGTGGTCTCTGGCGGGCGCGGTGTCGGCTCCGAAGAGGATTTCAAGATCATCGAAGGGCTGGCCGACAAGCTGGGGGCCGCCGTGGGAGCTTCGCGCGCAGCGGTCGATTCGGGCTATGCGCCGAATGACTGGCAGGTGGGCCAGACCGGAAAGGTGGTCGCACCCGACCTCTATATCGCTGTGGGGATTTCCGGTGCGATCCAGCACTTGGCAGGGATGAAGGACTCGAAAGTCATCGTTGCCATCAACAAGGACGAGGAAGCGCCGATCTTCCAGGTGGCCGATTATGGCCTCGTGGGCGATCTCTTTTCGCTGGTGCCGGAACTGACCGAAAAACTCTGATCGAAACCAGATCGAACGCAAAGGCCGCCCCAAACCGGGCGGCTTTTTTTCTTGCCCGATGCGGCACGCATCGGGCAGCGCCCGCGAAGGGCATGGGCGGGCGGGTGGGCCCTGAGCGGGCGCTTAC
>JAFIEL010000239.1 GCA_020832585.1 Natronohydrobacter sp. | reverse complement strand
TCATGGAAGACGGCTCGACCAAGGAAGAATGGAAGATGGTCGCCGAAACCAAGAAGATCCTCGACACGAAGATCAAGCTGACCGCGACTTGTGTGCGCGTGCCGGTTTTCGTCGGCCATTCGGAAGCCATCAATATCGAATTCGAAGATTTCCTTGATGAAGAAGAGGCCCGCGACATCCTGCGCGAAGCCCCTGGCATCCTGGTCATCGACAAGCGAGAGCCCGGTGGCTACATCACGCCGATCGAATGTGTGGGCGAATACGCGACCTATATCAGCCGCATCCGGCAGGATTCGACGATCGATAACGGGTTGAACATCTGGTGCGTCAGCGACAACCTGCGCAAGGGCGCAGCACTCAATGCCGTGCAGATTGCGGAAGTGCTGGGTAATCGTTGCCTCAAGAAAGGCTGAGCCAGATTTCAGAACAGAACTTCAGGCGCGGGGGGGACACCCCGCGCTTTTTCGTTTCTGCGATCACATATGGGCGCATAGGGGCATGGGTTTCGCATCGGAAATCCCAAGGGCGCAACTGGCGCGGAATATGTCGCAATCACGGCTTACCGTCAGGCTTGGGCCAGATATAGCGGGGCTGTAGCGACAATTCCGCGCAGGGAGCGAGACATGGCCTTCAAGACCGACATCGAAATCGCCCGTGAGGCAAAGAAGAAACCCATTCAGGAAATCGGCGCCAAGCTGGGCATCCCGACCGAACACCTGCTGCCTTTCGGCCATGACAAGGCCAAGGTCAGTCAGGAATTCGTGTCTGATGCACGCGGGCGCAAGCGTGGCAAGCTCATCCTTGTCACCGCAATCAACCCCACACCTGCGGGCGAAGGCAAGACCACGACGACCGTGGGTCTGGGCGACGGGTTGAACGCCATCGGCAAAAAGGCGGCCATCTGTATCCGCGAAGCCTCGCTCGGGCCGAATTTCGGCATGAAGGGCGGCGCAGCGGGGGGCGGCTATGCGCAGATTGTCCCGATGGAGGATATGAACCTGCATTTCACGGGCGATTTCCACGCCATCACCTCGGCCCATAACCTGCTGTCGGCGATGATCGACAACCATATCTACTGGGGCAACGAGCTGGAAATCGACGAGCGCCGCATCACATGGCGCCGCGTCATGGACATGAATGACCGCGCACTGCGCGACATGGTCATCTCGCTCGGCGGCGTGTCCAACGGCTTTGCACGCCAGACCGGATTTGACATCACGGTGGCGTCCGAGGTCATGGCGATCCTGTGCCTGGCGGCCGACCTGGAAGACCTGCAGCGCCGTCTGGGCGATATCGTGGTGGCCTACAAGCGCGACAAGACGCCGATCTATTGCCGCGACATCGGGGCCGAAGGCGCGATGACCGTTCTGTTGAAAGACGCGATGCAGCCCAACCTGGTGCAGACGCTGGAAAACAACCCCGCCTTCGTGCATGGCGGTCCATTCGCCAATATCGCGCATGGCTGCAACTCGGTCGTGGCGACGCAGACTGCGCTGGGGCTGGCTGATTATGTCGTCACTGAGGCCGGTTTCGGGGCCGATCTGGGGGCTGAGAAGTTCTTCAACATCAAATGCCGCAAGGCCGGGCTGAAACCTGCGGTTGCGGTGATCGTGGCCACTGTGCGCGCGATGAAGATGAATGGCGGCGTGGCGAAAGCCGATCTTGGTTCGGAAAATGTCAGCGCCGTGCAGAAAGGTTGCCCGAATCTGGGTCGCCATATCGAGAATGTGAAATCCTTCGGCGTGCCGGTGGTCGTCGCGATCAACCATTTCCATTCCGACACCGATGCCGAAGTGCAGGCTGTAAAGGATTTCGTCGCGTCGATGGGGTCCGAGGCGATCTTGTGCCGCCACTGGGCCGAAGGGTCTAAGGGCGTCAAGGAACTGGCAACGCGGGTGGCCGAACTGGCCGATGGCGATCATTCGCAATTCGCACCGCTCTATGGCGACGACATGCCGCTTTTCGAGAAGATCCAGACCATCGCGCGCCGCATCTACCGCGCGGATGAGGTGCTGGCCGATGCGAAAATCCGGAGCCAGTTGAAGGAATGGGAAGCCGCAGGCTATGGCGGTCTGCCGATCTGCATGGCCAAGACGCAATATTCCTTCTCGACCGACCCGAACCTGCGCGGCGCCCCGGTGAACCATTCGGTGCCCATCCGCGAAGTGCGCCTGTCGGCCGGGGCCGGGTTCATCGTGGTGATCTGCGGCGAGATCATGACCATGCCGGGCCTGCCGCGCAAACCTGCCGCGCAGACGATCCGCTTCAATGAGGAAGGGCTGATCGAAGGTCTGTTCTGAGCGGGCCGGGCGGACGGCGCTCGCGCGGCTTCGCCGCCCGTCGCCCCGCCCACCCTCCCGCAGGGTCGCATTGCATCGGGCATGTGAGATGGGTAGGAAGGGCGCGTGTCGCCTGCCAGATAAGGATGCCTTGATGCGCCCACCCTCCGAGTGTCGGAACATGGACGAATTGCGTGCCCAGATCGATCGGCTCGATCAAGAGTTGGTCAGACTTCTCGTCGCGCGGGCCGGGTATATCGATCGCGCGATCGACCTGAAAACGTCAGCACAACTTCCTGCCCGTATCGAGGCGCGTGTGGAGGAAGTGCTGCAGAATGTCCGGATATTGGCCGCGCAACAGGGGCTGGACCCGGATTTGGCAGGGGCGCTCTGGGAGCGCATCATCGAATGGTCCATCGCGCGCGAAGAGCGCATACTTGGGCCGGGGACCGAAGGAAAGACACGATGACAGCGAAGATTCTGGACGGAAAGCTGTTCGCCGCGCAAATCCGCGCGAAAGTTGCGGATCACGTCGCGCAGCTGAAAGAGGGTCATGGCCTGACGCCGGGCCTTGCGGTGGTGCTGGTGGGCGAAGACCCTGCAAGTCAGGTTTATGTGCGCTCGAAGGGCAAGCAGACTGTCGAGGTCGGAATGGCCTCTTTCGAAC
>JAFIEL010000256.1 GCA_020832585.1 Natronohydrobacter sp. | reverse complement strand
AAGGCGGCCGCACCGTCGGTGCTGGTGTCGTTGCGAAAATCATCAAGTAATCAAGGCTGCGAGTAGGGTGCGTGGTTCTCCACGCACCGCTCGTTCCGAAGGAAAAGAAGATGCAAGGTCAAAATATCCGCATCCGGCTCAAGGCCTTCGATTACCGCGTGCTTGATGCCAGCACGCAGGAAATCGTCAACACGGCCAAGCGCACGGGGGCAACTGTGCGCGGTCCGATCCCGCTGCCCAACAAGATCGAAAAATTCACTGTTCTGCGCGGCCCGCATATCGACAAAAAGTCGCGTGACCAGTGGGAAATCCGGACGCATAAGCGTCTGCTCGACATCGTCGACCCGACCCCTCAGACCGTGGACGCGCTGATGAAGCTCGACCTCGCCGCCGGGGTTGATGTCGAGATCAAAGTTTAAGGAACCAGGACAATGCGCTCTGGAGTGATTGCAAAGAAGCTGGGGATGACCCGGCTGTTTCTGGAGGACGGGCGGCAAGTTCCCGTGACTGTCCTGCAACTGGACGGGCTGCAGGTCGTCTCGACCCGCACCGCCGACAAGGACGGCTACACGGCTGTTCAGCTTGGTGCCGGTACTGCCAAGGCAAAGCGCGTATCTGCGCCGATGCGTGGCCATTTCTCGAAAGCCAGCGTAGCGCCCAAGCGCAAACTGGCCGAGTTCCGCGTCAGTCCCGAGAACCTGATCGACGTCGGTGAGGAAATCACGGCTGACCATTACTTCGCAGGTCAGTTCGTCGATATCGCAGGCACCTCGATCGGTAAGGGCTTTGCCGGTGCGATGAAGCGCCACAACTTCGGTGGTCTGCGTGCTTCGCATGGTGTGTCGATCAGTCACCGTTCGCATGGCTCGACGGGTCAGTGTCAGGATCCTGGCAAGGTGTTCAAGGGCAAGAAGATGGCCGGTCACATGGGCGCTGCCCGTGTCACCACGCAGAACCTGCAGGTCGTCAAGACCGACAGCGACCGCGGCCTGATCATGGTCAAGGGCGCTGTGCCGGGATCAAAGGGTGGCTGGGTCACGATCAAGGACGCGGTGAAGAAACCCTTCCCCGAAAACGCGATCCTGCCCGCCGCGCTGAAATCTGCTGCCGAAGCTGCACGCAAGGCTGCTGAAGAAGCTGCCGCCGCCGCTGCTGCCGAGGAAGAAGCCGCACGTCAGGCTGCGTTGGAAGCAGAAGCCGCTGCACAGGATGCTGCACTGGCTGAGGCCGAGGCTCAGGTTGAAGCCGAGAAGAAGGAAGGCGAGTGAGATGAAACTCGACGTTGTCAATCTGCAGGCAGGCAATGCCGGTGAGGTCGAGCTCAACGAGGCCATTTTTGGCCTCGAGCCGCGCGCCGACATCCTGCACCGTGTGGTGCGCTGGCAGCGGGCGAAAGCCCAGGCTGGCACCCACAAGGTCAAGACCCGCTCGGAAACCAGCTACTCCACCAAGAAGATCTATCGCCAGAAGGGCACCGGTGGCGCGCGCCACGGCGACCGCAACGCGCCGATCTTCCGCAAGGGTGGTGTGTACAAGGGCCCGACGCCCCGCAGCCATGCGTTCGATCTTCCCAAGAAGGTCCGCGCACTTGGTCTGAAGCTTGCTCTTTCAGCCAAGGCTGGTAGCGGCAAGCTGGTGGTTCTGGATTCGACTGATATGGCCGAAGCCAAAACATCGGCTTTGGCCAAGGCCGCCAAGGAGCTGGGCTGGAAAAAGGCACTGGTCATTGACGGGGCCGAGGTGAACGAGAATTTCGCCCGCGCTGCGCGCAATCTGGAAGGCATTGATGTGCTGCCCTCCATCGGGGCCAATGTCTATGACATCCTGCGCCGTGACACGCTGGTGATCACGCGCGCCGGGCTTGAAGCATTGGAGGCTCGACTGGCATGAGCGCGAACGCACAGCACTATGACGTGATCCGCAAGCCGATCATCACCGAGAAAGCGACCATGGCTTCTGAAGCCAATGCGGTTGTGTTCGAGGTGGCGATTGATGCGAACAAGCCCCAGATCAAGGACGCGGTTGAAGCAATCTTTGGTGTGAAGGTGAAAGCGGTCAACACGACGATCACCAAAGGCAAGGCCAAAGTGTTCCGCGGGATGCGCGGCCGCCGCAAGGACGTCAAGAAAGCATATGTCACCCTCGAAGAGGGAAATGCTATCGACGTGACCACAGGCCTTTGATATAGGCACCACGACTCAGCGGCCCCGACGCTCTCGGGGCCGCTGGTTATTTGGCGCAATGTGCGTCAACTGACAGAAACCGGACCTTTTGGTCCAGAGCACACGGAAGACAGGAAGCATGGCACTCAAGTCGTATAAACCAACGACGCCGGGCCAGCGCGGGCTGGTGCTGATCGACCGTTCGGAGCTTTGGAAAGGTCGCCCCGTCAAGGCCCTCACTGAGGGTCTGACGAAATCGGGCGGTCGGAACAATACCGGACGTATCACGGCACGCCGCATTGGTGGTGGCGCAAAGCGTCTCTATCGCATCGTGGATTTCAAGCGCAACAAGCTTGACGTTCCGGCGACAGTGGAACGGATCGAATATGACCCGAACCGCACGGCATTTATTGCACTGATCAAGTATGAAACCGGCGAGCAGGCGTATATTCTTGCACCCCAGCGTCTGGCTGTGGGCGACAAGGTTGTGGCGTCAGCGAAGGCCGACATCAAGCCCGGTAATGCGATGCCCTTCTCGGGCATGCCCATCGGGACGATCGTGCACAATATCGAGATGAAGCCCGGCAAGGGTGGTCAGATTGCGCGCGCGGCAGGCACTTATGCCCAGTTCGTGGGCCGCGATGGTGGCTATGCCCAGATTCGCCTGTCTTCGGGCGAGCTGCGTCTGGTCCGTCAGGAATGCATGGCGACCGTTGGGGCCGTGTCTAACCCCGACAATAGCAACCAGAACTTCGGCAAGGCTGGCCGCACCCGTCATCAGGGCAAGCGTCCGTCTG
>JAFIEL010000238.1 GCA_020832585.1 Natronohydrobacter sp. | reverse complement strand
CCCGAAAATCCCACGACCGGCACATCCGGGCAGCCGATCTTCGCGCCAACAACCGAGGGCAGACCATAGCCGCACGGACCAAACAGACCCGGCGCCAGATATTTGCGGCCCTCATCGAAGCTGGGGTAAGCGTTGCCGATGGCGCAATTGTTGCCAATGTCGCTGGAAATGATCGCCTCTTTCGGCAGGGCGGCCTGAATCGCGCGCCATGCCATGCGGGGGCTCATCCAGTCAGGCTTTGCCGCGCGGGCGCGCTCGTTCCATGTCGTGCCGGGATCGTCCTGTTCGTGGTCCATCGAGGACAGTTGCTGCGCCCAGGCCGATTTCCGCTTTGCAATCTCTGCCTTGCGCTCTTCGCGGCCCGCATCGCCTGCGGTGTCCGACAGCCGCGCCAGAATCCCCTCGGCGGTTTTCTTCGCATCGCCGATAATGCCCACCGTGACCTTCTTGGTCAGGCCGATCCGGTCGGGGTTGATATCGACCTGAATGATCTTCGCACCCGATGGCCAGTAATCGATCCCGTAACCGGGCAGCGTGCTGAACGGGTTCAGACGCGTGCCAAGGCACAGCACCACATCGGCCTGCGCGATCAGTTCCATCCCGGCCTTGGACCCGTTATAGCCCAAGGGGCCAGCGAACAGCGGATGGCCACCGGGGAATGCGTCATTATGCTGATAGCCCACGCAAACAGGCGCATCCAGCCGCTCGGCCAGTTGCCGCGACACGTCGATGGCCCCGCCGATCACCACGCCCGCGCCATTCAGGATGACAGGGAATTTCGCCTCTGACAGCAGTTTCGCGGCCTCGGCAATCGCGCTCTCGCCGCCAGCAGGGCGCTCGAACTCGACGGGTTCGGGAATTTCGATGTCGATGACCTGCGTCCAGAAATCGCGCGGCATGTTGATTTGTGCAGGTGCCGAATGGCGCTTGGCCTGACAGATCACGCGGTTCAGAACTTCGGCCACGCGCGACGGGTCGCGGACCTCTTCCTGATAGGCGACCATATCCTCGAACAGTTTCATCTGCTCGACTTCCTGAAAGCCGCCCTGCCCGATGGTCTTGTTCGCGGCCTGCGGTGTGACCAGCAACAGCGGCGTGTGGTTCCAGTAGGCGGTTTTGACAGCCGTCACGAAATTGGTGATGCCGGGGCCGTTCTGGGCGATCATCATGCTGACCTTGCCAGTGGCACGCGTATAGCCATCGGCCATCATCCCGCCCGACCCTTCATGCGCGCAATCCCAGAAGGTGATGCCCGCTTTCTCGAACAGGTCGGAAATCGGCATCATCGCTGATCCGATGATCCCGAAAGCATGTTCAATGCCGTGGCGTTGCAGGGTCTTGATAAAGGCTTCCTCGGTGGTCATGCGCATGGGGCGGCTCCTTGGATGGATGGGCTTTGGCTTGATCGGACTAAAACACCAATTCGACACGCAACATTAGGGCCAGTTGACATGAAGCCTTAGCGCCAGATCATGCCGCACGGCGCAGCGACTGACAGGCCCGCGCAATCCGGGCGATCCCTTCGGGGATACGTTCTGACGCAATCGAGCTATAGGCGATGCGGTAATAGCTGTCCGGCGGATCGGGCAGGCCGAAAAACGGCTGGCCCAGTTCGATCAGCACGCTCTCACTTCGCAACTGCTCGGCCAGCGCGCTTGCGCTCACGCCATCAGGCGTGCGCATCCACAGGCTTGAGCCGCCATCTTCCTGCGCACCGGCGATGATCAGCCCTTCGGCGCGGATCGCGGCCAGCATCACCTCGCGCCGCGCCGCAAAACTGCGCCCCAGCCGCCGCAGCATCACATCATAATGCCCCAGCGACAGAAACCGCGCCGCCGCGCGCTGCAACAACCCCGGCGGATGGCGCAGGATCGTGCCGCGCAAACCCCGCGCTTCGGCGATGAAAGGCGCAGGCCCCACCATGAATCCCAGCCTTAGCCCCGGAAACAGCGATTTCGAGAAACTGCCGATATGGATCACCCGCCCCGACCGATCCAGCGATTTCAGCGCAGGCAAGGGCGCGCGGCCCTGGGCGATTTCAAATTCGTAATCATCCTCGACAATCAGGAAATCCTGCGCTGCGGCCGCATCCAGCAGCGCCTGACGTTCTTCCAGCGGCATGGTGGCCCCGGTCGGGCAATGATGGCTTGGCGTGCAGAACAGCACATCCAGATCTTGCGGCAGATCGCGGGCGACCAACCCCTGCGCGCCCACCGGCACCGGCACCAGCTTGCAGCGCGTCTGGGTCAGGATCGCGCGCAGTCCCGGATAGCCCGGCTCCTCGATCACCGCTGCGCGGCGCTGGTTCAACAGCAGTTGCGCGGCCAGCCACAGCGCGTTCTGTGCGCCCAAAGTGACCAGAATCTCCTCTGGCCGCGCCAATATCCCCCGACGCGGCAGCGAATGGCGCGCGATATATTCGACCAGCCCCGGATCATCCTGTTCGAACTGGTCATCGGTCATGCGGTCGAAATCGCGCAGGCCCAGCGACTGGATCATGCACAACCGCCAGTTTGCATGATCAAACAGCGCCGGGTCCGCCTGCCCGTAGATGAAGGGAAAGCGATAATCCCGCCAGTTGCGCGGCTTGCCCCGGTTCAGGTCATCAGAGGGCGGGCGATGGCCCAGAATCCGCGCCCAGTCGATTTCGGGCTGGTCAGGCGGGGATTGCGGCGCGACAGGGCGCGGTGCCGTGGGCGAGACGAAATAGCCCGACCGCCCCTCGGCATAGAGGAAATCATCGGCCACAAGTTCCGCATAGGCCAGCGTCACGGTGATTCGGCTGACGCCCAGATGTGCTGCCAGTTTGCGCGAGGATGGCATGCGTTCGCCCGCGCGCAGGCGTCCCGAGAGAATACCCTCGGCCACCATCTGCCGGATTCGGTGCTGCAAAGACCCCTCGGACAGCGGATCAAGCAGAAAGGATTCGACAGCAATGGCCATATCTTGCGCCTGTTCAC
>JAFIEL010000026.1 GCA_020832585.1 Natronohydrobacter sp. | reverse complement strand
AGTTCAAAGGGGAAAGGGGAAGTCACGCCTCAGGCGTGAGTTCTGCAACAATGCCATGCCGATGTCACAAAAGCCTCGTCGGCGTCTTGTGCCTCGGCCATGCTGAAGGGACGCTCCACGACCTCCATTTGCTTCTCTCGGGACAGGCGCAAAACGGCACTGCGGGTGATGCCATACAGGATATCATTCGACAAAGGCCGGGTGACGATGGTGTTCCCCTTGACGATATAGGCGTTGTTCGACGTGCCCTCAGTCAGGAAACCGTCTTCGACCAGCCAGGCATCATCTGCCCCCGCCTTTTTCGCCATCATCTTGGCCAGCGATGGATACAGCAATTGCACCGTCTTGATGTCGCGACGCCCCCAGCGCAGGTCGTCCACGAATATCACGGACCACCCTCTTTTGACGTCCGGGTTGTCGGCCAGCGCCGGCTTGGCTTGGGTGAACAGCACCACGGTCTGTGGGCAGGTTGCCGGGTTGGGCCAGACAAAATCCCGGTCTTCAGGCGCGCCTCGGGTGACCTGCAGATAGACCAGCCCTTCGGTCATGGCGTTGCGCGCGATCAGATCGCGATGGATGGCCAGCCATGTGGCGGGGTCATGGGGGTTGGGTATTTCAAGTTCCGACAAGGAGCGATCCAACCGCGCCAGATGGCCCGCGAAATCGATCAGCTTGCCATTTAGCACCGAAGTGACTTCGTATACCCCATCGGCCATGAGGAAGCCGCGATCAAAGACGGATACACTGGCCTGATTTTCGGGAACAAGAGTGCCGTTGACGTGAATGATGCGGGTCATGAATGCTCTTTCCTGTTAGAGTCAGCTTGCCTAACAGCAGCCGCAGCAATGAAGGCACGAAGCAAGCGATGATCTTGTTTGGTCAGCAAGTATTCGGGGTGCCACTGCACGCCGATGCAAAACGGGGACTGATCTGCCTCGATCCCCTCGATCACGCCGTCTGACGCGGTGGCAGAAACCCGAAACCGGCCCGGGCCCCGCAGCGCATGACGGTGAAATGAATTGACGCCCGCTTCGGATGCCGCGCCAAGACATGCCAGCAAAGAGCCGGGCGCAAAGGCTACGATGTGCGCAGATCTGTCGGGGATCGGCTGCGGCAAGTGCCTTGACCCCAGGGCCAGCAGCGCCGGATCATCGCGATCAACCGTGCCGCCCAGCGCCTGCCCAAGCGCCTGCATGCCGTGGCAAATACCAAGGATTGGCAGGCCAAGGCCCAAGGCCTGTTCGATGAGCGCCAGTTCGAAAGAACTGCGCATGGCCGGTACCGTCACCCCGGCGTCTGACCCCGACAGCAGCACACCGTGCCCCAGCGCCAGCACCGCAGCCAGCGCTTCGGGCTCTGGCGGCAGGATCAACGGCAGCCCACCCGCGGCGCAGATCGCCGATGCATAGTTCCTGCGAAGACGCAACAGGGTTTCGGTGGGGTGCCTTTCGTTTTCCTGCACATCGCAGGTGATCAGGATGACCGGGCGGGCCATGATCATGCCACCCAAAAGGCCTTTTGCAGATCACCGAATTCGGAGGGTGGCCCTTCGAATTTGTTGCGCCCCAGTTCCAGCACATAGACATAATCGGCAATGCGCAGCGCGTGGCGGATTTCCTGATCGACCAGCAGGATGCCCAGATTGTCGCGGTCGCGCAGGTCGCGCAGCATCTGGTAGACCTCCTCGGCCAGGATCTTTGACAGGCCCGCTGTCGGTTCATCAACCAGCAAAACCTTGGGGTCACCCATCAGGGTGCGCCCGATTTCCACCATACGCTGTTGCCCGCCCGACAATTCGCCGGTGTTCTGCCGCCGCTTGTCGCGCAGGATGGGGAAGCGCGCATAATTCGCCTCCAGCCTTTCGCGGATGCGGGCCGTGTCGCGGCGAAAGGTCCAGGCGCCCAGCAGCAGGTTGTCCTCGACCGACATGTCGCGGAAAATGCCGGGGTGCTGCGGAATATAGGCCAGCCCCTTGAGGATGCGCTTGTGGGTGGGCACGTCCATCAGGTCCTGCCCGTCCAGCCGGATCGTGCCGCCATTGGGGCGCAAAAACCCATAGATCGCCTTGAGCGAGGTGGATTTTCCGACCCCGTTCGCGCCAAGGATGGTGGCGATCTGGCCGGGTTTCACATCCAGGTTCAGGCCCGACAGGATGTTCAG
Source organism: Natronohydrobacter sp. (assembly GCA_020832585.1). Lineage (GTDB taxonomy): Bacteria > Pseudomonadota > Alphaproteobacteria > Rhodobacterales > Rhodobacteraceae > Roseinatronobacter. Next base: position 24,554 of record JAFIEL010000026.1, on the reverse strand, counting down.
ATCCTTGTAATAGCCGACATCAAGGTTGCGCACCTCAAGCATGGCTGTCCTCCTTCAGGCTGACCATGCCGGTGCCCGACATGTCCTCGTCATGGCCCAGATAGGCCTCGATCACGGCGGGATCGTTTTTCACCACCGAAGGCACGCCATCGGCAATCAGGTCGCCGTAATTCAGCACCAGAAGCCGCGAGCACAGGGTAAAGATCGATTCCATCTGGTGAGAAATCAGGATGATCGCCTTGCCCTGCCCGTTCACCCGCTGGATCCATTTGTAGATCGTGGCCATCAGCGTCGGGTGAACCCCGGCGAAGGGCTCGTCGAGGATATAGACATCCGGGTTCAGCACCAAAAGTCGCCCCAGTTCCAGCAGCTTTTGCTGCCCGCCCGACAGCGCGCGGCCATATTCGTTGCGCAGATGGTCGATGGTTAGGAATTCAAGGATTTCCATTGCTTGATCGTGGCAGTCGCGCGGGCTGCGCGCGCGGCCCATGGCCATGGCCGGCACATATAGGTTTTCCAGAACGCTCATGCGCCGGAAGGCGCGTGTCACCTGAAAGGTGCGTCCAAGGCCCGCGCGCGCCACCTCGTAGGGCGCCAGTGGATCGATGCGCTGACCGTTTAAGCGGACGATGCCGCTGTCAGGCTTGATGGCGCCGTCCAGAACGTTGGTCAGCGTGGTCTTGCCCGCGCCGTTGGGGCCGATGAGCCCCACAAGTTCGGGCCCCTCGATGCGAAAGGACAGGCCCTTGAGCACCTGCAACCCGCCGAATTTCTTGCGGATATCGTTAGCTTCCAGCGTGATGGTCATTTTGCCTCCTCCGTGCCCGACTTTGGTGTTGCGCGACGCTTGGCCACAGTTTCAGCTCCGACCGCGCGGCGTTCCAGCCACAACAGCCCGCCATGGATCACCCCGTTGCGCAGAAAACGCAGGGTCAGCATCAAAAGCAGGCCAAAGAACACCAGCCGCCATGTCGACATATCAACCCGCTCGCCGAAGATGATGAAGTCATTGCGCAAGAATTCCAGCCCGAAGGAAATGATGATCGCCCCCACAGCCGCCGCGACGACATTCTCCAGCCCACCGATGACCGCCATGGCGATCACCAGCGCCATTTGCAGCAAGATCAGTGTGTTGGGCGTGATGATCCCGACATAGTGACCCTGCACCACACCCGCCGTGGCAGCGATCATTGCGGTGACGACAAAGACCGTGCGCTTGTATTTCACGGTATCGACGCCCAACGCTTCGGCCGCGTCCTCATCCTCGCGCAAGGCGCGCAGGAACAGTCCGATGCGCGACCGTGCCAGTGAGATCAGGATGACCAGCGTCAGCAGGAACAGGCCCAGCATGACGTAATAGACCGGGAGTTTCGCGTTCGAGGCGTAGAAGGTGCCGAAGATCGTGACCCCTTCGGGAAAGATCGGCGACATCGGAAGGCCCGCTTGCCCGCGCGTCAGCCAGACCTCGGCGGAAATCGCCGCGCGCAGGATTTCCGAAAACCCAACAGTGAACAGCGCAAGGTAGGCCGCGCGCAGCCGCAAGACCAGCGTGCCGATCAGCCAGCCAAATCCGCCGCCCACGCCCGCGCCGATCAGGATAGACAGAAGCAGCGGCAGGCGTGATGTGGTCACGCCCTCGGGCCAGACCCCACGTGCCTGTTGCAGGCAATTTACCGCCGAGGTGCTGACGCCTGTTGGGTCAACAAGCACCAGCCAGCTGCCGAACAGCCCGATCTCGGTGCAGGTGCCGGTCGCGTGACTGGACAACACGACATAATTGTCGAGCAACCCAGCCGAATAGGCCCCAAGCGCCATGAAAGCCATATGCCCGAACGAAAACTGCCCGCCATATCCCGCCAGCAGCGCCCAACTGGATGCAAGGATGGCGTAGAAGAACGCCGTGATCCACAGATGCATCACATAGTCATAGTTTCCACCCGCATACAGTAGCGGAAAGCCCAGCAGAAAGGCGACGCCAAGTGCGCCAAGTGCATTTGGAAGCGAACGGATCATGCTTTCCTCCCGAACAATCCAGTGGGCTTGAGCAGCAGAACCAGCGTCAAAACGACCATGCCATAGGCCGGCAGATAGGACGCAGCCCGCGTCGGGTCGGGGATGCAGCCCGCACCTGCGGCCTCGATCATGCCCATCAGGATCCCGCCAACAAAGGCCCCCGGCAGCGATCCAAGCCCACCCAAAACGATGATGACAAAGGAACGCAGCGCGGGGATGGTGCCGGTCTGCGGCAACCACGAAAACGCCTGCACCAGCACCGCCCCCGCCAGCCCAGCCAGCATGCAGCCCAGACCAAAGGCCAGCATGTTCATGATGCGCGGATCAATGCCGGTGACAGCCGCGGCCTGACGGTCCTGCGCCACGGCGCGCAGCGCCTTGCCCCACCAGGTGCGGAACAGGAACCAGATCAGCGCCGCCAGTGCGAGGATCGACACCACCGCCGCCATCAGGCGCGGGGTGGATACGAAAATCGTGTCAAACAGCGTGATATTGGCGCGTGAGGTCACGATGACCGATCCGTCCGCAGGCCAGCGCCAGCGTGGCAATTCGATAAAGGCATCGGCCTTGACCGGGTTCGCCCCGCCCAGACCCTGCACCAGATATTGCAGGAAGAAGGCCAGACCAAAGGTCACGAGGATCGAATATTCGATCGGGCGTTCCACACGCCCGTCATAGATCGGGGTCAGAAAGGCGCGCTCGAACAGGGCACCCACGCAAAAGGTCAGCGCGCAGGCCATCAGCACCGCCAGCAGCGGATTCCAGCCCGGCAACAGTACGGCGGTGACATAGTAAACCACCATGCCGCCGATCATGTAGAATTCGCCATGGCTGAAACTGACGATCCCGATGATCGAGAAGATCAGCGCCAGCCCCAGCGCCATCAGCCCGTAGATCGTGCCCATGATCAGCCCGTTGGCGATCTGCGAGGTCAGGAACGACCCCGAGGACACGCAGACATTGCCCGGATCCGACAGGGCAAAGGCCAGCACAAACAGGCCCAGCACCCCGAACCAGGGCGCGACCTTCCACAGGCGCGTCAGTTTCGGCGTCTTGAAATACAGCGGGATCAGACCGAATGGCCCGGTTGCCGCGCCGACGGCCACACCAACGCGACGGGCGTCTGTCACGTCAAGGTCGCGCATGAAATAGGCGTGGCGAGTGACGGTGCCGCCAATGGCACCCCAGACCACCATCCATCCCATGACCGACCAAAAGAATAGCGAATGTTCCATTCTGCCCCCCGGAATGCAAAGGGGCGGCCGCAAGCCTGTGCCTGCGGCCGCCCGTGTCAGATCACTGGTGCGGCCAGATCGCATCGCCCGTCTGGTAGACCGGCGGATAGACGACCGGCGCATTGGTCGAGCTTTGGCCCTGCTCCTGATACTGGACGACCGTGATCGCCGGATCGGGAAACTGGTGCCACCACTTCGCCTCGACACCCGCCTGTTCGGGCGTATTGTTGGTGTTGATCGGGAAGGTTATCGTGCCCAGAACGCCGTGATAGGTGATCGCCTCCAGCGCATCGACAACGGCGTTGCCATCGGTGGACCCGGCCTCGGCGATGGCCTGGGCGATGACCATGATCGAATCATACGCCTCCATCGCGTAGGATTCCGCCGCATCCTTGCCGGTCGCCGCGACATAGGCCGCCTCGAAGGCCGTGGTGCGTTCGGTGTAAAGCGCGGTGGGCAGGCCCACGCGGTTCATGAAACACAGGTTCCCGTCTGGTACGTTCTGCCAGTAGGCGGCGCTTTCCAGCGCGTTCTGGTCGCAGGTCATGGGCAGGTCGCCCGGCCCGATGCCCGCCTCGGCGGCCTGCTGGGTAAAGTTATAGGCGGCCTCGCCGGTCATCACCTGGATGATCATGTCGGGTTTGTCGGCGCGGATGCGCTGGATGATGCCGGAAAAATCCTGCGTGCCGATATCGACCGTGTAGATGGTCGAGGTGATCCCGGCGGCTTCCAGACCCTGACGGGTCATGTCGGACGCGGGCAGGCCGTAATCGGTGTTCTCGGCCACGATCACGACATTCTGCACGCCCGGAACCGAAGCGGCGAAATTGGCGTAGATCGCCGCCACTTCGGACGACAGCGGCGCAAGGCGGAAGATGAAGCGCTGCTGATCGGCGGTAATGCGGTCGTTCCAGGTTTCGGCAAAGACGACCGGGATCCCGGTGTCATTGGCGATGTTCTTGGACGCCAGACCGACCGAGGAATGATAGCCCCCGCCGACTGCAACAACGCGATCTTGGGTGATCAGGCGCTCCATCACGGCGCGGCCACGCTCGGGCAGGCCCTCGGTATCGACGACGACCAGCTCGACCGGGCAGCCCAGCACGCCGCCGCCCGCGTTGATTTCATCGATCGCAATGCGCATCGCGGCGCGCATCGCCTCGCCGCCGGTCACAGACCCGGGCGCGGACAGGGGTGCCAGGCCGCCGATGCGGATGGGGCAATCCGCGGCCAGCGCCGGGGCGGCCAGCGCGGTCGTCATCGTCAGCGCGGCGGCTGTGGTCAGGAAACGTGTCTTCATTGCAGTCTCTCTCCTGTGGCTGCGGGGGGAAGGGGTCCGGCACGTCGCCCCGCAGGACGTGTCGGTCGGGGTTGTTTCGTGAAACCGGTCAGTCATGGCGCGCGCCCGAGATGACGGGCAGGATGTCCCGGTGCGCCGCAATGGCCTGCCCTGGCTCATGGACCTGCCAGGCGATGGCGTCATCGGCGAGACGCGCGTGAAACTGGGCCAGCGTGTTCTCGTCATCGGGGTCGTCGGGCGCGGCGCGAAAGATCGGCAGGCCGGGACCCGCGCAATCGTTCAGGATCGCGAGCGGCGGCGCGCCCTGTTCCAGCAGATCGAGTCCCCGGCGCAGACGATCACGCGACGACGCGGTGATGGTCTGGCGCGCCATCACCGGCCCCGAGACCTGCGCATGATTGCTGTGCAGCGCCGGGCGGATGTGTTCGACCACATGGACCTCGCCCCCGCCGAAACTGACCGACCACAGATCGCGCGCGCCCGCCTGCCCGATGGACAGGTGATACCCGCCGCTGCGTGGGGCCGCGCGCAGCAGGCCAACGGTCGCGTTGCGGTCGGGCTGGGCCAGCAGGGCGCGGGTCAGAACCATGCGGGGGATTTCGGGCACGAGTCCCTGCAATTTCAGGTTGTTGACGGTGATCACCATCCCCGCCGCCGTCACTGCGAAACTATGGCCGGGGATCGAACCCGGGTAGCAGAAACTCATGGCTTGGGGGGCCCCGGCGGGATGCAGATCGGCGATGAAACACCGCCCCCGCAGCCCCGGCAACCCGTCCTCGTTGTGCGCGATGACGGGCGAAGTGCCGGGCACCTGCACGGTTGTACAACCGTCGCCCAGACCGGCCAGAAGATCACCACGGGCATTCCAGGCGAAGACGGGATCAAAGGGCAAACCCAGCCCCTCGGCCAGCGCGGCGATCTCAGTATGAATCTGGGGGAACAGCGCGCGGGTGGCATCCGCCATCCGCCGCACCGCAGGGGCCATGTCAGGGGCCGTCACGCGGCGCCACAAGGGCGACCGGCTGACGATCTGCGCAACAGAAACACGCCCGGCGGCACCCAACGCCCGCCCGCCCGCGACGGCATCACCATAGACCTCCAGACGCTCCAGACCCCCGGCGGCAGTCATCGAGCAGCCTTGGCAAGCAAAACGGTCATACGCCCGCTAAGACGAAAAGCGTGCATGATGGTATCCCTGTTGGCACGGTCTCTGACGGACCTATCTTGCAAGGCTGCCCTTGCAGCGCCCGGTTGACAATTCAGCTAACTGTCTCGATTAGTCTCTTAGTGGCGCTTATAAAGGGACAAAGAGAGACATGATTCAGGATTTTTCCCGGAATATGCGGCTGCTATGCAGCTATCGCCCCTCGATCACGCTGGTCGCGTCCGACCTTGGCATTCATCGCAGCCAGTTGAACCGCTACCTTGCCGGTGGCGTTGCCCCGCGCGCGCCCTTGATGCGCCGGATTGGCGATTACTTTGGCGTCGAAATCCATGAGCTGATGATGCCGCATGAGGATTTCACCGAGCTTGTCAGCCTGCGCGGCATTGCCAAGGAAACCGAGACCCGTGACTTGCGCCGCCATCTGGACCGTGTGCTTCGCTTCAGCGACCCGCGCATCCGCAAGCTGGAGGGAACGTTCTTCGAATATTACTATTCCATGTCTACCCCCGGCATGGTCTTGCGCTCACTCCTGGGTTTTGAAATGCAAGGCGACCTTATGACCTATCGTCGGCTGGAGCGGATTGGCCCGATAGCTCAGCCCAGCAAGCGGCAGTATCGCTATGTCGGTGCATCGGTGATGACCGGGGATCGGGTCTTTCTGCAGGATTACGAAGTCGGGGCCGGAATAGAACTGACACAGACAATTCTTGTCCCGGATTATTCGCAGCGCTGGAGCACGCTTCATGGGGTCAAGCTGGGGGTGGCGGCAAACAGCGAACACCTGCCTTGCGCCGTGCGCGTGGTGCTCGAGCGCACGCCGCCGCGCGCATCGGTCCGCGCGTCCTTGCAGATGTGCGGCCTGTTCGCCCCCGATAGCCCAGATCTGCCGAAGGGCATGTTGCCAAAGATCGACAACTGTCTGTCCGGCCCAACGGTATTCAATGCGACAGGTGCGTGACGGCGTGTATTGATCTGCCCACGCGCCGCGCAATCTCACGCGACGTGGATCTCTTGGACGTGACCGTTTGCCTGTCGATTGCAACGGGCTTGATCTTAACGGGCGTTCTGGCAAAAACGGCCCTCCTCACTTGATGACAAGGACCGCCAGTGCCACCGAACCCGGACGAGATCGCGCGATTCCTCGACGAACTTTGCGCGTATGTGCATGACCTGAACCAATGGGGTCAGGTGGCGGATTACATTCCAGAGCTTGCCAGCATAGACCCTGCGCAATTCGGCATTGCGGTGGCGCTGCCCGACGGCAGGATCCTGCGGTCAGGTCAGGCCGACGTGGGCTTTTCCATCCAGTCGATCAGCAAGGTCTTTTCGCTGGCATGCGTTCTGGGCCGGATCGGTGAACAGGTCTGGAACCGCGTGGGGCGTGAACCCTCGGGTGACAGATTCGACTCGATCCTCTTGCTGGAACAGGAAAAGGGTCGCCCGCGGAACCCGTTCATCAATGCGGGCGCACTGGTTGTTACTGACGAGTTGCTGACTGGTCGAACCCCCGCGCAGGCCCTGTCCGAAGTCATGAACTTCATCCGCGCTACGGCCGAAGATGACGATATTCATATCGACAAGGCTGTCGCCCTTTCCGAGGCCGAGACAGGCCACCGCAACACAGCGCTTGCGCATTATCTGCGTAGTTTCGGGAATCTTCACAATGCGCCCGAACTCACACTGGGCACCTATTTCCACCAATGCGCCATTGAGATGACCTGCATGCAGCTTGCGCGGGCGGGGCGGTTTCTAGCCCATCTTCCCGGTGCGCCAAAGATGCTTTCGCCCGCAAAGGTCCGGCGGATCAATGCGCTCATGATGACCTGCGGTCACTACGATGGTTCGGGAAATTTTGCGTTTCGCGTAGGGATGCCTGCGAAATCGGGGGTTGGCGGAGGGCTCTTGGTCATTGCACCTGGCAAAGCCTCTATCGGCATCTGGTCGCCCGGGCTCGATGCCTGGGGCAATTCGCAGATCGGCACCCTTGCGGCGGAACGCCTAGCAGAGTTTACAGGCTGGTCTGTCTTTGGGTGAGCTCGCGGGCTGAGCGCGGCGGGCGCTTGGGAAGTCTTGCGCCAGTGCGTTCACCATGTTTCTTTTATGCGAAACAGGGGAAATGACATGCCGGGGCATGTTTTCGGTCGCAGCACACGGCACCATTTGCCGACAGCCTTTGCTGGCGACGGGTGATATATCATCGACGCTTCGGGCAAGCGGTATCTGGACGGATCGGGCGGGGCGGAGGTGTCGAGTCTGGGCCATTCCTACGCCGACAAGCGCGCCGCACTGCATGCTCAGCTTGACCGGCTGGCCTTTGCGCATACCGGCTTTTTCACCTCGGAACCGGCCGAGGACCTTGCTGACTTGTTGATCGCCGGGGCCCCTGAGGGGATCGACCGGGTCTATCTGGTGTCTGGCGGGTCCGAAGCAGTCGAGGCCGCGATCAAACTGGCGCGGCAATATGCAATCGAAATCGGCCATGCATGTCGCCAAAAGCGACATTTGCTTGACTTCGCGCCGCGCGTCTCTTAAAGCTACATCATGAAGCAGATCAGTTATACGAAAGCCGCCATCAGGGCTTTGCGACGGATGCCTGCAAACACAGCCACGCTGATCCGCGCCAAGATCGAGGCCTATGCGCATGATCCAGGCGCGCAGGCCAACAACGTGAAATCCCTCAAAGGCCGAGAGGGTATCCGGCTGCGTGTCGGGGATTGGCGGGTGATCATGGATGATCAGGGCAATGTCCTGGCCGTTCTGGACATCGGCCCTCGGGGCGGCAACTATGACTGAAAGGGCATGACATGAACGAGATGGTGACGATCCCGCGCGAAGAATATGACCGCCTGCGGGCCGCGGCTGAAGATCTGGCCGACCTACAGACCTATGACCGCGCCAAGGCCGCAGTTGCGGCGGGCGAGGATGAACTGATCCCCGCGGAATACGTGAACCGGCTGCTAAACGGCGAAAGCGCTTTGCGCGTCTACCGGGATCTGCGCGGAATGACGCAAATTGCCTTGGCCGAAAAGGCGGGTGTAGGCCGCGTGACCGTCGCCGAGATCGAGACCGGTCGAAAGCAGGGCTCGATCACGACCCTGCGGGCCTTGGCCAATGCGCTCGGCGTAAGCTTGGATGATCTGGCTGGGTAAGGTCGGCCCATAGCGAGCAGGTCGGGCAGTTAAGATGCTTGTTCCAAAACAGCCACTCTGGCAACGCATCGCTCAAAGCACAGCCTAATGCCGTTTCTGTCGTTCGTCGCGGAGCGCGAACGCTGAAGGAGCGAAGGTTGACGTGATCGTCTGCTGAATGTCCATAGCTAGCGTTGAAACCGTGAACCAACGCAGCACTCTATGTCTGTGGGAAGCCTGAGTGCAGGTCGGCTCACACGCGCTACTGGTCGTTCAGGTCCAGTTCTTCGTCGATATCGTTGATCAGAATGCTGCGTTGGGTGGCAGCATTACCGATCTGGCCGTGCAGGGCAATAGCCAGCAGGCGCAGCATGCTTGTCATGGTCGCATGGGTCGGAACTTGCCCGTAAGACGCCACATGGCAGGGCAAGATGATGCGCGAAAACCGTTGCGCTTGTGGGATGAAAGCATGTTCGCACAAAGTGATGATGTTCATGCGTGTGGTGCGCGCATACGTCGTGAGTGCAGAAAGCGTGCGTGGCCGTGGTGGCAGCGTGCAAAGGATCAGCGCGTCGCGCGGGCCGGTCATGGCCAGATCTTCCGCCCATACCCCGGAATGAACGCCCAATAGGTTCACATTGGGTCGCAGTTTTGACAGCATAAGTCGCCCCATGCGCACCGGTCCTTCTTCCATTCCGAAGCCCAGACACCAGACCCTTGGGGCGTCTGCCAGAAGTTGCGCGGTTTCGCGGACAATGTCAGGGCGCAGTTCTTCAAAACTGCGCCGTAGATTTGTGACTTCCAGTTCCAGATGCTCGCCTAGGGTCCGGCCCAGAACAGCCCTGTCATCAGAGGCTACAGAATAGGCATAGGGCTGGGTCCGGTTGCGTTCTTCGCGTGCCTGATTGCGGGCTTCGTCAAAGTCGGAATAACCCAGAGTGCGAAAAAACCGCGCGGCCGATGCCTTGGACACGCCAGCAGCCCCGGCCAATTCGGTCGCGGTGTGGGTTTCCAGAAACGCGTGATTCTCCAGCAGCACTGCTGCAATTTTAGCCTCTGACTGGGTCAGCCGGCCCAAACGTTCCTGAATTCTGAGCGTCAAACGTGTCGCCATGCCCGATCCAACCTTTCCACGCAGAAATTCCTTGCGATTCTGAAACGCAGGTTTCAGTATTATGAAACACTGAAACAGGAGAGGCGCATGTCCAAGTCCAAAATCATCCGGCAGCAAATATGGTCCAAACTGCGGGATGTCGCCAGACCTGATACGCGGTTTCACCTGAACTTTGCCGAAGTGATACCAGATTTTGACGGCTCCGAAACAGCCACTGACCATCTGGTGCAGATGGCGGCCTATCAGACCACGCAATTTGCCTTCATCACGCCAGACAACTGCCTTGTGGACCTGCGCCGCCGGATGATCGTCGCCGGCAAGCCGTTCGTTATGTCCACCTATGGTATCTATCGCGGGTTCCTGTTGATGGAACCGGGCATGGTGCCTGCTGGCGCGGAACTTTACGCCGCGTGGCTGGACGGAATGGAGCATTTCGGCCGCCCGATCACCCTGGAAGAAATCGCGCGGCGGGGCCGATTCGATTTCATGGTCACAGGCGCATCGGCTGTGTCGAAAGACGGGGTGCGCTTTGGTAAGGGGCATGGGTTCTTTGACCTTGAATGGGGCATGTTCACCGATCTGGGTCTGGTCGATGACAGCACGCCCGTCGCCGCTGTAGTACATGACTGTCAGGTCGTTCAGGAAACCCTGATCCCGTCGGAAACCGATATTCTGGTGGACTGGATCGCCACGCCCAGCGGCCTGCACGAAGTGCCGCGCCGCGCCAAACGCCCGTCCGGGGTGAAGTGGCCGCTGCTGGACGCGCGCCCAGTCGACGACACGCGCCCCGGGCAAGAATGAAAACGTATTCAAGGGCTTGCCTGACCCATCCCCACAAACAGAAAAGGAGAGACTGCCATGAGACTCCAGATGAACCGCCGGAACTTTTTGGGCGCAAGTGCCGGTGCCGCTGCGCTGCCCTTTCTGCCGCGCGGCGCCCGCGCCAACACTCCCTTCACCATGCAGTCGGCATGGATCAATGACGCAGAATTCGCAGGCTACTTCATCGGCATCGACAAGGGCTATTATGCCGACGAAGGGTTGGATCTGACCTATCTGCCTGGTGGCCCCGATGTGATCCCCGAAAGTTCTATCATCGCGGGCCGCGCCGATCTGTCGCTGACAACCCCCGATACAACGATCAAGGCTATCGTGGAACAGGGCGCGCCTTTCAAGATCATCGGTGCGCAATATCAGAAGAATCCCATCGGCATCGTCAGCTTGGCAAAGGCCCCGATCCTGACGCCTGCCGACATGGTGGGCAAGACAATTGCCGTCCCGCCCGTAAACACGATTTCGGTCGAGGCGGTGCTCGCGATAAACGGGATTGACCGCTCGCAAGTCAATATTGTGCCCTATTCCTACGACCCCACACCCCTGATCCGGGGCGAGATTGACGCAAGCCTCGATTTCACGACCAACGTGCCTTACACGATTGAAACCATGGGCGAGGAAGCTGTGTCCTTTCTGCTCTATGATTTCGGCTTCACGATCTACAATGACACGGTCGTCGTGACCGAAGAAACCCTGCGCACCAAGCGCAAGGAATTGGTGGGCTGGCTACGTGCGTCCCGTCGCGGTTGGGTCGAGAACTTTGAAGACCCAAGCCTCTGGCCACCGAAATGGATGGGCACATGGTTTGCCGGAACCGGACGCAGCCTTGATAATGAGTTGTTTTTCAACACAGCGCAGCAACCTCTGATGGAATCGCCCGCTGGATATATGGCCATGACCGAAGACGGGATAGCGGCCAATCTGGAAGCACTCGCGCGTGTTGGCATCAACGGCACGCGCGACATGTTCGACACCACGTTGCTTGAGGAAATCTGATGACCGCCACGCCCGCAGGCATTTCGCTGACAGCCATCGGCAAGACCTATCGCGGGCGTGGCAAGGATGTGGAAGCCCTGCGCGATGTCAGCTTGGACTGCGCGCAGGGCTCTTTCACCGCGCTGATCGGCCCGTCAGGATGTGGCAAGTCCACTGCGCTGCGCATCTTGCTGGGGTTGGAAGGGGTGGATACGGGACAGGTCCGCATCGCTGGTCAAACGCCGCAACAGGCCGCCAGCGCCGGGATAACGGGTGTGGCATTTCAGGATTCGGCCTTGTTGCCGTGGCGTACAGTGGCCAGCAACATCGCCCTTCCGCTCGAAGTGCTGGGCCGCAAGATTGCTGACTATCGCGATGAAATTACACGCCTCGTTGCACTAGTTGGTCTGAGTGGTTATGAAAACGCGTTGCCCGGCGAATTATCGGGTGGCATGCGTCAGCGCGTGGCGATTGCCCGCGCACTGGTGACGCGGCCACAAGTGCTATTCATGGATGAACCGTTTGGCGCGCTGGATCAGATACTGCGCCGCCAGATGAACATCGAATTGCAGCGCATCTGGACCGAAACCGGGGCCACAACCCTTTTGGTCACGCATGGCATAGATGAGGCTGTATTTTTGGCCGACCGCGTGGTGGTGATGCAATCCGCGCCGGGGCGCATTGTGGAAGTCATCGACATTCCCTTCGCACGCCCGCGAACGGCCGACCTGTTCGGCCAGCCCAAATTCCATGCGCTCTGCGATCATGTGGCACAGGTGCTGCATGGCGATTGACCTGTGGCGCCGCCATACTGGCTTGCGCAATGCACTGGTGCTGATCGCGCTTTGGGAAGTGGTAGGGCAGTTCAAGCTGGTTGCAGGCGGAGCACTGCCTGCGCTCAGTGCGATCGTGCGTCGCCTCTCGGTGGATTGGAGTGACTATCCCGGCCATATCTGGGCGACACTCGCGGCCTCGGGCAGTGGGTTTTTGATTGGCAATACGATCGCCATTCTGGCGGGCATCCTGTTTGTGATCTTTCCAGTCCTGTTGCGCGTCACGCGGGGGCTGAACATTGCGATCTTCGCGCTGCCGCCCATCGCGATTGCGCCAATTCTGGCACTGACCCTGTCTGGCATGGCACCGCGCATCACCTTGGCTGCGCTTGGTGTGTATTTCGTAACGATGAGCGCAACCGTGATCGGTCTGAGCCAGCATGACAGCCGCACTGCCGATCTGGTGCGCGCATATGGCGGTGGGCGCTGGCAGGTTCTGTGGCGCGTGCAGTTGCGCGGGGCGCTGCCCAGCATTCTGTCGGGGTTTCGGGTGGCTGCGCCTGCGGCCGTTCTTGGAGCAATTCTGGCCGAATTCGGCGGTGGGGGTCGTTGGGGCCTTGGCACCTATCTGCTGGGGTCACTCGGGCGGGCAGAGCCTGACCGAATCTGGGGCATCGGGCTTGTCGCAACGCTGATTGCAGGGCTGAGCTACGGGGCCTTTGCGCTGCTTTCGGCTCGTCTGGTCGGGACCAGTCGGGCAGTGTCCCTGAACCCCGCCGCCCCCCCGTCTTTGCAACCGGACACTGGCGCGCTGTGGTACCGTCTGGCATTGGTCGCGGCATCCGTGGCGCTCCCATTTCTTGTCTGGTGGGCATTCTTGCGGGGGTTGAGCGTGCCCGCGATGCTGGGCAAAACGCCATGGGATGTGATCCGGTATCTGTTCCTTGACCCCACCAGTGCGCAGGCCCAAGCACGGTTGCTGGCTGCGCTGGCGCAGACACTGCCCATCACGTTTGCCGGCATGGCGCTGGGTATGGGTTTTGCCTTTGTGCTGGCGGTGTCATCACGGATGCTACCTGAATTCACCCGTGCCTTCATGCCCGTGGCACTTATCACCCAGACCATGCCGCTGGTCGCGCTGACGCCGCTGCTGGTGTTGCTGCTGGGGCGCGGAACCTCTCTGACGCTGTGGGTCACGGTGTCGGTGACGTTCTTTCCTGCCTATGTGATGATGGCGCAAGGTCTGGCGCTTGTGCCGCGCGCGGCGGTAGAGTTGCCCCGCGCCTATGGCGCGCGCGCGTGGTCCGAATTGCGCCTTGTCGCCATTCCGGCGTCAGTACCCTATGTTTTTGCTGCCATGCGCCTGACGGCGCCGCGCGCTCTACTGGGCGTGATGATCGCGGAATGGCTTGCCACAGGGCGGGGTCTTGGCAATCTATTGAACCAATCGCGCGGATATCTGGATTTCAACATGATCTGGACAGTCGCCGCAGTCTCGGTGTTGATATCCGTGGCGTTTTATCAGGCCGTGCTTATTGCTGAACGCCGCGTTCTGGCCCGTATGGGGATGACCACTACAGAATGACTATGCTAACGCGTTGGAAAATTCGCGAATGATTGCAGCTCTTGGAACGGCAGGGCTTCTGAGCTGAACGTCTGCTTGCGCAAGATGCTGCGGGTGCAATGCTGCAATGTGATAGGCGGTTTACCGCCCCTTGCGAAGTTGACGACAGGATCGACGTGCTCGGCCCTTTGCTGACGGTCGGTCTGTTGCCAAGTGTTCACCGAAGCGGCCATTCGTACCCGGCGCAGCGGATTTACGTGGACAGGCAATCTGCATGCCTTCAAGTGAGTGCGGCATGTGTAGAGTGATCTACAGACGGGGTGGGGAGCCATCCGCCACCCTGCGGCGATACATCTGCGGGCATCTTGCCAAAAGCCGACAGTCATGGACTGACTTATGGCAGTGTGTAGTCAATGAGTTGGCCAGCCCAAGCCTGCGAGTCTTGGTAACGGTTTTGCTGCTGGGCCCTGTCACTCCCCACCTCTTTATGACGCGTTATTCTCACGTCAAGAATTCTGTCCTGAATGGCCCAGAAGGCGTGACGCCGCGCGCGCATGGCAGGCCAAGTGTCGCCCAAAGTCAATCTCTTCAGAGTCGTAGCTTTCCTTGATCAATTCACGATTGCGGCTTCCGTCGCCGCGCGGATCTCGTCCTCGGTGACGCCCTCGGCGGTCTCGACGATTTTCAACCCGCCCTCGACCACATCCAGAACGCCCAGATTGGTGATGATGCGCTTGACCACGCCTTGTGCCGTCAGCGGCAGGGTGCAGGCCTTGAGCACTTTCGACTCGCCCGCCTTGTTGGTGTGATCCATCACGACAATCACGCGCGCGACACCGGCGACCAGATCCATCGCGCCGCCCATGCCCTTGACCAGCTTGCCGGGGATCATCCAGTTCGCGATATCGCCGTTTTCGGCCACTTCCATCGCGCCAAGGATCGCCATGTTGATCTTGCCGCCGCGGATCATCGCGAAGGATTCCGCGCTGTCGAAATAGGCCGTGTGCGGCAGTGCCGTCACAGTCTGCTTGCCCGCGTTGATCAGATCGGCATCAACCTCGTTTTCCGTCGGGAAGGGGCCAATGCCCAGCATCCCGTTTTCCGATTGCAGCGTCACCTGCACCCCCTCGGGGATGTAATTCGCTACCAGCGTCGGAATCCCGATGCCAAGGTTCACATACATCCCGTCCTGCAATTCCTGCGCCGCACGCGCGGCCATCTGGTTGCGGTCCCAAGCCATCCTCAAGCCCTCCTCAAGCCGCGCGCACAGTGCGCTGTTCGATGCGTTTTTCGTGCTGCCCCTGGATCAGGCGCTGCACATAGATGCCCGGCAGATGGATCGCATCCGGGTCCAACTCGCCCGGTTGCACGATCTCTTCGACCTCCAGCACGCAGATCTTGCCGCACTTCGCCGCGGGCGGATTGAAGTTGCGCGCGGTCTTGCGGAAGATCGCGTTGCCGGTGGTATCGGCCTTCCACGCCTTGACGATGGACAGATCCGCGACGATCCCGCGCTCGAGGATATAGGTCTCGCCGCCGAATTCCTTGTGCTCCTTGCCCTCGGCAATGACTGTGCCGACGCCGGTGCGGGTGTAGAAACCGGGAATGCCCGCGCCGCCTGCACGCATGCGCTCGGCCAGCGTGCCTTGCGGGTTGAATTCCAGCTCCAGCTCGCCTGACAGATACTGGCGCATGAATTCCGCGTTTTCACCGACATAGGACGACATCATCTTCTTGATCTGGCGGGTTTTCAAGAGCACCCCCAGCCCGAAATCATCCACCCCGCAATTGTTCGAGGCAACGGTCAGATCCTTCGTGCCTGCCTCGCGGATCGCGTCGATCAGCAGTTCCGGGATCCCGCACAGGCCAAAGCCCCCCGCCGCAATCGTCATGCCGTCGAACAACACGCCCTCCAGCGCCTCATGCGCCGAGCCGTAGACCTTTTTCATGCGGCCTGTTCCTGTTCCTGCCCGGTCCGCAGACCGAGGATGTTGCGCGCCTGCCGCCATGTGGCGACCGGGCGTTCATGCCTGTCGCAGATTTCCACGACACGCCGCACCAACGCAGCATTTGACGGCGCGAGCCTGTCACGGTCCAGCCGCACATTGTCTTCCAGCCCGGTGCGCGCATGTCCGCCTGCCGCCACCGCCCACTCGTTCAGCGTGATCTGCTGCGCACCAATTCCGGCGGCGCACCACGGTGCATCAGCCCCGAACAGGCGGTGCACTGTGCGGATGTAATAATCGAACACATCACGATCCACAGGCATGGCGTTTTTCACACCCATCACGAATTGCACATAGGGCACCTGCGCAATCTGCCCTGCCTGCCACATTTGATGAGCTTTCAGGATATGGCTCAGATCAAACGCCTCGATCTCTGGCTTCACGTCATGGGCCTGCATTTCAGCGGCCAGCCAATCGACCAGATCAGGTGGGTTTTCATAGACGCGGGTCGGGAAATTGTTTGACCCGACCGAGAGCGAGGCCATATCGGGCCGCAGCCCCAGCATCGCCCCGCGCGCCTGCCCCGCGCCAGACCGCCCGCCGGTCGAGAACTGGATGATCATGCCGGGGCAATGCTTTTCCAGCCCTTCTTTCAGCGCCGCGAATTTCTCGGGGTCCGAAGAAGGGGTCTGATCGTCATTGCGCACATGCGCATGAACGATGCTGGCACCTGCCTCGAAAGCCTCATGCGTCGATTCGATCTGTTCGGCGATGGTGATCGGCACTGCCGGGTTGTTGGCCTTGGTGGGCAATGATCCGGTGATGGCCACGCAGATGATGCAAGGGTTGGACATGGGGAAACCTCAGGCAGCTTTGGCCGCCCGCGCGGGCATCCGCGCGAGGGCATCGAGGAAGAAGGGGCGGAAGCCTGCGGGGTGTTCGCTCATCGGGAAATGGCCCAACTCATCCATCACCGCGAGCGTCGCGCCGGGGATCGCATCCGCCGTGCGCTTGGCATCCTCGGGCGTGCAGGTCAGATCATAGGCGCCGACGATCAGATGCACCGGCGTTTTCCCCGTGTCGATCTGCGGCAAGCGTGCGATAAGGCTGTCATCGCGGGTGTAAAAGCTCAGATCGCCGCGAAATACCCCCGGCCCGGATTGCATGAACATCCACAGCGTGTTCCAGCGCTCAACCTCGGGAGCAAAGGGCGAGATATTGGCCGAAACCAGCGCGGCACCCATCTCGCCGCCATGTGCATCAGGGCGGTGGAACCAGTCGATATCATACCAGGCGGGCTGGAAATCGGATGCTTCAATCGCAATGAATCCACTGAAACGGTCGGCTTGCAAAGCCGCGAGTTGCAGCGCGATGCGCCCGCCCATCGAACAGCCCGCCAGAACCGGGCGCTCAAGACCCAGCGCATCGGCCACGGCCAGCACAGTTTCGATATAGGCCTCGGTCGTCAGCAGGTATTCTTCCGTCTGGAAGCCTTCAGGCGGCAGGGATTTTCCGTGCCACGGCATATCGAAAGCAATCAGGCGGTTTTGTGCCGTGATCTCGGCATCATTCATCAGGTGCCGCCATTGCCGCGTATCTGCGCCGGCCGTGTGCAGGCACAGGATCGGGCGGCCCTGTCCGGCGCTCTCGAAATAGATGCGGCGGGGCGCACCTGCGACAGTGACCGTCACATATTGCCCGATGATCGGTTCAATGCTCATGCTGCACCCCCTGTCTGTGGCCGCGCCAATGCCATGACTTCCTTGAAAAACCGCAGGTTCTTGACCAGACACAGAATGTCCCCGTCGATCCGGCCGCGCCCGATCTTCACCAGTCCGAAAATGTCGTGAAAGCCGGGTGCGGGGCGCGACTGCCAGAACTTGCGCAGCGCGTCGGCATCCGTGCGCAGGGCGAAACGCCACGGTGTCTTGCGGCTGGGGCCTTCGACAACCCCCACCAATCGGCCCTTCTCGAAGGTCAGATAGAATTCCTGCCCGTCCACCTCGATCAGAACGGTTTCGGAAAACAGCCGCCCCAGTCGCAACAGATGCGGGGTCTGGTGCAACCGCTCTTGCAGCGCGCGGAAAACTTCGATCACGGTGATCCTCCCATGAAAACTCTCGCGCTTTGGTGGCTGATCGGCCTGCCCTGCGCCATGCCCGCGCAGGTATGGGGCGATACCCGGCAAGAGGGGGCGCGCGCGGGTATCACCCGATACCGCCGCAGGCATTGGTTTGAGTGACGCCGTGACCCACAACAGCACAGCGCCGGATGAGGAGGCTTGTCCGGATCGACACACGCCCACAACCCTGAAGGAGGAGATCATGGGGACTGTTACTCTGGACAATATCACCGATGTGGTGATCGAAAGCCTTGGCAAGCATGGCGAGATCACGGACCGCCAGCGCGAGATCATGACCTCGCTGGTCAAGCATCTGCACGGTTTCTGCAAGGATGTGAAATTGCAGCATGGCGAGTTTCTGGCCGGTTGCGATTACCTGAAGCGCGCAGGCCAGACCTGTGACGAGAACCGTCAGGAATTCATCCTGCTGGGCGATATTCTGGGTGTGGAAGTGCTGGTCGACATGCTGACCAATGTCGTCGATGGCAATGAGAGCGAATCGACTGTGCTGGGGCCGTTCTACCGTGAAAACCCGCCTGTGCTGCCCAAAGGGGCGTCCACGATCCTCAAGCATTACGACAACGAGGAAACGGTTTACTATGAGGGCCATATCCGCGACGCGTCGGGCCGTGGTCTGGCGGGCGTGACACTTGACGTCTGGGAAGATGCACCCAACGGCGTTTATGAAAACCTTGACCCCGACCAGCCCGAATATAACCTGCGCGGCCGGTTCGAAACCGACGAGAACGGCCATTACGCCTTTGTCGCGGTGCGCCCTGTGCCCTATCCGATCCCCGACAATGAAACGGCGGGCGAGTTGTTGCGCTTCATGGGCCACCACCCGAACCGCCCCGGCCATATGCATTTCATCATCTCGAAGCCCGGCTACCGTCCGCTGATCAGCCAGATCTATGACGCCGATAGCGACTGGCTGCATGATGACAGCGTGTTTGCCGTCAAGGACAGCCTGATCGGCAAGTTCAACCCCGCCCCCGAAGGCATGGGCACGGACCTGCATTTCAGCTTCGATTTCACGCTGAAAGCCGAAGCCTGCCAGAAGGCCGTTGCGGCGGAATGATCCTGATCTCCCTGTCGACTGGAGGCCCCCATGCAAGTGGGGGCTTTTTTTATGGCCGGAACCGGCTACTGTTTGCGAACCTCGGGGGGCGTCGATGAATTTCCGACAATTGACTTATTTCATTGCCGTGGCCGAAGATCTGCATTTCGGGCGGGCCGCCGAACGGCTGGACATGGCCCAACCCCCGCTCAGCCGCCAGATCAAGCAGCTTGAGGATGAACTGGGTGCCGTGCTGTTCAATCGTGGTCGCAGTTCGATCACGCTTACGCAAGCGGGCGAGCGTCTGCTGGAACGGGGCCGGTCGATCCTGCGGCAGATGGAGGATGCGAAACTGGAAGTGCGCCGCCTTGGGCAGGGGGCCGAAGGGCGTTTGCGGATCGGCTTCGTGGGGTCGGCCACATTCGGGATTCTGCCGAATATCGTGAAGTCCTTTCGCGCGCATTATCCGGAGGTCAATCTCAGCCTGATGCCCATGAACAACGCCCAGCTTCACCGGGCCCTGGTCGCGCGCGAACTGGATGTGGCCTTTGCCCGGCCTGCGCTACGGGATAGCGAGTTTCTGACCCGCGAATTGCTGGAAGAAAAGCTGATCCTCGCGCTGCCTGACGGGATTGACACGGGATCGCGCACAGTGGCCAAGCTGGAACGGCTGCAGACGCATCATCTGATCCTTTATCCCGAATTTCCGCGCCCCAGCTATGCCGATATGGTGCTTAAAGCCTGCGAGGATGCGGGCTTCACAGTGCCCTTGCGCATCTGGTGCATGGATTTGCAGACTGCAATCAGCCTTGTATCGATTGGCGAAGGGGTCTGCATCGTGCCGGAATCGGTCGCTCAGGCAAAGCGCAACGGCGTGAAATTCCTGAAGATCGAGCCCGAAATCGCGCGCACATCGCTATCGGTCAACACGCGGCTGGATGATCAGTCCGTGCATGTGAGCAATTTCATCCGCATTGCCCAGCAAGTCGCGAAAAAACGCTTCTGAGGGCGGGCAGATCACCTGCCCACCCTGTGATCACACGCCCAGCCAGCGATGCTGGGCATCCTCATCCGCGCGGATCTCTGCCGCAGAACCGGTCCAGACAATCTGCCCTTTCGACACGATCACCACATCATCGGCCAGCGACGTGGCAAAGCCGAAATTCTGCTCGACGATGATCATGGGCAGGCCGTCATTGCGCAACTCCTGCAACTTGTCATGGATCAGCTTGACGATGATCGGCGCCAGCCCTTCGGTCGGTTCATCGAGGATCAGCAGGCGCGGGTTCATCAAGAGCGCGCGGGCAATGGCCAGCATCTGCTGTTCACCGCCCGACAGTTCCATCCCGCCATTCTCCATCCGTTCGCCCAGACGCGGGAAGAGATCGAGCACCCGTTCCATGGTCCAGCCACCATCCGCGCAAGGGAACCGCCGCGCGGCCAGTTCAAGGTTCTCGCGCACGGTCAGTGACGGGAAGATGTCGCGCGTCTCTGGCACATAGGCGATGCCTGCGCGGGCAATGTCATAGGGTTTCGCACCACTGATCGCTTTGCCATCAAACCGGATTTCGCCGGCTTGCGCGGGCAGCAGACCCATGATGGTTTTCAGCGTCGTCGATTTACCCGCACCGTTGCGCCCCAGAATGGCCAGCACGCGGCCCGGTTTCGCGCTGACCGACAGGCCATAAAGCACCTGCGTTTCGCCGTAACCGGCATTCAAACCTGTCACATCAAGCATCTTCCCAAGCCCCCAGATAAATGTCGCGCAAAAGTTTCGATCCGCGCGCTTCTTCGGGCAGGCCGTCAAAGACAACCTCGCCATAATTCAGCACTGTGATCGTATCGGCCACGGCAAAGGCCAGATCCATATCATGCTCGATGATCAGAAGCGTCAGATCACGCGGAAGGCCCGCCAGAAGATCGTGAAATCCCTTCGCCATTTCCGGCCCAACGCCCGATGTGGGTTCGTCCATCAGCAGCACAAGCGGCTTGGTGGCCAGCGCCACGCCCACTTCCAGCTGACGCCGCACCCCGTAACTGATTTCCGAGACCTTGGCGTGAATATGCGGCATCAGGTTCACCTGTTCGGCGACCTCTTCCACGATCTCGCGCACCTGCGGCGATTGCAGCGCATCGCGCCACAGCGTCATCGCCACACCTGCATGGACCGATGCGGCAAGGGCCAGGTTTTCTTCCACCGTCAGCCCGTCAAAAAGCGTGTTTTTCTGATAGCTGCGCGACAGGCCACGGCGCGCACGCCGGGCAACTGGCAGGTTGGTCACATCCTCACCTGCAAGCAGGATCTGGCCCTTGTCGGGGGTGATCTCGCCCACAAGCTGGTTGAAGAGTGTGGTCTTGCCTGCCCCGTTCGGCCCAAGGATCACCCGCCGCTCGCCCCGCTCCAGCTTGAGCGAGACATTGCGCGTGACATGGACGGCCCCGAAACTCTTGTCGAGATTGCGTGTCTCAAGCATCTTTCACAGCCTCCTTGGCATCGTCGCGGGTCTGGATGGATTGGATCATGCGGTCGGTCCTGGGGCCGAAACGCGCCTCGATGAAGCCGAAAATGCCATTGGCGCGGCTCATCACCACAGCGATCAGGACCAGCCCGACAATCAGGTGCCAATAGGTCGTAACATGGCTCAGCTCATGTTTCAGCACGACAAAGGCCACAGCGCCGATCAGTGGGCCGACCAGCGTGCCAAGTCCGCCAAGGATCACGACCACCAGCGCCTCGCCCGACACGGTCCAGTGCAGCATCTTGGGCGAGATGAACATGATATGCTGCGCGGCCAGAACACCCGCCAGCCCTGCCATCGCGCCGGAAATGCCAAACACATCGGCCTTGACCCGCCAGACGGTCAGCCCCAATGCACGCATGCGTTTCTCGTTATGCATCACGCCGGTCAGCGAACGGCCCAGACCCGAGCGCAGGGTCGCGACCGCGATCAGATAGACCAGCCCCAGAAGCGCAAGGCAGAACAGCGCGAAGCTGCGGCCATCGTTCAGATCGACCCCGATGAAGGACAGATCGAACCGGCCCGGCCCCACCATCCCGTCATCGCCGCCAAAAAACGGGCGTTCGAAGAAATAGGAATAGCCCATCTGCCCGAAAGCGAGTGTGGCCATGATGAAGTAAATCCCGTGGCTGCGCGCGCAGATCGCGCCGATGATCCAGCCGGTTCCTGCGGTGATGGCAATTGCGGCAGCTGCCGCCACCACAGGATCAAGCCCGCCCTTGGTGGCCAGTGCGACAAAGGCATAAGCCCCAAGCCCCATCAGGGCCCCATGCGCGAGCGAGACCATGCCGCCAAAGCCTGCAACCAGATCAAGTGCAAGCACAAGGATCGCAAGGATCAGGATTTCGGTCAGGATCTCCATTCCGAAATATCCGGCAGTGAAGGCCGTGAAAACCGCACCCGAGAACAGGACGATCAGCGCGGCATAGCGAAGCGGTGTATGTCGAAACATCGGGATTATCCTTTCGCGGGAAACAGGCCGACGGGCTTCAGTAACAGCACAGCCGCCAGAAGCGCGTAGATCAGGATGGATGCGACACCGGGCAGCAGCACGGCCCCGAAGGTCTGCACGAAGCCGTAGATGAGCGAGCCAGCAATCGCGCCTTTCAGCGAGCCAAGCCCGCCGATCACGATCACGATCAGCGTGGGGATCAGGATTTCAAGCCCCATTCCCGGCGTCACGCTCAGCAGCGGTGCCGCGACGGCCCCGGCAAGCCCTGCCAGCGCACAGCCCACGCAGAATACGATGAAGAACAGCCGTTCCACATTGATGCCCATGCAGGCGGCCATCGCGTCATTATCGACACCTGCGCGGATCATCGCTCCGATCTGCGTGCGGCTCAGGATCAGGGCGAGGGCTGCGAAAATCGCCACGCCCAGCGCGATGATGAACAGCCGGTAGGCAGGATAGCCCGTGCCCATTATATCGACGCGTCCCGATAGCGCAGCAGGCGTGTTGATCGCCAGCGCCAGATCGCCCCAGAAGATGCGGCTCAGGTCCAGAAGCACGAAGATCAGCCCGAAAGTGACCAGCACCTGCGCCATCGGCCCCGATTTTCGCATCCGGCTGATCAGCCCACCATAAAGCGCCATGCCGACCACGGCGACGCCCAAGGGCGCCACCAGAAGCGCCACCCAGAAACCAGCGGTGCTGGCAATGGTCGCCGCGAAATAAGCCCCCAGCGCATAAAGCGCGCCATGGGCAAGGTTCACGAAATGCATCAGGCCGAAGATCACGGTCAGCCCGATGGACAGAAGAAACAGAAGCATCGACAATTGCAGCGCGTTCAGGGTCTGCAATGTCCAGAAGCCGAGATCATGTGTCATCGGGTTCTCCTCCCCGGTTGAACAGGTGACAGGGGCCGCGTGATGGCGGCCCCGGATGGGGTTCAGTTGGTGGCAATCTCGGGCATGACGCAGCCATTGGCGGGGTCGGCCTCGGCGGGCAGGGTCGCGAGCACCTTCTGGGTCATCGCGCCGTTCTCGCCGGTCACGGTTTCATAGACGAAGATCGGCTGGATGATGTTGTTCGTGGCCGGATCGATCGAGGTCGCACCGCGTGGGCCATCGAAACTGGTCTGGCGCAGCGCATCGGCCAAGCTTGCGCGGTCCGTGGCCCCTGCACGGATCGCATCGGTCAGCGCGCGCGCGGCATCATAGCCATGCACGCCGTATTCCGACGGCAAGCGCCCGACACTGGCCTCGAACGCTTCGACGAAAGCCACGTTTTCGGCGTTGTCCGCCGTCGGCACATAATGCAGGGCCGTGACCACGCCATTCGCGCTTTCGCCTTGGGCATTGACGTAGAGCTGCGAGGTCAGGAAGCCCGAGCCATAAAGCGGCATGTCCTCGGCCATACCGAAGCTGTCATACTGGTTGACGAAGGCAATCGCTTCGCCGCCCGCATAAAAGACATAGATCGCTTCTGCGCCAGACGCGCGCGCCTGTGCCAGATAGGGGCCGAAATCCTGTGTCTGCTGAAACGGCGTCCAGCCCTGGCCCACGATTTCGCCGCCCGCAGCGGTGAAGGTCTCGGTAAAGCCGCCGATCATCTGACGGCCAGCCGCATAATCCGCGCCCAGCGTATAGACCCGCGTGATCCCCTGTTCTGCCATCCAGCGCCCCATCGGACGGTTGACCTGCCCACTGGAGAAGGACAGCCGGGTGATATAGGGGCTGCACCGCTCGCCTGTGGCTTCGTCATTGCCCGCATTGGCCACGATCAGCGGCACCTGCGCGCCATGGACAAAATCACGGATCGCACCCAGCACGCCCGAAGAGACAATCCCCACCAGCACATCGGCGCGGT
>JAFIEL010000237.1 GCA_020832585.1 Natronohydrobacter sp. | reverse complement strand
TCGTCAGCATCGACCGCCAGCAGGGCGCGAATGCCTGGCTGACCATCGGCATCCGTGAGGGGCGCAATCGCGAGATCCGGCGCGCGCTTTCGCATGTGGGCTTGAGCGTGAACCGGCTGATCCGGGTCAGCTATGGGCCGTTTCAACTGGGCACGCTGGCCAGAGGTGCGGTGGAGGAAGTCAAGGCACGGGTATTGCGCGACCAGCTTGGGCGCGACCCGAACGAGGCGCAAGGGAAGGCACAGGAAAAGCCCGGCCCGCGCAGGGCCGGCCCAAAACCGGGACCAGCTAAACCGGGACCAGCTAAACCGGGCAAGCCGCGCACAGGCGCAGCTGCGCGCACTGCCTCTGGACCGAGCAAACCGGGCAAGGGCCGCATCACGCGGCCGTGAGCGCGCAGGGCTTGCGCAGCGGGCAGGCAATTTCCATCTGTCAGTCCATGTGGTTGCGCGCTTGTTAAGAGTGACTTTCCCAATGCGGCATCTTGGCCTATAGTCCGGGGTGTATTTTCAAGGAGTATCAGTTCATGTCCACGACAGGGTTGCAGAAAACATCCTTTGCCCTGCTTGTGGCGCTGATGATCTATGTGGCCGTGATCGGGGGCTGAGGCATGAGCCAGCAATTCGGTGGGCGCTACAGCCCGAACGCACCCCGCACCCCGGCCAATACCCCCAAACGCCCCCATCCGGTTGGCGCGCGCGTGAACCTGCTCTTTGTGCTGCCCTTTCTCTTTGCCATCAGCGCCTTCTTCAAGCCGCCCGCTGGTCTTGCGCTTGGGCTTGTCGCTTTCGGGGTGTTGATGCTGGCCGCCTGGCTGACACGCGAAGGCGTGATCGCACAGGCCGCCTATGAGGCGCGCAATGTTGCGCGCAAACCTGCCATACCGCGCAAGATCTTCGGGTCTGTCCTGACGGGCCTCGGTCTGGGGCTTGCGGCCTTTTCCGCCGGTCCGGTTGCGGCGCTCGTGCTGGGCGCTTTGGGCACTGTGCTGCATTTCGGCGCCTTCGGGGCCGATCCGCTGCGCGACAAGGGCATGGCAGGGGTTGACCTGTTCGAGACCGACCGCGCCGCAAAGGCCGTGGAAGAAGCCGAAACATATCTGTCCGAAATGGCTGACGCGATCAAGCGCAGTGGCGACAGGGCGCTGATGCGCCGGATCGAAACCTTCAGTGCAAGTATCCGCCCGCTGTTCCGGGCTGTCGAGAATGACCCCCGCCGCCTGAGTTCTGCGCGCCGCTATCTGGGCGTCTATCTGATCGGCGCGCGGGATGCGACGGTCAAATTCTCGGACCTCTATGCGCGCAGCCGCGATGCAGAGGCCCGCGCCGAGTTCGAGGCGCTGCTCGATGATCTGGAATCGCGTTTCGCGCTGCGCCGCGAGGCGCTGCTGGAAAGTGACCGGACGGATCTGGAAATCGAGATCGAGGTCTTGCGCGAAAGGCTGGACCGGGAAGGTCTTCGGATACCTGACTGACACAATCGCGGGCCAATATTGGCCCGCCAGAACCGACGTGAGAGGGACATGACAATGGCTGAGACGATCCGCAAACAGGCCGAAACACTGACCGAGGAAATCAACGCATTGGTGGATGCCCCGCTGGCAGAGCCCTCGACCGCGCTTGTGGCACTGGAAGAAGCCCCGGCAGAGGCGGCGGATGCGATCCGTGCGCGCATGGCCGAGATCGACATGGGCCAGACCAGCACGGTCATCGGCTTTGGGTCGCGCGCGCAGATGGACTTGCAGCAGATCAGCCAATCCATGCTGGCCGATGTCAAGAACAAGGATCTGGGCCCGGCAGGCGACGGATTGCGCGAGATGGTCACGACATTGCGCGGCTTTTCGGTCTCGGAACTGGACACACGGCGGCAGCGCAGCTGGTGGGAGCGTCTGACCGGCAAAGCCGCGCCGATGGTCAAGTTTCAGGAACGCTACAACACGGTGCAAAGCCAGATCGACCGGATCACGGCCAATCTGCTGAACCATGAAACGACGCTTCTGAAAGACATCAAGGCCCTCGACAAGCTGTATGAAAAGACGCTCGAATTCTATCATGAACTCGCGCTCTATATCGCGGCGGGCGAAGCCAAGCTGAAGGAACTCGACGCCAATGAGATCCCGGCCAGGCAGGCAGAGGTTGACGCCGCCCCCGAGAATGACAAGGTGCTCAAAGCACAGGAATTACGCGACCTGCGGGCCGCGCGCGATGATCTGGAACGCCGGGTGCATGACCTGAAACTGACGCGACAGGTCACGATGCAATCGCTGCCCTCGATCCGGCTGGTGCAGGAAAACGACAAATCGCTTGTAACCAAGATCAATTCGACGCTGGTCAACACGGTGCCGCTGTGGGAAACCCAGCTTGCGCAATCGCTGACCATCCAGCGCTCGCGCGAAGCCGCAGCCGCTGTGCGTGCCGCCAATGACCTGACCAATGAGTTGCTGACATCGAACGCGGAAAACCTGCGCGAGGCCAATCGCGAGGTGCGCGAGGAAATCGAGCGCGGGGTCTTCGATATTGCGGCTGTGAAACAGGCCAATGAGACGCTGATCGCCACGATCGAGGACAGCCTGCGGATCGCCGATGAAGGGCGCGCCAAGCGCGCAGCGGCGGAAGAGGAACTGACCAAGATGGAATCCGAACTGCGCAACTCGCTTGCCTCGGCCCGGTCGCGTGACAGCAACCCCGCCCCTCAGTCTGACGTGTAAGCCGATGCTCCGGGCGGTGCGACATATCCTGCCCTGCCCGGACTGGCCCCAGCCTGCGCGTCGCCATGCGCGGGTCTGGAACCTGACCGCGCTGGCCACGGCGGCGCTTGTGCTTGCAGGCTGTATCCGCCCCCTGCCCCCCGCAGCCGTCACTGCCCCCGAAATCAGCGCCGCCCCGCAAACCAGACCCGCCCGCGCCGCACCGATCGCAGCCCCGCCCGCGCCTGCCCAGGTGACGGCATATTTCGCCGCACGCGAAGCGCAGCGCCTGTCCAATGGCTTGCTGCGGCGCGACCGCGCGCCGCGCGA
>JAFIEL010000236.1 GCA_020832585.1 Natronohydrobacter sp. | reverse complement strand
CGCCGCCGCCCCAGGGTCCGCCATTGTTGCCAGACATCCGGTCTCCATCCTTGTTGTCGTCACTCGTTTCAGAAATTGGGCCTTGGCCCGTCGAAATCAACCCTTATCCGTCATGGCTGCGGGTCGCTGTCCGCATTGTGACCAGTTCCTCGGCCATGGTCGGATGCACCGCCAGCGTCCGATCAAAATCTGCCTTGGTTGCGCCCATTGAGATCGCGACCGCCGCAAGCTGGATCATTTCGCCCGAATGATCCGCGACAATATGACACCCAAGCACCTTATCAGATTTGGCGCAAACGATCAGCTTCATCATGACCCGCTCTGCGCGCCCGATAAAGGCCGTTCGCATCGGACGAAACGCCGTCGCGTAG
Source organism: Natronohydrobacter sp. (assembly GCA_020832585.1). Classification (GTDB taxonomy): domain Bacteria; phylum Pseudomonadota; class Alphaproteobacteria; order Rhodobacterales; family Rhodobacteraceae; genus Roseinatronobacter. Next base: position 2,669 of record JAFIEL010000236.1, on the reverse strand, counting down.
ACATGGATCGGCCCGGCTGCGCGCGCGTCCTCTTCGCCCAACCCCACCGTGCCGAATTCGGGCTGGGTAAAGACGGCGGTCGGGATCAGGCTATGGTCGAATGTCGTGGGTTTGCCCCCGAAGATCGTATCGGCAAAGGCATGGCCCTCGCGGATCGCCACCGGCGTCAGGTTCGCGCGGTCGGTCACATCGCCCACGGCAAAGATCGACGGGATCGCGGTCTGGCTATAGGCATCGACCGGGATCGCACCGTTGGGCTTGAGTTCAATGCCCAGAGCCTCCAACCCCAGCCCGTCGGTATTCGGTTTGCGGCCTGTGGCAAACATCACCGCGTCGTAACTGGCGTCATGACCTGTGGTCGCCTTGACCTTGTAGCCCGTGCCATCGCGGGTGATGTCCAGAATATCGGTGCCCAGATGCAGATCGACGCCGTTTTCGCACATCTGATCGGCGATATGGCCGCGCGCTTCCTCGTCAAAGCCGCGCAGGATTTGCGCGCCGCGATAGAATTGCGTGGTTTTCACGCCCAGCCCGTTGAAGATGCAGGCAAATTCCGACGCGATATAACCGCCGCCCACGATCAGGATGGACCCTGGCAGGGCGTCCATGCCGAACACCTCGTTCGAGGTCATGGCCCCCAGCCCCTGCCATTTTTCCGGCACGACCGGCCAGCCGCCCGTCGCGATCAGGATATGTTTGGCGCTGACGGTCCGGCCATCTGCAAGCCGCACCTCATGCGGGCCTGCGAGTGTGGCGCGGCAATCGTGGATGGTGACGCCTGCGCGCTCCAGCCCGCCCCGATAGGCAGCTTCCAGCCGCGACAATTCGCTGTCCAGCCGTGCGCGAAAGGCGGGCCAGTCGAAATCGCCGATCTGCGCGTCCCAGCCGTAATCCTGCGCTTCGGCCACGGCATTGGGGAAGCTGGAGGCAAAGACCATCAGTTTCTTCGGCACACAGCCGCGAATGACGCAGGTGCCGCCCATGCGCGATTCCTCGGCCAGCGCGACCCGCGCGCCATACTGGCTGGCTGCGATCCGGGCTGCGCGCACCCCGCCCGAACCACCGCCAATCACGAAGAGATCGTAGTCAAACGCCATGTCGTCCCTCAGAGATCCGTGAAGATGTTGCGCGCGTCTTCCAGATCGACCTGTCGCATGGTCGATTCGGGCGTGCCTGTGGTCAGGTCGCGCAGCTCTACCGTGCCATCGGCGTGCCCGATCACCACCTGATCCGCAATATCGACGAACAGCCCGTTTTCCACCACGCCCGGCACCTGGTTGAGCACAAGTGCAAGCTGGCGCGGATTGCCGATCCGCCCGAGTGCCAGATCAAGGATGTAGTTGCCTTCGTCCGTCACATAGGGCTGCGTGCCGTTCATGCGCAGGCTGGACTGGCGGCCCATCACATCCATCGATGCCAGCACTTCCTCGACCAGCGCTTTCGTGGCCTGCCAGCCGAAGGGGATCACCTCCACGGGCAAGGGGAAGGCGCCCAGTGTTTTCACTTCCTTCGCCGCATCGGTGATCACGATCATCTGGTCCGACGCCGTGGCCACGATCTTTTCCTGCAAGAGCGCGCCGCCACCGCCCTTGATCAGCGTCAGTTCCGCGTCGAATTCATCCGCGCCGTCGATGGTCAGATCCAGCCAGCGCGCCTCATCCAGCGACACGACATTGATGCCCACCTCGCGCGCCAGTTGCGCTGTGCGGGTCGAGGTCGGCACGGCGATGATGCGCAACCCCTCCTGCCGGACCCGCGCGCCCAGACGCCGCACCAGCCACGCGGCGGTAGAGCCGGTGCCGAGCCCCACGCGCATCCCGTCCTGCACGAAATCGGCAGCACAATGGGCGGAGGCATATTTGGCACGGTCTATCGGGGTCAGGTCGTTGGTCATGGCAGGCCCTCTGTCTGTCTCGCGCGTGTTATAGGCGGAACCAGCCCTTGGGCGAAAGGCGAAAACGGCAGCGATGTGCCACTAGCGCTGGATCGAGCGCAAATAGGCGTCCAGCGCGATGATCTTTTCGGGCATGGGGCGCGACAGGCCCGAGGGCGTCTGCACCCGCGTCAGCCGCCCGGTCAGCAGATCACCGAAATTGGGCATCTCTGCGCCGTCATAGACGGTCTGGCCGCGCGCATAGCCATCCAGCTTGTCGAGCACGCGCATCTGCGGATAGCTGCCGCCCGCGCGCGCCGTGATCTGGGTCAGGTCCGGCACCTGCGCGCCCCCGCGCGCATCGGCCCCGTGACAGGCGGCGCAATTCTGGTCATAGAGCGCGCGCCCGGCTTGCGGGCTGGTCCAGGGGGAACAGCCGGCAAGGGCTACGACAAGAGGAAGGGCGAAAACCATGCGCATGCCTCCACAGTGACCCAGAAATGCGCCCCTGCCAAGGGGGCAGGTCTTGTTTGAGTGCCTGCATGTCGCAAGATGGATGGTGTTTGCGCGGCGCGGGCCTAGATTACCTGCAGCGAACAGGGAAAGGGCGGCGCATGTTTCTGTCGGTTTTCGAGATATTCAAGGTGGGGATCGGGCCGTCCTCGTCGCACACGATGGGGCCAATGGTGGCGGCGGCGCGGTTTCTGGACCATCTGCGCGGGCTGTCCTTCGGCGTGGCGGGGCTGCGCGCCTCGCTGCATGGCTCGCTGGCCTTTACCGGGGTGGGCCATGCCAC
>JAFIEL010000235.1 GCA_020832585.1 Natronohydrobacter sp. | reverse complement strand
GGGGCGCGGAACTTGTGTTTGCCACCGGGGGGCTAACCCGCGGGGGGGGTTAACGACCCGGCGCGCATCTCGGCATTCATTCAGGCCGCGCAGCAGGCTGCGGGCTGAGGTCGGGTCACTCCATCGCGCCCATCACGGTCATGTCGCGCAGGACCACATCCAGCCCGGCAATATCCCAGGAATTGGTGACGCTTGCATCCTCAAGCGAAACCGTGTGGATCTGCCCGTTGGCATAGAGCCAGCCAGTGTTCATGCTCTCGGCATCGGTCGAGATGTCGAAGGCGATGGGGGCTTCCAGCATTACACCCAGTTCGCCCACCATTTCGTTGGTGCCATCATTGGGCGCGGTCTGGCGCAGCAATGCGCCGCGTTCCATGTCGATATTGAACATGGCGGTCGACTCCGGCGTGCCGACATTGTTCGTATAGGCTGTGCCTGCGATCATCGGCGTGCCGTCAGTGTCATCACCGAAATGCAGGTCCCCATCGACCATCGCTTCGCCCGTGGTGAGGTTGATGCGGTGATTCGTCGTGCCCGACATGAAGCGCAGCGCATCCGGCACCGGGTTGATATCCACGATCACCGGCGCGCCTTCGGCAATTTCCATCCCGGCGCTCATCTCGACAATCAGATCCCAGGTGCCGGTCATCGGATCGATCGAGACAACCTCGAAATTCTCGGTCACACCGATCAGGCCGCCGGTCGCATTGCGGTAATCAATGCCAAGCAACCGCCCGTCATAATCGACATCCTGCATGCCCGTGACCTGACCGCTGTCCAGGTCGATCATGACAAGCGTCCGATCCCCTGCAAGCCCGATGGCAGTATTGGCCAGGGCAGGGGCGGCCATCATTGCGGCCAGACTTGCGGAAAGCGCGAGGGTTTTCATGTTCTTTCTCCGTTTTACTCGACCATCTAGGGTCACAGTCAGGCAACGGAGACGACATGCCGGAAGTTTCAGATCAGACGATCACAGCGTCGTTACACGCAGGATTCCACAAAACACAGTGGCGTCATGCGGGAATGACCTCGCCCGTATCCGTCGAGGCCGGTTGCACATGGCATGAGGCCGAAAAGCGCGGGACTTCCATGTTCAGGATCGCTTGCAGCCCGGCGTTACATTCGACGAGTTCGGACAGCCAGACCTCATCAAGGGCCGAATAAAACGCTTCGACCGCGCGGGACAGATGCGGGCGCATCACGCAATGCGCCTTCAGCGGGCAGGTATTGGTCGACGAGAAGCACTCGATAAAGGGCAGGCCGGATTCAAAGGCGCGAAATACTTCGCCCACGCTGATCGACGAGGCCGCGCGCGCAAGGTGAAACCCGCCGTGACGACCGCGCTGCGTGATGATGAACCCTTCCTGACCCAACTTGTTGATGACCTGTGCCAGATGGTTTTCCGAAGCATTGACCGCCTGTGCCGCATCTTGCTTGCGCACAAGGCTGTCCTTGTTGACCGCGCAGAACATGAGCGTCCGCAAGGCCAGATTCGTTCTCGTGGTCAGTCGCATGGCTGTCTCCTCGATCCCGGTCAGATACGCACCGGCACAAATGATTTCCCTCGAATACCCATTATCACGACGAAGTGTCTGGCTGACATTGATCCGGATCAAACACTTGCCGGGTCTTGCCGGGCCATATTGTCGCAGCACGCTGACTCTGCCGAATTTGACTTGGATCAAAGATAGCAAAATAGATATATGAGATTGTGAACATATGTATGCCGGAGGAAAAGGGAGCCCCTCATGTCCGATCTTGATCAACTCACTGCCAGCCGTCGGGGCTTTCTCGGCCTTGCGGGCGCAGGCGGTGCCGCACTTGCCTTTGGTGCAGGGGCCGCGCAGGCGCAGAAGGTGCGCAGCTCTGCCCGTATCCTGATCCTTGGTGCCGGTGCGGGCGGGGCGGCGATTGCCAACCGTCTGGCCGACCGGCTGGAGGGCGCGCAGATCACGGTGCTCGATGGCAAGCAGGAACATTGGTATCAGCCCGGCTTCACGCTGGTTGCTGCGGGACTGCGGCCTGCCAGCTATGCCACCTCCGCGATCACCGGCTGGCTGCCGCGCGGCATCACTTTCGTCAATGAATATGCGGCGGAACTGGACCCCGAAGCCAATCGCGTGACCACAACGGGCGGGCAGCGGATCGAGTATGACTATCTGATCGTCTCGACCGGTCTGGTGCTGGACTGGGATGCCGTCGAGGGGTTCGACCTGAGCATGGTCGGCCCGGAAACCGGGATTTCGGCGCATTATGCCAGCCCCGAGATGGCCGAGAAAAGCTGGCACGCGCTGGACAAGTTCACCAATGAAGGCGGGGTCGGCATGTTCGGCCGTCCGGCGACCGAGATGAAATGCGCAGGCGCGCCTGTGAAAATCTGCTTCCTTGGCGAAGATATTGCCACGACCAAGGGCAACCGCGCGAAATGCGAGTTCATCTACAACGCGCAGGCGCAGAACCTGTTTGGTGTGCCGGTCATCCATCACCGCGTCCGCCAGATCATGGATGAGCGCAACATTACCTATCGCTATCAGCATGTTCTGAAAGGCATTGATCTGGGCGCGAAAGAGGCAACCTACATCACGCCCGAAGGCGAGGTCACGGATAAATGGGATTTCATCAATATCGTCCCACCGCAGCGCGCGCCGCAAGTCATTCGCGAGTCTGGTCTGGCCTGGGGCGATCGCTGGGTGGATCAGGGCTGGATCGAGGTGGACATGCAGACCCTGCGTCATGCGCGTTACGCCAATGTCTTCGGCATCGGTGACATCAACGGGGTGCCCAAGGGCAAGACCGCGGCCTCGGTGAAATTCCACCTGCCGGTGGTCGAGGATCATCTGATCTCCGAGATCGCGGGCCGTGAGGGGACAAGGCTCTATGATGGCTACACATCCTGCCCGCTGATCACCCGGATCGGGCGCGCGATGCTGGTCGAATTCGACTACAAGGACAATCTGACCCCGTCCTTCCCCGGCCTGATCGCACCGCTCGAAGAGCTGTGGATTTCCTGGCTGATGAAGGAAGTCGCGCTGAAAGCCACCTATAACGCCA
>JAFIEL010000234.1 GCA_020832585.1 Natronohydrobacter sp. | reverse complement strand
TCCTGACCGCCAATGCCGATGTGAGTTTCGAGATCCGCAAGGGCGAGACCTTCGCACTGGTGGGCGAGAGCGGCTCTGGCAAATCGACCATTGCCAAGATGATCGTGGGGCTGCTGGAGCCATCAGCGGGCGTGATCCGCTTTGATGGCGATGTGATGGATTTCACTTCGGGCGCGGCCATGCGCCAGTTGCGCCGCCGCTTCCAGATGATCTTTCAGGACCCGTTCGCAAGCCTCAATCCGCGCTGGCGGGTGGGCGATATTATCGCCGAACCGATCCACACATTCGGGCTGTTGAAGGGCGCGGAAGTCACGCGCGAAGTGGGCCGCCTGCTCGATCTGGTGGGCCTTTCGGCAGCGGATGCCGAGAAATTCCCGCATGAGTTTTCCGGTGGCCAGCGTCAGCGCATCGCGATTGCCCGCGCGCTGTCGTCAAAGCCCGAATTCATCGTCTGCGATGAACCGACTTCTGCGCTGGATGTGTCGGTGCAGGCGCAGATCCTGAACCTGATGCGCGATTTGCAGGATGAATTCGGCCTGACCTATCTCTTGATCAGCCATGATCTGAGCGTGGTGCGGCATATGGCGAACCGGATCGGGGTTCTATATCTGGGGCGGCTGGTCGAGATTGCCGACTCCAAACGGCTGTTTCTGGAACCCCAGCACCCCTATACGCGGATGCTGCTGGATGCGGTGCCGGATCTGGCGCTCTCGGGGCGACGCAGAACGCCCGTCACGGGCGAGATCCCGAACCCGATCAACCCGCCGCCCGGCTGTGCCTTTCACCCGCGCTGCCCGCATGTGATGCCGGTCTGCAAGCAGGTCATTCCCGCGCCGATTGAGACCGCGACCGGGCGCGCGGCCTGTCACCTGCTGGCCCCGACCCTTGCTTGAAATGTCCCCCGCCTGACATGCAAACACCGCCCCCCGAGGTGAGGGGCGGTGCATCTTCATCTGAGAAGCCTCAGAAGAAGCCGAGCTTGTTGGGGTTGTAGCTGACCAGCATGTTCTTGGTCTGCTGGTAGTGGTCGAGCATCATCTTGTGCGTCTCGCGCCCGATGCCTGATTGCTTGTAGCCGCCGAAAGCTGCATGCGCCGGATAGGCGTGATAGTTGTTCACCCAGACGCGCCCTGCCTCGATCGCGCGGCCAAAGCGATAGGCGCGGGTGCCGTCGCGGGTCCAGACCCCGGCCCCAAGCCCATACATCGTGTCATTGGCAATCGCGAGCGCCTCTGCCTCGTCCTTGAAGGTCGTCACCGACACGACCGGGCCGAAGATTTCTTCCTGAAACACCCGCATCTTGTTGTGACCCTTGAAGATCGTGGGCTGGATATAATAGCCGCTTTCCAGATCGCCCCCCAGATGCGCTGTATCGCCGCCGACCAGCACCTCGGCCCCTTCCTCGCGGCCAATGGTGAAATAGGACATGATCTTGTCATGCTGCATCTTGCTGGCCTGTGCGCCGACCATCGTGGACATGTCGCGCGGATCGCCCTGCTTGATCGCTTTTACGCGGGCAATGCAGCGGGCGATGAATTCTTCATAGATGTCTTCCTGAACCAGCGCGCGTGACGGGCAGGTGCAAACCTCGCCCTGATTGAAGGCAAAGAGCACAAACCCTTCCACGGCCTTGTCCAGAAACGCGTCATCTTCCGCCATGATATCCGAGAAGAAGATATTGGGCGACTTGCCCCCCAGTTCCAGCGTGACCGGGATCAGGTTCACGGTCGCGGCTTCCATGATCTTGCGCCCTGTCGCGGTCGAGCCAGTGAAAGCGATTTTCGCAATCCGGTTTGAACGCGCCAGCGCGTCACCGGCTTCGGCCCCCAGACCGTTCACGATGTTCAGCACACCTGCGGGCAGCAGATCGGCAATGACTTCCATCAGCACCAGAATCGCCGCAGGCGTCTGTTCGGCAGGTTTCAGCACGATGCAATTGCCCGCCGCCAGTGCCGGCGCCAGCTTCCATGCGGCCATCAGGATCGAGAAATTCCACGGAATGATCTGCCCCACCACGCCCAGCGGTTCATGGAAGTGATAGGCCACCGTGTCATTGTCGATTTCCGACATGGTGCCTTCCTGCGCGCGCAGGGTGCCTGCGAAATAGCGGAAATGATCGACCGCCAGCGGAATATCGGCAGCGGTGGTTTCGCGAATGGGCTTGCCATTGTCCCATGTCTCGGCCGCTGCGATCAGATCAAGGTTCTGCTCGATCCGGTCCGCGATCCGCAGCAGGATGTTCGAGCGCTCCGCGACGCTGGTCTTGCCCCATGCCTCTTTCGCGGCATGGGCTGCATCCAGCGCCAGATCGATATCGGCCTTGTCGGAGCGCGCGACTTCGCAGACCTTTGCACCCGTGATGGGCGTGACATTGTCCATGTAGCGCCCGGCGACAGGGGCCACGAATTTGCCACCGATGAAATTGTCATAGCGCGCCTTGAAGGGCGAGGCGGTGCGGAAATCAGCTTGGGTCATCTGGTTCATGGGTATCCTCCTGAAAACGCCGCCTCCTCGTGACGGCATGTGTGATCAATCACGCCGGGCGCGGTGCCCTGCGCTAAGTGCCTTGGCTATCCTGTTCGGGGGGCTGCCGCGCATGCGGGCAGAGCTGCCTTGAACATGGTCCGTGTCGGGCTTGTGCCGTAATCGGGCATGCCGTCCGGGTAACAGCATAAACACCGCAAACCGGCCTGCGCACAATTGGACCAAAGGCTATCAGACCAAAGGATGACCCCTGCGCGGGGTTGTCATGTCAGAACAAGGGGGCGTATTTCCATGCATCTGCATCGGGTGTCACCGCGTCCAGATCATACCCGGCATCCTGCAACCGCCGCGCGATCCCCAGACCCTGCGCTGCGGCCTGATCGACCAATGCGCGCCCGGCCTCCACATCCTGCGCCACGCCGCGCCCGCGGATCATGTCGATCCCGTGATTATAGGTTCCGACCGGATCACCCAGCGCGCCTGCCTGCCTGCTCCAGTCGGTGGCGCGGTCAGGGTCTTCATCCGCGCCAAGGCCATTGTGATCAAGCTGGCTCATCCAGTTCATGG
>JAFIEL010000025.1 GCA_020832585.1 Natronohydrobacter sp. | reverse complement strand
GTCAGGTCCAGTTCAAGGTCGAAAAGGCCGGGATCATCCATGCCGGGATCGGCAAGGCGTCGTTTGAGGCCGGGAAACTGGCTGAGAACCTGCGTGCTTTCGTGGATGCGGTCGCCAAGGCCAAGCCCTCGGGTGCCAAGGGCGCTTATCTGAAAAAGGTCTCGGTCAGCTCCTCGATGGGGCCGGGCGTGTCTGTGGACGTGACCAGCGCGACGCAGCGGTGAGGCGTGTGTCATAGAAGTTCAAAGGGCGGGCCTTCGGGGCCGCCCTTTTGCGTTGAGGGGCGGCCAAGACGGATCGCCTCGTCGCGCGGGGGATGGGGCGTTTTGCGGTCTGGGCTTCTTATCTGAGGCGCACCGAAAGAAATCTATGGTTTGCACAAGACTTAAATGAAGAATTGCAACAAGAGTGCATAGTTGAAGCGCGGCTGGCGAGCGTGAAGCTGCCCTGACCAGTACCGCCCTGATTATGCACGATGGTTAGCAAACCTTGACAGAGATTTGTGACCCGCCACTCAATGCATTGGCTGCCTACATTTCTTGCTGGGCCTATCTGAACACAATTAGGATTTGCACTCAACATGCTAGGCAAGATCAAAACGCTGGAAATAATCGGTAAGAAATACAACATACGCATCAGATTGCTCCAATAAAAGCGTTAGCGATAACTTCTGTAGATATGATACATGTATGTATATTGGTATAAGTTTACGTTACTGGCGGCACGCGCTGCATGTCAACGGTTTAAGTGTTGGCCGCCCGCGTGGGCAGCCAAAAAAACGATACTATATACTAGCCCCACCGCCCCAGCGCCGCCTCATCCGCGTCTTTCGCTGCGACCCATTCCGCGCTGTCGCCCGAAAATTCCTTCTTCCAGAAGGGCGCGCGGGATTTCAGGTAATCCATCAGGAAATCCGCCGCCGCGAAAGCATCGGCGCGATGAGCCGAGGCGGTCGCGACCATCATGATCTTCTCGCCCGGTGCCATGCGACCAAAGCGGTGAATGATCAGGCAATCGGCCAGCGTCCAACGGCGGGCGGCCTCTTCGGCGATCTGGGCGAGCGCGCGTTCGGTCATGCCGGGGTAATGCTCGATCTCCATCGCCTGCAGCGCGCCGCCGTCATTGCGCACGATGCCGCAGAAGGTGACGACCGCGCCGATGCCGTTGCAGCCATCCGTGAAACGGGCGGATTCCGCGCCATAGTCGAACGGGGTTTCCTGCACGCGGATCTGCATATCAGCCCCCGGTCATGGGCGGGAAAAAGGCCACTTCGCGCACGCCGGCAAGGGGGGCGTCGAATTCGGCCAGATCCTGATCCAGCGCCACGCGCACCGATGCGAGATCGGAGAAGGCGAGCGCATAGCGGTCCTCGCGCGCGCGGAGTTCGGCGACCAGATCGGCGACGGTCGCGGCTTCGGTCGTCACGGTTTCACGCGGCAGACCGATGCGTTCGCGCAGCCAGGCGAAATAGAGGATTTCCAGCGTCATTTGGGTGTATCTCTCAGGAACGGCAGGGCTTTGCGGAAATAGTCCCAGCCGGTGATCAGTGTCAGGATCGCGGCAATCCAGATCAGGGCGAGGCCGAAATTCCAGACGTAATTGCCGCCATGCTTGGCCAGATCGACCAGACTGACATCCTGCGTGCCGATATCGCTGAGGGTTTCGATCAGCGCGCGCTGGCTGCGCATGGTTGCGGCTTCGCGGACATATTCAAGGCCCATCGCAAGGAAGAGCACCGCAATGGCGGTCATTTGCGCAGTGGTTTTCCATTTGGCGAGACTGGTGACTTTCAAGAGCCCGGCCTTGTCACCGAGAAACTCGCGCAGGCCCGAGACGAAGACCTCGCGGAACAGGATCGCGGTGGCGGGCAGGATCAGCCAGGGGTCCATGCCGGAATAGCCGGTGATGACCAGAAGGGCGATCACGACCATCGCCTTGTCGGCGATGGGGTCGAGCATCGCGCCAAGGCGGCTTTCCTGTTTCCAGGCCCGCGCCAGATAGCCGTCGAAGAAATCGGTGATCGCGGCAAGGGAGAAGAGCGCAAGCGCGAACCAGTCGGCCCAGGGGCGGTGGAAATAGAGAAACATCACGGCCACGCCCGGCGCAGCCAGCAGGCGCAGGACAGTCAGGATATTCGGGACAGTCCAGGTCGACATGCGTTTTGGTCCGGAACCGGGGGCAGCGTTCAGCGTCATGATCCGTATCCTGAAAGCGCGGGGGGGGAAATGCAAGCCCCGGCTGCCTGACAGATAAGCCGCTCAGAGCCTGCCAGCAAGCCATTGTCCGATCAGGTAATGGGCAATCGCCCCTTTTCGCGCGGGCAAGAGGTCAGGATGGGTGCCGCTCCAGGCGCGCAGGATTTCCTCGCGGGGGAACCAGCGGGCGTCTTCAAGCTCGTCATCAAGGGTGATGTTGCGGCTGGTGGCTTCGGCCACGGCACCGAACATCAGCGAGTTGGGAAAGGGCCAGGGCTGGGACGCGACATAGCGCACCGGGCCAAGGGTGATGGCCGTTTCCTCGAGCACTTCGCGGGCGACGGCGGCTTCAAGCGTCTCGCCCGGCTCAACAAAGCCTGCAAGGGCGGAATACATCCGCTCTGGCCAGCCCGGCGAGCGCCCGAGCAGAACGTCATTGCCATGCGTGACAAGCATGATCACGACCGGATCAGTGCGCGGGAAATGCTTGGCACCGCAAGCGGGGCATTGGCGTTCCCAACCGGCCATTGTCACATCGCTGGGATGACCACAGGCGGCGCAGAACCCATGCGTGCGGTGCCAGTTGAACAGCGCGCGGGCGGTGGCGGCGAGGGCGGCCTCGGGGGCGTCGAGTTGCGACATGGCCATGCGCAATTCGCCGAATTGGGCATCGGGGGCCGCGTCGGGGTGGCGTTGGGTGCTGGTGTCCAGAAACATCGCGAGCGCCGCGCGGTCCAGCGCGTCGGGTTCCCATGCCGAGAGATCAGCGGCAAAACACGCGCGCCCCTGATGCTGGCCAAGATAGAGAAAGGGGCGCGGGGCGTGGCGCAGCATGGGGTGATCAGGCGGCACCCAGCCAAGCGCGGATCCGGCCAGATGCGGCTTGCCGCGCCAGATGGGCAACACGCGCGCAGACGGGTCGCGCAATTCCTGCGCCAAACCTTCCGCATCTTCCCTGCGCAGCGCATCGCGCGCGTCCCATGCGCCGCCAAAGGCAAATTGCATCGCTCCGGTTCCTGTCTGTGCTGCTGCTCTGACGGTTAACTGTCAGTTTTGCCCGGTGGCGGCAATGGTTTTCACAATCGCAACAATCGGTGGTTGTGCAGGGGATTGCGCTGGAATATCACTGAAATTCGCGCTTTGTGCTCCGGTGGGACACAAAATGATCATCTTTGGGGCCAGATTTTCGCCGCATGTCTGAAGAAAGTTCTCATAGGACGATTGTAACAAAGATGCATGAGAACATGAAACAGGAACGGCTGGATTTTGCTTCGGGTGTCGCTGTATCTGCGACGGTCGATCTGCGGATCATGGAGACGACTGATCTGCATGTGAATTTGCACCCCTATGACTATTATGCGGATTGCCCCAATCCTGACCTGGGCCTGTCACGGCTGGCAGAACTGATCGACCTCGCGCGCCAGCAAGTGCCGAATTGCCTGCTGTTCGACAATGGCGATTTCCTGCAAGGCACCCCGGTCGGCGATTACTTTGCCTATGACATGGGCCTGAAAGAGGGGGATCTGCATCCGGTGATGGCCGCGATGAATGCGCTGCGCTATGATGCCATCACGATCGGAAATCACGAGTTCAATTATGGGATCGCGTTTCTGAACAAGGCGCTTGTGCGGTCTGAATGTCCTGTGGTCTCTGCCAATATCCTGCATGGCAAGGGCCGCACACCGCTTTTGGACCGGCATTTCGCGCGGCCCTACAGCCTGTTGCACCGCAGGGTCACGGATCGCAGCGGGCGGACACATCCGATCTGTATCGGCGTGATCGGGGTGGCCCCCCCGCAGATCACGATCTGGGAGCGCCAGATGCTGAACGGGCGTATCCAGACCCGCGACATGGTCGAGGCCGTGCGCGCCTATGTGCCCGAGATGCGCGAGGCGGGTGCCGATCTGGTCGTGCTGCTGGCCCATTCCGGCATCGGGGCGATCCGGCATACCGAGAATATGGAAAACGCCATCATTCCTCTGGCCGGGATCGAGGGTGTGGACCTGATCCTGAGCGGGCACAGCCATCAGGTTTTCCCCTCGCCTGCCTTTGCCGATATTCCGGGTGTGGATGTCGAGCGCGGCACGATCTGCGGCAAACCGACTGTGATGAGCGGGTTTTTCGGCTCGCATCTGGGGCTGATCGACCTGAAACTGCTGCGCACGGGCGGGCAATGGGAGATCCTGTCGTCAGATGTCGAGACCCGTTCGCTGCGTGACGCATCAAGCCGGTTTGTGATGCCCGAAGCCCCGCAGCGGCGCGTGGCGTTGAACAGTCCGAAGGTGCGCAAGATTGTCGCGCGCGCCCATGAGGCGGTTCTGGAAAGCATCCGCCAGCCCATCGGGCGCAGCATCGCGCCGATTCATTCGTTTTTCGTCTATCTGGGGCAAAGTGCCGCCACGGCCCTTGTGGCCCAGGCGCAGCGCGATTTCGTGGCGCAACGGCTGGCGGGCACGCCGCTGGGTGATCTGCCGCTGTTGTCTTCGGTCGCACCGTCCAAGGCCGGGGGACTGGGGGGCGCGCGGAATTTCACCAATATCGAGGCGGGGATTCTGACCTGCCGGTCGCTGGCCGATCTCTATGTCTATCCCAACCGGATCGCGGCTGTGCGGTTGACAGGTGCGGATCTGCTGATGTGGCTGGAGCGTGCGGCCTCTGCCTATCATCAGATCCATCCGGGTCTGGCGGAACAATATCTGATGGATACGTCCTTTCCGGGTTATAATTTCGAGATGCTCTACGGGTTGGACTATGAGATTGATCTGACCGTGCCTGCACGGTTCACGCATCTGGGCGAGGAACTGGACCCCGGTCATGGGCGTATCCGCAATGTGACATGGCAAGGCCAGCCGCTGGACATGGCTGCAGAGTTCATCGTCTGCACCAACAGTTTCCGGGCGCATGGGGCCGGGGGGTTTCAGGGCACGGGGCCTGCGTCGGTGGTGTTCGAGGATGAGAGCGTCACCCGCGAGGTGTTGCGCGCTTTCGTGGCAGAGCGCGACTGTCTGGACATTCCGGCGCGCGCGCCGTTCCGACTGCAGCCAGTATCGGGGGCCAGCGTGATCCTGCGCACGGGCGTTGCGGCCCATGCGCATCTGGACATGATCGCGGATCACGGCCCCGAAGTGCTGGGGGTGGATGCGCGCGGGTTCATGCGGGTGAAACTGGTGCTGTAGCGGGCGGCTGCGCGCGCGGCGGTGAAAAGCGCCCGCTCATGGCCCACCCGCCCGACCCGATGCCATTCGCGGGCGCTGCCCGTGCGCGGGCGCACGGGCGGGCATTCCAGAGGTCGTGCGCTACACCCCGGCGCAGCAGGTGCAATCCGCGCGGCGCTTGATGCGCAGGGTGCGGCTGTCGGCATGGAGCGCGTCCCACAGGATCATGCGCCCGCGCAGGCCGGTGCCCGCGCCGGTGAGTTCCTTGACGGCCTCATTCGCCATCATCGTGCCAAGGATGCCGGGCAGGGGTGCTGCGACCCCGGCCTCGGCGCAGGAGGGCGCAAGACCGGGGGCCGGGCGCTGGGGGAAGACGCATGCGTAGCAGGGTGCATCTGTCGCGGGGTGGTAGAGGCTGATCTGCCCCTCCCACTGGGTGATGGCGGCGGCGATCAGCGGCTTGCCCGTGGCAACCGCAGCACGGTTGACCAGATAGCGCGTGTCGAAATTGTCAGTGCCGTCGAGGATCAGGTCATAGTCGCGGAACAGGGTTTCGGCGGTGTCTGCATCCAGCCTGCGGTTGTAGGGGCGCACGGTGATGAAGGGGTTGAGCGCCTCCATCGCGGCTTGCGCAGAGAATACCTTGGGCATGCCGATGCGCGTGTCGGTGTGGATGATCTGGCGTTGCAGGTTCGAGCCATCGACCGTGTCATCGTCGATCACGCCGATCGTGCCCACGCCGGCTGCCGCGAGATACAGAAGCGCAGGCGAACCAAGCCCGCCAGCCCCCACGACCAGCACCTTGGCGGATTTCAGCTTCTTCTGCCCGGTCCCGCCGATTTCGCGCAGGATGATGTGGCGGGCGTAGCGGTTCAGTTCGGCTTCGCCCAAGCTGTCGGGGTTGGGCTGCGGTGCCGGGGCCGGGGTCTTGCGGCGCAGGCGGGTGATCAGGCGGCTATAGCCGAAGCCCAGTGCCACGACCCCGCCCAGCACCAGCCAGGGGCGCACATCGCCGCCTGTGGCGCGGCGCAATTCGGCGGTCTCCGGCAGGACAAGTTGCGCGATGACCACTGCGACATAGATCACGCCGATCATCACAAGGCGCGCGCGGATGGGGGTTTTCATGACCCAACCCAAGGCCCAGAGCGCGGCCATCAGGAAAAGGACGAAGCCCATGTCACGCGGTTCCGGTGGAGCCGAAACCGCCCGCGCCGCGGTCGGTTTCGTCCAGTGTTTCGGTCAGGGTGAAGCGCGCCTGTGCAATCGGAGCAATGACGATCTGCGCAATCCGCGCGCCATGTTCGATCACGAAGGGCGCATCGCCAAGGTTCAGCAGGATCACGCCAATCGGGCCGCGATAGTCGCTGTCGATGGTCGCGGGGGCATTGGGCAGGGTGATGCCGTGGCGCAGCGCCAGACCGGAACGGGCACGGATCTGCATTTCAAACCCCGCCGGGATGGCGCAGGCAAGGCCGGTGGGCACAAGCAAGCGCGCCAGAGGCGCGAGAGTCAGGCCACTGGCGCGGTCCTCGGCGGGCAGGTTGGCGCGAATATCGGCCCCGGCTGCGCCTGCGGTGGCGTAGTCTGGCAGCGGGATTTCGGGGTCGAAACCGGGCAGGCGCTGGAACTTCACTGTGATCATGTCAGCGCCTCTGCGATGCGGGCGGCAAGGCGGGTGGCGACTTCGGCTTTCGGCAGGCGCGGCCAGTCCTCGGTGCCGGTTTCGGTGATCAGATGCACGGCGTTTTCGCTCCCGCCCATGATGCCGGTCGCGGGCGAGACATCATTCGCTACGATCCAGTCACAGCCTTTGCGCGCGCGCTTGGCGGTGGCATGGGCGATGACATTCTCGGTTTCAGCCGCGAAGCCCACGACAAGGCGGGGGCGCTGGGTGTGGGTTGAGATCGTTGCGAGGATATCCGGGTTCTCGGAAAGCTGAAGTTCTGGAATGCCTTGCGGGCCTTTCTTGATCTTTTGAGTGAAGTCGGATGCGATGCGCCAATCCGCCACAGCCGCGGCCATGACGGCCGCATCCACGGGCAGCGCGGCAAGGCAGGCGTCCAGCATTTCGCGCGCGGTTTCGATCCGCTGAAGCGTAACGCCCTCGGGCGGTGGCACGGTGGCGGGGCCAGTGACAAAAACCACTTCGGCCCCCAGAGCGCGCAGCGCGCGCGCAATGGCCGTGCCTTGCGCACCAGACGAGCGGTTGGCGATGTAGCGCACGGGGTCAATCGGTTCATGGGTGGGGCCGGATGTGACCAGCACGCGCTTGCCCGTCAGCGGGCCGGGGGTGGTGTGCGCGGCGATGGCGGCGACAATCTCTGCAGGTTCGGACATGCGACCGGGGCCAAATTCGCCGCAGGCCATATCGCCAGAATTCGGGCCGATAACTTGCACGCCATCTGCGCGAAGCTGTGCCAGATTGCGCCGGGTTGCCGGGTGGTCCCACATGCGGACATTCATTGCGGGCGCGATCAGCACGGGTTTGTCAGTGGCAAGCAGCAGGGTGCTGGCCAGATCATCGGCATGACCGCCCACCATTTTTGCCATCAGATCCGCCGTGGCAGGGGCGACCACGATCAGGTCAGAGGCGCGGGACAGTTGAATATGGCCCATTTCGGCCTCGTCCTTCAGGTCGAACAGATCCTGATAGACCTGCGATCCGGCGAGCGCCGCAACCGACATGGGGGTGACGAATTGCGTGGCGGCGCGGGTCAGGACCGGGGTCACGCTGGCCCCTGCCGCGCGCAACTGGCGGATCAGGTCGAGGCATTTATAGGCCGCAATGCCGCCCCCGATGATGAGTGTCACGCGTTTGGTCGCCAGCATGGTCAGGCCCTGTGCTTGGGGTTGGTTGCGCCATGATTACGCGCTTGAGGCAGGAAGCGGAAGCCCCGGCGGGTCAGCGGAAGGCTGCGCAGGGATCGGGGCGGGGGTGCGGGTCCGTCACAAGCCAGAGGTCATGGGGTGGGGCTGTGTCCTGCGGGAATTCGAACTGGCCGATGGAGAGTTGCGTGAGGTCCGGCGCGGCGCGGGCGAGTTTCAGCGGAGCGCCAATATCGGTGCGGGCGTGTTCGGTGCCGGTGATCACGACCACCGGGCCGCCAGTTTCGGTATGGGCGCGCAGGGCCGCTTCGGCCAGCAGGGCATCGCGCAACCGCTGGATCGCGACCATGCCGGGCAGCAGATGCTCTGGCAGCGCGTCACAATGGGCGCGGGCCTGATGGGCTTCGCGGGTGGCCTGATCGTCGGGGTCCAGCGGGGTGTCCAGCCCGAAACGTGCCGGATCGCCGGGGAAATGCGCCGCGATTCCGTCTTGCAGGGACGCGCGGGCGGCGTCGCGCGGGAGGGCTGCGCCATAGATCGCCGCCTGGGGGGCGGCTTTGAGGATCGGGTAATACATCGCGAAATCGGGCCAGCCGCTATTGTCCCAGTCCAGCAGGGCGGCGAGTGTGTCCTGATCGGGCAAGGGCGCAGGAATGGTCGCGGCCTGTTCTTCGGTCAGCATTTCGAGAATCAGCGCAGTCGGGGCAATCGCCGCTGTTGCGCGGGTCTGGTGGATATGATGCAGGGGGTTGTCATGCACTTCGCCCAGATAGATGACCTGCGCTTGCGGCAGGGTGTCGAGGGCGTCAGGGGTGATTTCCGCCGCGACAGCGGGCAGGGCCAGCGTCGCGGCAGCAAGGGTTCGCAGGATCATGCGAGGAAGTGGAACACTTCTTTCGACTGGGATTCAAGGCTCTTGCGCATTTTCTGGAAGGCGGCGGCCTCGACCTGGCGGATGCGTTCCTTGGACAGGCCCAGTTCCTCACCCAGCGATTCCAGCGTGCGGGGATCATCGCGCAGCTTGCGTTCGCGCACGATGAAGCGTTCGCGTTCGGACAGGCCCTGCATGGCGGCAACCAGCCAGCCGCGCAGTTGCGCCATGTCATGCGCCTGCTCGACGGCCTCATCGGCCTGTGCAGTGTCATCTTCCAGCGCGTCGATCCATTCACGCCCGTCATCGTCGCTGGACTGCATGGCGTTGAGCGAGAAGTCGGACCCCGAAAGGCGGCCTTCCATCATCTCGACATCCTGCAGCGACACGCCCACTTCGCGCGAGATCATTTCGCGCAACTGGTGGCCATCAAGTTCCTCGCCCCGCGCCATGGCTTCGCGCTCGAATTTCGCTTGCACGCGGCGCAGGTTGAAGAACAGCGTTTTCTGGCTGGAGGTGGAGCCCGTGCGCACCATCGACCAGTTGCGCATCACATAATCCTGGATGCTGGCGCGGATCCACCACACGGCATAGGTGGAGAAGCGCACGCCGCGGTCCGGGTCGAATTTTTCCGCCGCTTTCATCAGGCCAAGGCCTGCTTCCTGAATGAGATCATTCATGGGCGCACCGTAGCGGCGGAATTTGCCCGCCATGGAGATCGCGAGCCGCATATAGGCGGTGATCAGCCGGTGCAGCGCCTGTTCATCGCGCTCGTCGCGCCATGCGCGGGCCAATCTGGTCTCTGTCTCTGCGTCCAGAAGTTCGGCCTTCATGGCCTGGCGTGACATGCGGCGATCGTCGGTAAAATCCAGTGCCATCATTTCCCCCTGCAAGCGCGTTTGTCAGTGTTACGCATCGGTACAGGCTTTGGTTCACATGAATACGAAATATTCTTTCACAAGCGCGTGCATGGCAGTTGGAAGGTTTCGTTAACCAATTCTCAAGCCTTTTTGCTTAATCCTTTGTCAAAAGCTGGGGGTGAGCATGGGGATACGCGCCCTGACGGTGGCGTTTGAAGGGATCGAGGCGCGGCTTGTGGAAGTGCAATGCGCGCTCTCGCCCGGTTTGCCATCCTTTCAGATCGTGGGCCTGCCCGACAAGGCTGTGTCGGAGGCCCGCGAGCGGGTGCGCGCGGCGCTTTCGGCGCTGTCGGTGGCGCTGCCGTCCAAACGCATCACCATCAACCTGTCGCCTGCCGATATGCCCAAGGAGGGGTCGCATTTCGACCTGCCGATTGCGATGGCGTTGTTGGCGGCGCTGGAGATCCTGCCTGCGGAAGAAGTGGGCGACACTGTTGCGCTTGGGGAATTGTCGCTGGACGGGACATTGGTCGCGGTCGCCGGGGCCTTGCCTGCCGCGATGACCGCAGCAGAGGGCGGGCATACGCTGGTTTGTCCGGCAGCATCGGGGCCGGAAGCGGCCTGGGTCGAGGCCACGCGGGTTTTTGCTCCCGCCTCGCTGGCGCAGGTGATCCGGCATTATTCGGGCCAGGCCCCGCTTGCACCCGCGCGCCCCGGCGAGGTGATCCGCGAAAGTGGGGTGCGGGATCTGTTCGACGTGAAGGGGCAGGAACGGGCGAAACGGGCGCTGGAGATCGCGGCGGCGGGGCGGCATCATATGCTGATGGTGGGCACGCCCGGATCGGGCAAATCGATGCTGGCCGCGCGTCTGCCGGGGATATTGCCGGAACTGAGTGCGGGTGAGGCGCTGGAAACCTCGATGATCCATTCGATTGCGGGGCTGCTGGATCAGGGCGGAATATCGCGGGTCAGGCCGTTTCGCGAACCGCATCACACGGCATCGGTGGCCGCGATTGTGGGGGGTGGCAAGGGGGCCAAACCCGGCGAGATTTCGCTGGCGCATAATGGCGTCTTGTTTCTGGATGAATTGCCGGAATTTCCGCGCATGGTGCTGGAAACCCTGCGCCAGCCGATTGAGACGGGCGAAGTGGTCGTGGCGCGGGCCAATGCGCATATCCGCTATCCGTGCCGGTTTTTGCTGGTGGCTGCGGCCAACCCCTGCAAATGCGGCTATCTGTCGGAACCCGCGCGGGCCTGCGGGCGCGCGCCCGCCTGCGGCGAGGATTATATGGGGCGCATTTCCGGGCCGCTGATGGACCGCTTCGATCTGCGGGTGGAAGTGCCGCCCGTGGCATTTTCCGATCTTGATCTGCCCGCAAGCGGGGACAGTTCGGCCATCGTCGCCGCGCGGGTCGGTGCAGCGCGTGCCATCCAGACGCAGCGGTTTCAGGGCTATGACGGGATGCGCGTCAATGCCGATGCGGAAGGGGCGCTGTTGGAAGAGGTGGCCAGCCCCGACAGCGAGGGTCGCGCGCTTCTGACACGGGCGGCGGAGCGCTTCGGGCTGACCGCGCGGGGCTACCACAGGCTGTTGCGGGTCGCGCGCACGATTGCCGATCTCGACGGCGCTTGCGATGTCCGCGCCCCGCATATGGCGGAAGCGATCAGCTACCGGCTGATGGGAGTGCCGGAAGCTGTTGCCGGATGAATTGGGCGGCGTCGGACAGCGCCTTGCGCGCCTCTGGCAGCCAGCCGGGGAAAAACTGCCAGACATGGGGCAGGTTGCCCCATTCCTGCAATGTCACCTGCGCGCCCTGGTCACGCAGATGCGCGGCCATGCGGCGCGAATCGTCGCGCAGGATTTCGCTGCGCGCGACCTGGATCAGCGTTGGCGGCGCAGCGGGGAAGCGCGCGAACAGAGGCGAGATGCGCGGGTCCGCCGGGTCCGCGCCATTCAGGACGCGGGTGCGGAGTTGCTCCAGCCGCTGCGGGGGCAGCAGGATTTCGGATTTTGCGTTCTCGCGGATGGACGCGCCGGAATAGGTCAGGTCGGTGAAGGGCGAGAAGGCAAAAGCGCAGCCGGGCAGGGGCTGGGTTTCAGTGCACAGATGACCCAGAAGGGCCAGCGCGATGCCGCCCCCTGCCGAATCGCCGCCAAGGGCGATCTGTTCGGGCTTGTGGCCCTGTGCGCGCAGGCCCTGCCAGAGCGCGCGCGCATCGTCGAAAGCGGCTGGGAACGGGTGTTCGGGGGCCAGTCGGTAATCGGGCAGCAGGACCGGCATCTGCGCCTTGCGGGACAGGTAGCGCGCAAGGGCCGCATGGGTGCGCGGGTTGCCCATGACATAGCCGCCGCCGTGGAAATAGAGGATGAACGGCGTGCCGGGGGCGGGTTTTTCGGTCCATAGCGCCGGGATCCCGGCGATCTGGTCGGGGGTGAAATCCAGATAGGGCCGCCCGCGCGCATTGAGCCAGGCACCACGTTCAAACCATGCACGCGCAGCATAACTGTCGGGCTGGCGGGCCAACGAGCGGCGCGCGATCTGGCGCAGGAACACCCGCATGACCTTGAGCTGCCAGCTCATCCGCGTTTGGCCTCGATGGCCTCCCAGATCAGGGCCGCGCCATTGGTGCCGTCGAAGCGTTCGAGTTCCTGAAGGCCCGTGGGCGAGGTCACGTTGATTTCGGTCAGATAATCGCCGATCACGTCGATGCCGACAAAAATCTGGCCCTTCTCGCGCAGCAAAGGCCCGATGGCGGCGCAGATTTCACGGTCGCGCGCGGTCAGTTTGACAGGTTCGGGGCGGCCCCCGACATGCATGTTCGAGCGCGTCTCGCCCGCTGCCGGCACGCGGTTGATCGCGCCGATAGCTTCGCCATCGACAAGGATAATGCGCTTGTCGCCCTTGCTGACCGCAGGCAGGAATTTCTGCACGATCAGCGGTTCGCGGTTGATGCCGGTGAACAACTCATGCAGCGAGGCGAGGTTGCGGTCATTGGGGTCCAGCCGGAACACACCCGCCCCGCCATTGCCATAGAGGGGTTTCAGGATCACATCGCCATGTTCGGCTTTGAAGGCGCGGATCGTGGTCAGATCGCGGGCGATCATCGTGGGGGGCGTCAGGTCGGGGAATTGCAGGACCAGCAGTTTTTCAGGGTAGTTGCGTACCCAGAAAGGGTCATTCACGACCAGCGTGCGCGGGTGGATCATGTCGAGGATATGGGTCGTGGTGATATAGCCCATGTCAAAGGGCGGGTCCTGGCGCAGCCAGACGACATCGAGCGTTCCGAGGTCGATCATGTCCTCGGGGCCAGACTCGACATGCGCGCCCTTGACCTGTTGCAGGGTGACGGGGCGGGCCAGCGCCAGGACGCGGCCTTCGCGGAAGGCAAGTTTGTCAGGGGTATAGACCCAAGCCTGATGGCCGCGCTTCTGGCCTTCGAGAGCGATGCGGAAGGTGCTGTCGGCGAAGATGTTGACGGACTCGATCGGGTCCATCTGATAGGCTACGCGCAGGGACATGGGGGCCTCTTGTCGTCAGGTGCGGCGGTCCCTGCCTTGATGCCGGATGATCGCGGCGCATGCAATGGCGCGTGCGGTCACGGGCCGAGGGCGTTTTCCATGACCGTGACCTGACCTTGCGCATTGACGAGTGCCACATCGAAGCGGGTTTCGGTCAACTGACCCAGCGGTTGTGTGCCCAGAAATTCCGACGCGGTGGCGTAGATGCGGCCGATCTGGGCCGGGCCAAGCCGCGCGAGAGCGGCGTCAAAGGACCGGCTTTTCTTGACTTCGACGAAGATCACGGACGCGCCCTTGCGCAGCACGAGGTCGATTTCCCCGCGCAATCCCCGGAAGCGCTGTGCAAGAAGCTGGTATCCGGCGGCGAGATACTGGCGCAGGACAGACCCCTCGGCGGCCAGTCCGGCATGATGGTTTCGCGCAGCGATCATGCGTCTTTCTCCCTTGCGAGTGCGGCCTGATAGACCTGTCTGCGCGGCAGGCCCAGCGCTGTGCTGACATGGGCGACGGCATCTTTCAGGCGCATCTCGGCGAGGGCTGCGTCAAGCGCCTGATCGAGCGTGTCGGCATCTGCGGTCACGGCTTCTCCACGTCCGACCAGCACGACGATTTCGCCTTTCAGCGTGCGGTCAGAAACGGCATCGGCAAGGGCACCAAGGGGCATGCGCAACACTTCCTCATGTCTTTTCGTCAACTCGCGGCACAACGCCGCATCACGGTCTGCCCCGAGAGTGTCGCGCAATTCCGTTAGAAAACGGTTTATGCGCTTGGGTGATTCGTAGAAAATCAGCGTGGCGGGGATGGCGGCGGCCTCGGCCAGAAATTTCGCGCGCGCGCCCGCCTGTGGTGGGGCGAATCCCAGAAAACAGAACCGGTCGCTGGGCAGGCCCGCCACAGTCAGCGCGGCCAGCATGGCAGAGGGGCCGGGGGCGGCGTGCACTGCCAGCCCTTCGGCAATCACCGCGCGGGCAAGCTGGAAGCCCGGATCGGCGACCAGCGGCGTGCCTGCCTCTGACGCATAGGCCACGGATTTGCCCTCGCGCAGCGCGTCCAGGATCACCGGGCGCATCCGCGCGCCATTGTGGTCGTGATAGGCCAGCACGCGCCGCCCTTCCAGCGCGATGCCGTGGATTTCCATCAGGTGACGCAGGCTGCGTGTGTCCTCGGCGACCAGCAGATCGGCGCCTGCCAGCAGGTCGAGCGCGCGCAGCGTGATGTCGCGCGCAGTGCCGATAGGGGTTGCGATCAGATAGAGGCCCGGCGCGATGGCGCGGGCAAGACTGGCGGAATGGGAGGGGCTTTCTGGGGGCATCTTGGGCAGCATGTCCTTGCCTGCGGGCGGCATCATTTCTCAGACGAGCGTTTACTTCACGCCTGCCCTTGCTTACTGTGCCGCGCATATCATGTGAAGCAAGGCGGGAGTAGGGGTGCATGCGTAAACTTGCAGTGGCGCGGGGCGCCGACAGGCTGAAACGACGCGGGTTTCTGGGGCTTATGGGGGCGTCGCTGGTGCTGGCGGCCTGCGATATGCCGGCGATGTCCGTTCCGGGCAGCGGGACCGCGCGTCCGGCCGTCGTGGCGTTGATGCTGCCCAGCGGTGATGGCGATGCCGGGCGTCAGGTGCTGGCGCGTGAGCTGGAAAATGCCGCGCGCATGGCGCTGGCAGATCTTGAGGGCGTGCAGATCGATCTGCGGATCTATCAGGTCGGTGTCGATCCGAACCGCGCCGCAAGCCTGACGGCACAGGCCATCAATGACGGTGCGCAGATCATCCTTGGGCCGTTGCATGCGCAGGCCGCACTCGGGGCCAGACCTGTTGCCGCGCAGGCCGGGATCAACATGATCAGCTTCTCGAACAACCCGGATGTGGCGGGGGGCAATGTCTTTCTGCTGGGGCCGATGTTCGAGAATACGGCTGTGCGCCTGCTGGGATTCTCGGCGGCGCAGGGCCGGGGCCGGGTGATGGTGGTGTCCGAGCAGACAGATGCCGGGCAGGTGGCGGAGCGCGCGATCCAGCGCGCGGCGCAGCGCACGGCGGCCAGTGTGGTGGCGACGCAATCCTATCCTTTCTCGCAGCAGGGGATCACGCAGGCGATTCCGCGGATTGCTTCGGCTGCGCGCTCTTCCGGGGCGCAGAGCATCCTGATGACAGCGGGATCGGAAGGGGCCCTGCCGCTTCTGGCAGAGATGCTGCCGCAGAACAATGTCTCGCCCAGTGATTTCAAGTATATGGGCCTGACGCGCTGGGATATTCCGGCGGCGACATTGCAATTGCCGGGTTTGCAGGGCGGGTGGTTCGCGCTGCCCGATCCGGGGCTGACGCAGCAATTCGAATCGCGCTATCGTGCGGCCTATGGGTCCACGCCTTCACCGGTGGCGGGGCTGAGCTATGATGCGATGGCAGCGGTCGGCACATTGATGCGGCGCGGGGGGCGCACACCGTTTACCGCCGAGGCGATCACGCAATCAGCGGGCTTCGTGGGGGTCAACGGGATTTTCCGGTTCCGGTCCGATGGCACGAATGAACGCGCCCTTGCCGTGGCAGAGATCCGCGACCAGCGGGTGCGTATCCTGAGTGCTGCACCCCGCAGCTTTGCGGGTGGCGGTTCCTGAGTGGCGCTGCGATGACGCCTTTGCCGCTGACCCTGCGCGAGACCGCGCGCTATTCGGCGCGCGCGGCACAGTTGTTTCCGCCCGAAGAGATCCTGGATCTGGATGCGCTGCACCAAAGTTTGAGCGCCGCGCTGGATGCGGCCGCTGGCGAGAGCGCGAAACTGCAGCGCGGGGTGATCACGCAAGGTCTGCGCGCGGCCCTGAAAAGCGGGACCGAGCGGCTGGAGACGCGCTTTGCGGCCCATCCGCGCGATGCGCGGTCTTTCGTGGCGGCCAATACCTGGCTGACCGATGCTGTTGTCATTGCTGCGCTGGATATGGTGCAGACCCGGCTGCATCCCAACCCCAACCCGTCCGAGGGCGAGCGGATCGCGATTGTGGCCGTGGGCGGGTATGGCCGCGCCGAGATGGCACCACATTCCGACATTGATCTGCTGTTTCTGGTGCCGTGGAAAGTGACGGGCTGGGTCGAGCAGGTGATCGAGTCGATGCTTTATATCCTGTGGGACATGAAGCTGAAGGTCGGCCATGCCAGTCGCACGGTCGAGGAATGTCTGCGGCTGGGGCGCGAGGATATCACCATTCGCACAGCACTGCTGGAGCATCGTTTCCTGCATGGCAACGAGGCTTTGGCACAGACGCTGCGCAGGCGGCTCTGGACCGATCTGTTCGCGAAAACCCATGCCGAGTTCATCGAGGCGAAACTGGCCGAGCGCGCGGATCGTCACGCGAAGATCGGCAACCAGCGCTATATGCTGGAGCCGAATGTGAAAGAGGGCAAGGGGGGCTTGCGCGATCTGCAGACCCTCTACTGGATCGCGAAATATATCCATGAGGTTGATCAGGCTGAGGAACTGGTGGGTCTGGGGTTTTTCCGGGCCGAGGAATATCAGGCATTTCGCGATGCCGAGACCTATCTCTGGGCGGTGCGCTGTCATCTGCACCATCTGGCGGGGCGTGCGGTCGAGCAACTGACCTTCGACATGCAGGTGGGGGTGGCCGAGCGGATGGGCTATGCCGATCACGGCGGGCGGCGCGGGGTCGAGCATTTCATGCAGGATTATTTCCGCCATGCGACGCGCGTGGGCGAATTGACGCGGATTTTCCTGACCGAACTGGAAGCGCGCCATGTCAAGCGTGAGCCGTTGTTGCGGCATTTTCTGAACAAACGCAAGCAGATGCGCCACGGTCTTAAAGTGGTTCATAATCGGCTGGATATTGAAAACCCGACCGAATTCCTGACTGATCCGCTGAATATCCTGCGCCTGTTCGAGGAAGGGCTGGTCACTGGATTTCTGATCCATCCCAATGCGATGCGGCTTGTGGCGGCCAATCTGGAGTTGATCGATGACGCCTTCCGGCAGAACCCGGAGGCGCAGAAGATTTTCCTGCGGATGATGCTGAACCATTCCAACCCCGAACGCGCGCTGCGGCGGATGAATGAATTGGGGGTTCTGGGGGCGTTCATCCCGGAATTTGAACCGATCGTCGCGATGATGCAGTTCAATGTCTATCATCACTATACGGTCGATGAGCATACGATCCAGTGCATCAGCCAGCTTGCGCAGATCGAGCGCGAGGAACTGGTCGAGGAATTGCCGGTGGTGTCGCGTATCCTCAAGCAAGGGGTGAACCGGCGGGTGCTGTATGTGGCGCTTCTGCTGCATGATATCGGCAAGGGGCGGCCCGAGGATCATTCGGTGCTGGGCGCGCAGATCGCGCGCAGGGTGGCGCCGCGTCTGGGGCTGAAAAAGGCCGAATGTGAAACGGTGGAATGGCTGGTGCGCTATCATCTGCTGATGGCGGATGCGGCCCAGAAGCGCGATGTTTCGGACCCGCGCACGGTGCGGGATTTCGCCAAACTGGTGAAATCGCGCGAGCGGCTGGATCTGCTGGCGGCGCTGACGGTTTGCGATATTCGCGGTGTCGGGCCGGGGACATGGAACAACTGGAAGGCGCAACTGATCCGGCAGCTATACCGCGAGACCGCCAATGCGCTGGAAACCGGGCTGGAGGCGCTGAATCGCGAGAATCGCGCCGATGAGGCCAAGCGCGCGTTGCGCGAGGCGCTGGAGGACTGGCCGCGCGCGGATCTGCGCGCGGAAGTGGCGCGGCATTATGATCCCTATTGGCAAGGTCTGCCGACGGCCACGCATCTGGTTTTTGCGCGGCTGTTGCAGGGGATCGAGACTGATGAGATCCGGGTGGATCTGCACCCTGACCCTGACCGCGACGCCACGCGCGCCTGTTTTGTGCTGTCGGACCATCCGGGGCTGTTCGCGCGCTTTGCGGGCGCGCTGGCGCTGGTGGGGGCAAATATCGTCGATGCGCGCACCTATACCACCAAGGACGGGGTCGCGACGGCGGTGTTCTGGGTGCAGGACAGTGACGGGCATCCGTTCGAGGACACGCGCCTGCCGCGTCTGCGCACGATGATCGAGCGCACGCTGAAGGGCGAGGTGGTGGCCTCGAAAGCCTTGGCGGATCGTGACAAGGTCAAGAAACGCGAGCGCGCGTTCCGGGTGCCCACGCATATCAGTTTCGACAATGAAGGTTCGGAAATCTACACGATCATCGAGGTGGACACGCGCGACCGTCCGGGCCTGCTGTTTGATCTGGCGCGCACGCTGGCGGATGCCAATATCTCGATTGCCAGTGCCGTGATTGCGACCTATGGGGTGCAGGCGGTCGATACCTTCTATGTGAAAGACATGTTCGGGCTGAAGCTTCATTCCAAATCCCGGCAGGAAGCGCTGGAGCGCAAGCTGCGCGCAGCAATTGCGGCGGGCGCGGAGCGGGCGGCGGGCTGATGACGCGGCCCCGCGAGATCATGCCGCAGGATGTCGCGGATGCCTTGCAGCGCGAGGGGCTGCGCGCGGCTTATGATGCCCGTCCACCCTATCAGCGCAATGACTGGCTGATCTGGATCAAGGGCGCGAAACGGCCCGAGACGCGCGAAAAGCGGCTGAATGCGATGCTGGCCGAATTGCGGGCGGGGCATGGCTATATGGGCATGGCATGGCAGCCGCGCCGCGAGGGAAAGTCTGACTGATGGCACGCATCCGCCTTGTGGCCGGTTTCCTGACCGTGGGGCTGTGGACGCTTCTCAGCCGCGTTTTCGGCTTTGCACGCGATGTGATGATGGCCGCCTACTTAGGCGCGGGGCCGGTGACGGATGCGTTTTTCGTGGCCTTCTCGCTGCCCAACATGTTCCGCCGCTTCTTTGCCGAGGGGGCGTTCAACTTCGCCTTCGTGCCGATCTTCGCCAAGAAGCATGAAGCGGGCGAGGATGCCGAGAGCTTCGCGCGCGATGCGTTCTGGGGGATGGCGGCGCTTTTGCTGGTGTTCTCGACGCTTGCGATCATCGTCATGCCGTTTCTGGTCTGGGGGATGGCCGCAGGCTTTGCACAGGATGAGCGGTTTGATCTGGCGGTGATCTATGGGCGCGTGGCCTTTCCCTATATCTTCTTCATCTCGCTGACAGCCCTTCTGTCGGGGATGCTGAATGCGGTCGGGCGCTTCACGGCGGCGGCGGCGGCCCCGGTGCTGCTGAATGTGGTGTTCGTCGTGGCCATGCTGATGGCCGATCGCGCGGGTTGGGATATGGGATTGACGCTTGCCTGGGCCGTGCCTGTGGCGGGGGTGGTGCAGCTTGTTGCGCTGTGGATTGCCGTGCGGCGTGCGGGTTTCGCGATGCGGTTTCGTTGGCCGCGCATGACGCCAGAGTTGAAGCGCCTGGCGATCATTGCCGGGCCTGCGGTGCTGGCGGGCGGTGTGGTGCAGATCAACCTGATCGTGGGGCGACAGGTGGCGAGTTTCACTGAAAACGCGGTGTCCTGGCTGTCCTATGCCGACCGGCTGTATCAGCTTCCGCTGGGCGTGGTGGGGATTGCTGTGGGGGTGGTGCTGTTGCCGGAACTCTCGCGGCGTCTGCGCGCGGGCGAGACGGGGGCGGGCCAGCACAGTTTCAACCGGGGCTTGGAGTTTTCCCTGTTCCTGACCGTGCCTTGCGCAGTGGCGCTGGTGGTGATCGCGACGCCGATTGTGTCGGTCCTGTTCGCGCGCGGGGCGTGGACCGAGACGGACACTTATTCCACGGCGCTGGCGCTGTCGGTCTATGGTCTGGGTCTGCCTGCTTTCGTGCTGCACAAGGTCTTGCAGCCCTTGTATTATGCGCGCCACGACACGAAACGGCCGTTCAAATACGCGCTGGTGTCCATGGTGATCAATGCCGCGATTGCGGTCGGGCTGATGGGCAGCTTGGGCTTTATCGCCGCCGCCTGGGCCACGACGGTTGCAGGCTGGATCATGGTGCTGCAGCTCTGGCTTGGCGCGCGGGGCATGGGGCAGGCGGCACAGTTTGACGCGCAGCTCCTGCGCCGGGCGTGGCGGATCGTGCTGGCCTCGCTCGCGCTTGGGGTCGTGCTTTATGGGTTGAACTTGGTGCTGGCCGATATGCTGGTGCAGTCGGGGCGGCGCTATGTCGCGCTGATGATCCTGATCTTCGGCGGTTCGGCCTTCTATCTGGGCTTCGGTCAGGTGATCGGGGCGTTCAGCCTGCCGGAATTGCGCGCGGCAGTGAAACGCTCACGCCCGCCGCAGACGGGCGCGTAATCCGGGGCGCAGGGCGCGGCCGAGCGCGTAGCCTGCGAGGCAGGCCACCAGATCGGCGATCCAGTCCATGCCGCCGCCGTCCATAGCCGCGAGGGCCAGCCGACCAAGAATCAGCACCGCGACCAGTGCAAGCGCCTTGCGGCGGCTGTTGGTGTCGCTGCCCTCGTGCCAGACCTGCCCGGCAAAGCATCCGGCCAGCGCGAAGATCAGCGGATAGCCCCCGATCAGCCAGGCATCCGGTGCGGCGACCAGCCCGAAGGCAAAACCACCTGCCGCCTGCGACAGCGCCAGCACAAGAAGCAGGCGCAGCGAGCCGATGCGTTCAGCGCAGACCTTGCCCAGGGCGGCAGTGATGACGATGACGAGGGCCGCCTGCAACGGTCCCTGATGGACCAGCCCGAAGCCGAAATAGCGCGCGAGATGCGGCAGGGGGGTCTGGCCGGTCTCTAGCATCCAGCCCTGAACAGCGGGATTGACGCCCGAAAGCGCCAGTGCCTGCGCGCGCCAGCCTGCTGACCCTGCGGCATTGACCAGCCCATGCGCGCCCGCCCAGAGCACCAGTTCCACGCCCGCAATCGTAAGCGTCAGCAGCCAGACGGACCAGGGCAGCGGGTTGAGGATGGGGCTATGCATCGGGGGGCCTTGGTTGACCTTCACGCGCGCCAAGGCTAATCGAAGCCAAACCCCTTTTCCAGACGGGAAACTGCCCCATGTCCGACATGCCCACCAAGACCTTCCCCAAGCGGATCTTTTCCGGCATCCAGCCTTCGGGCGGGTTGACGCTGGGCAATTATCTGGGGGCGCTGAAACGCTTCGCCGTGGCGCAGGATAGCGGCGAGGAAACCGTCTATTGCATCGTCGATATGCACGCGATCACCGTCTGGCAGGAACCGGAAAAGCTGCGCCATGCCACGCGCGAACTGGCGGCGGGGTTTATTGCATCGGGCATTGATCCCAAGCGCTCGATCCTGTTCAACCAGTCTCAGGTGCCTGCCCATGCGGAACTGGCTTGGATTTTCAACTGCGTGGCGCGGATGGGCTGGCTGCGGCGGATGACGCAGTTCAAGGACAAGGCGGGCAAACATGCAGAGGAAGCATCCGTGGGGCTGTTCGCCTATCCGAACCTGATGGCCGCCGACATTCTGGCCTATCACGCGACGCATGTGCCGGTGGGCGAGGATCAGAAACAGCATCTGGAACTGACGCGCGATATTGCGATCAAGTTCAACCATGATTTCGGGGTGGAGTTCTTCCCGGTGGTGGAGCCGGTGATTGAAGGCGCTGCAACCCGCGTGATGTCCCTGCGCGATGGCACGAAGAAAATGTCGAAATCGGACCCGTCAGACCAGTCGCGGATCAATCTGACCGATGATGCCGATGCGATTGCTGCGAAAATCCGCAAGGCGCGCACCGACCCTGAACCGCTGCCCGAGGTGCTGGAGGGGCTGAAAGAGCGGCCAGAGGCGCGCAATCTGGTCAATATCTATGCAGCCCTTGCCGATATGACGCCCGAGGCGGTGCTGGCCGAGCATGGCGGGCAGGGCTTTGGCGCGTTCAAGCCTGCGCTGGCGGATCTGGCGGTGGCGAAGCTCTCGCCGCTGAATGCCGAGATGCGCCGCCTGATGCAGGATGTGGACGAAATTGACCGGATTCTGGGCGAGGGCGCGGACCGGGCCAATGCGATTGCGCAGCCGATCCTTGAGCAGACGCTGGAGATTGTCGGTATGATCCGGTCGCGTCGGGGCTAGGGCAATGCTGCGCTCTGTCGCCCGGCTGGTGCTGACCGGGCTGATGGTCGCGGGGCTGGTCTGGTCGGGCCTGTCGCTGTGGCGATTCATACAAAGCCCGGTGGGCGGTGTGCTGGTCGCGCGCAGCGAGGCGCAGCTTTCCGCCGCCTATGAGCACGCGCTCGCGCGCCATGCCACAGCAGAAGCGATTGCCGCGCGGATCAGCGCAAGGCTGCAGGAGATGCCGCGCAACTGGGTCGCGCTGGAAGGGCTGATGGCGCTGGCCGAGGGGCAGGAATTGCCGGAGCCTGTCGCCAGCGCCTATGCGCAGGCCCATGCAGAGGATCATTCCTGGCGCGCGATGGGCGCCAGTTGCGGGGCCTGTGCCGTTGATCTGCGGCACTGCAGCATGGGGGCGGATCTGGGCTGCGGGATCGGGGTCAATCTGACGGTTGCGGGCGATGTGCTGTCGCTTGGCCGCGAATCGGGAGCATGGATGCGTGGCGAGGATTTGGACGCGCTGGATGTGACGCTCTCCTTCATCGGGATCGGGGCGACGGGGTTGGTCGTGGCGACAGGCGGCACGTCCCTTGCGGTGAAAGCAGGGGCAGGCGTGATGAAGGTTGCGCATCGGATGGGGCGGCTATCGCCCGGATTGCGGCGCATCTATACGCGCGCCGCGCGTGAGGGCGTGGACTGGGCCGCATTTGGGGCCGCGCGCACTACCGATGATCTGGCGCGGCTGGCCCGGATGGAGGCACTGCGCCCGGCGCTGGACGTGACCGAGGCGCTGGGGCGGGTGCAGGCGCGGGTCGGGACGCGGGGCGCGCTGCATCTGGTGGGACAGGTGGATACGCTCGACGATGCGCGCAGGCTTGCCCGCGCGAGTGACGCGCTGGGGCCGCGCAGTGTGGGCGCGTTCGAGGTGCTGGGAAAATCCCGGTTTCTGAGGACGGGACTGCGCCTGAGCGACACGCTGCGCGAGGCGATTGCAGGGCTTATGGCGGCGCTGGCGGCGGGATTGGGGCTGATCTGGAACCGCATGGTGCGGCGCTTGCGACGGGCGGTCGCCTGAGCCAAGAAAAAAGCCCCGGCGTGAACCGGGGCTTTTTCGCGATCAGGCAGGGCGGTCAGATCACGCGGACCTGGGTGCCGACCTTGACCAGTTCATAGAGGCGCTCGACATGCGGGTTCAGCAGGCCGAAGCAGCCGTTTGAGGCGCGGCGCCCGATTTTCGCGGGATTGTCGATGCCATGGATGCGGTAATACTGCCAGCTGAGGTTCATCGCCCGTGTGCCCAGCGGGTTTGTCGGATCGCCACCTTCTACACGCTCGGGCAGCGAGGGGTCGCGCTGGCGCATGTTCGGCGTCGGAATCCAGGTCGGCTGGTAGCGCAGCAGGGTGATTTCGGTCAGGCCGCGCCGGGTGAAATCCTCGGTCATCGGCACCGAACAGGGATGGGCGAGATAGACGCGCTCATCCTCGGACCAGAAATGCAGCGCACGCGAATAGGTGTCGCACAGGATCGCACCGTTGCGCAGGTTCGAGAAGTGATCCTGCCACTTGTGGTTGCGGAACCCCATGATGTTGCGGCGCACAGTGCTTTCGCGCTCGTAATCGGGCAGGGCTTGCGCGCGCAGGACAGCAGGCATGGCCAAGCTGCCCAGCGCCATCGCCCCGGTTCCGAGAAGGGCGCGGCGGGACAGGGGTGTTTTCGTCATTGCTTACAGCTCCGGCAAGTCA
Source organism: Natronohydrobacter sp. (assembly GCA_020832585.1). Classification (GTDB taxonomy): domain Bacteria; phylum Pseudomonadota; class Alphaproteobacteria; order Rhodobacterales; family Rhodobacteraceae; genus Roseinatronobacter. Next base: position 3,133 of record JAFIEL010000025.1, on the reverse strand, counting down.
ATCTTCATGATTTTCTATGTGTCCGGTTCTGCGATGAAATCAAGTCACGAGCGCGTGGGGCGCGGCAACTGTTGCCGCGCTACTACAAGCGCCCTGCAAGCTGTTGCAGGGCGTCAACGCTTTGGTTCTGATCAGATCACACGAACCTGGGTGCCGACCTCGACAAGCTCGTAGAGTTCTTCGACATGGGCATTGATCAGCCCGAAGCAACCATTTGACGCACGCCGCCCCACTTTCGCCGGGTTGTCGATTCCATGAACACGGTAATATTGCCAGCTCAGGTTCATCGCGCGCGTGCCCATCGGGTTCTTGGGGTCGCCGCCCTCGACACGTTCGGGGAGCGACGGGTCGCGCTCGCGCATGTTGGGGGTGGGGATCCAGGTCGGCATATAGCGCTTCAACGTCACTTCGGTCATGCCGCGCCGGGTGAATTCCTCGGTCATGGGCACGGAACTGGGGTAGGAGAGATAGGTTTCCTCATCTTCGGCCCAGAAATGCACGGCGCGCGATTGGGTGTCGCACAGGATCGCGCCCTTGCGCAGATGGGTGAAATGATCTTTCCACTCGTGGCTGACAAACCCCATGACATTGCGCCGCACGGTATCAGCGCTGCCTTCGTCTTCGTAATCGGGCAGGGATTGCGCGCGAATCACGCCCGGCAGGGCGAGCGTGCCCAGGGCCAGCGTGGCCGTGGACAGCATCGCGCGGCGTGTCAGGGGGGAATTGGTCATCTCGTACACTCCGAATTATCTGAATTTGTGCAACGAATAACCATTTGGTCCGGTTCCACAAATCACGACACTGTGGGGTCGCTTTTGGGAAACCGGAGGGTCACATGGGCTGGGTCAGCTTTCCAGTGTCACCAGCGCATGCCGTTTCTTGCCCGCAGTCAGTTTCAGCGGTGCAGACAAGTCGGCCGCATGGATCATCTGGCCTGCATCGGTGACGGGCGTATCATTGGCCCGCGCGCCACCCTCGGTGATCAGGCGCTTCGCGTCCTTGCCGGATTTCGCCAGCCCCGCACGCACGAAGAGTTGCGAGATGGAAATGCCATCGGTCAATTCGGACGCTGCAAGCGTGAGCGTCGGTAGGTCATCGCCAAGCCCGCCTTTCTCGAACACCTCGCGCGCGGTGGCCTCAGCGGCCTGCGCGGCTTCATCGCCGTGACACAGGCGCGTCACCTCATTGGCGAGGATGATCTTGGCCGCGTTGATCTCGGCTCCTTCCAGCGCGCCAAGGCGGTTGCACTCGTCCACCGGCAATTCCGTGTAGAGCTTGAGGAATCGGCCCACATCGGCATCTGTCGTGTTGCGCCAGAATTGCCAGAATTCATAGGGCGAGAGCATATCGGCATTGAGCCAGATCGCGCCGCCCTGGCTTTTGCCCATCTTGCGCCCGTCCGAGGTGGTCAGAAGCGGCGTCGTCAGGCCGTAGATTTCGGCATCGGCAATCCGGCGGGCAAGGTCGATCCCGTTGACGATATTGCCCCACTGATCCGACCCGCCCATCTGCAACAGGCAGCCATGACGACGGTAGATTTCCACGAAATCATAGGCTTGCAGGATCATGTAGTTGAATTCGAGGAAAGACAGAGACTGTTCACGATCCAGCCGTGATTTGACCGATTCAAAGGACAGCATCCGGTTGACCGAGAAATGCCGCCCCACATCGCGCAGGAAATCGAGGTAGTTCAGCCCGTCCAGCCATTCGGCATTGTTGAGCATGATCGCGTCACTTGGCCCGTCACCATAGGCCAGGTATTTCGCGAAAACCTGCTGCATGCCGTTGATATTGCTGTCAATCGCAGCGGCGTCCAGCAATGGGCGTTCCTCTGACCGGAAGGAAGGATCGCCCACCTTGGTCGTGCCGCCGCCCATCAGGGTGATCGGCTTGTGGCCGGTTTTCTGCAACCAGCGCAGCACCATGATGTTCAGCAAATGCCCAACATGCAGCGATTTCGCGGTCGCGTCATAGCCGATATAGGCGGGCACCACCCCTTTGATCAGCGCCTCGTCCAGACCCTGCAGATCTGTGCAATCGGCGAGGAAGCCGCGCTCGGCCATGATGCGGATGAAATCCGATTTGGGGGTGTAGGTCATTTTCGCTTGTCCCGGCTGGCAGAATGGGGCGATCTATAGCCCTGTGACCGCCCAAGGAAAAGCCCATGTTGAAAAGTGAGTTCAAGCGCGTGTTGGGGCTCATGTCGGGCACGTCTTTCGACGGGGTGGATGCGGCGGTGCTGGAGACCGATGGCGAAGCGGTCCGCGCCTTTGGGCCTGTCGCGTTTCGCCCGTTCACGGAGTCCGAGCGCGGGGTGCTGCGCGCCGCGATGGGGCTTTGGCCGGGGGAGCCGGGCGTGGAGCAGGCTGCCGAGATCGTCGAGACCGCCCATGCAGAGATCATCGCGCGCTTCGAGGGGGTCGATCTGATCGGGTTTCACGGCCAGACGCTGGCGCATGAGCCGCGCGGGCGGGGCACCCATCAGGCCGGATCGGGCGATGTGCTGGCGCTGGTTTCAGGCGTGCCTGTGGTCTGGGATTTCCGCTCGTCCGATGTGAAACTGGGCGGGCAGGGTGCGCCGCTGGCACCTTTCTACCATTTCGCATTGGCGCGTCATATCGGGGCGGATGCGCCCTTGGTGTTTCTGAACCTTGGCGGGGTGGGCAATCTGACATGGGTGGACCCGCGTTTTGAGAAGCCCGAGGCGCCCGGTGCGCTGCTGGCTTTTGACACGGGCCCTGCCAATGCGCCGATGGATGATCTGTGCCATGCGCGGCTGGGGCTGGCCCGTGATGAGGGCGGCGCTTTGGCCGCGTCTGGCACGCCCGATATGGGCGTGGTGCAGGATTTTCTGCGAGAGGGCTATTTCCTGCGCGTGCCGCCCAAATCGCTGGACCGCGATTTTCCGGGATTGGGCGCGCGGGTGGCGCATCTGGGCGATTCGGACGCGTTGGCTACGCTGTCGGAATGTGTCGCGGGTTCGGTCGCGGCAGGGTTTGACCACCTGCCCGAAAGCCCGGCGCGGGTGCTGGTCTGTGGTGGGGGACGGCACAATTCCGATCTGATGGCACGGCTGCGTGCGCATCTGCCTGCCGAGGTGGTGCCGGTCGAGGCCGCAGGGCTTGACGGCGAC
>JAFIEL010000233.1 GCA_020832585.1 Natronohydrobacter sp. | reverse complement strand
TGGCGACATAATAATCCTCGGTCAGCATCTGGCCGGACAGGTAGAAGGCCACCGAGTCCGGCCCATGCTGCGCCAGCGCATCGGTGAAGCGATCCGACACCAGATCAAGCGCGCGGTCCCAATCCGCCGCCCGCCCACCTATCAGCGGCGCAAGCACCCGTTCCTCCAGCCCCAATGTCTGCCCCAAGGCAGTGCCCTTGGAACACAGCCGCCCGAGATTGGCCGGATGCGCCGCGTCACCCGTGACTTGCGCGCCACCAGCGCCGTCGGGCGTGGCGATTACCCCGCAGCCCACACCGCAATAGGGGCAGGTCGAGCGCACGCTCATGCAGCAGCCCCCCGGACCAGCCGCGCCGCGTCCAGCAGGATACGCCCCCCCTCGACCCGCGCGGGATAGGTGTGAACCGCCCCCTCATCCGCACCCTGCGCCAGTCCCGTTTCCAGCGAGAACACCCAGTTATGCAACGGGCAGGTCACGGCATGGCCATGCACGATCCCCTCAGAGAGCGGCCCCCCCTTGTGCGGGCAGCGGTCGTCTATCGCAAAGACCTGATCATCTCCGGTACGAAACACCGCCACACAGCCATGCGCCGTCCTGATCACACGTGCGCCACGTTGCGGGATATCCTCCAGCGCGCCAATATCCAGCCAGCTCATTCCGCTGCCTCCCGTGTCAGATCGGCCAGCGGCGCGAAATCCGCTTGTGCCTGTGATGTGGCGCGCTCCGCCCAGGGGTCGCGCTGATAGACCGTTTGCGACAGATCGAACCGGGCGATCAGCGCCGCGCGGTTCTCCGGATCATCGACCACCTGCGCCTTCACCCAAGGCAAGCCCACCTTGGCCAGCCATTTATAGGGCCGGTCCAGATATTTGGCGTGTTCGCGATATAGCTGGACAAAAGCCACCGTCAGGTCGATGGCCTCCTGCTCGGTTGCGACCTTGGCCAGCCGCTCGACCTCCTTCAGATCCATGCCCGCGGCCCCACCGACGCCGATTTCATAGCCCGAATCCACGCAGATGATCCCCACATCCTTGCAGGTTGCCTCTGCGCAATTCCTCGGGCAGCCAGAGACCGCCAGCTTCACCTTATGCGGCGTCCACGACCCCCAGAGGCGTTGTTCCAGCTTGATCCCCAGACCCGTCGAATCCTGCGTGCCGAAGCGGCAGAAATCCGTGCCCACGCAGGTTTTCACCGTGCGCAGCCCCTTGGAATAGGCATGCCCGCTGACCAGCCCCGCCGCATTCAGATCGGCCCAGATATTCGGCAGGTCTGCTTTGCGAACGCCCAGCAGATCGACCCGCTGCCCGCCTGTCACCTTGACGGCAGGGACATTGTATTTGTCCGCCGCATCGGCAATCGCGCGCAATTCGCGCGGGTTGGTCATGCCGCCCCACATGCGCGGGACCACCGAATAGGTGCCGTCCTTCTGGATATTGGCGTGGTTGCGTTCGTTCACGAAGCGCGATTGCGCATCGTCGGTATAATCCAACGGCCAGTCAGCCAGCAGGTAGAAATTCAGCGCCGGGCGACAGACATGGCAGCCGCAGGATGTTTTCCAGCCCAGTTCCTGCATCACCGCAGGCATGGATTTCAGCTCGCGCGCCTTGATCAGGCGGCGCACATCCTCGTGCGTCAGGTCCGTGCAGCCGCAGATCGGTTGCGCGGCGGGTTTTTCGAACGCATCGCCAAGCGCGCTTGCCAGAACCTGTTCGACCAGCCCGGTGCAGGTGCCGCAGGACGCACTCGCCTTGGTGGTGGCGCGAATATCGCCAAGGGTCGCGGCCCCGCCGTCGATGGCTTTCAGGATCGTTCCCTTGCATACGCCGTTGCAGCCACAGATCTCCGCATCAAGCGGCAAGGCTGCAACGGCTGCCAGAGGGTCCGCTGAAGCACCCCCCTGATAGGCCGGACCAAAGATCAGCGTGTCGCGCATGGCCGCGATGTCCGTGCCGTCCTTGATCAGCCCGAAAAACCACGACCCGTCGCCCGTGTCACCATACATGACGGCCCCGATCAGCCGGTCGTTTTCGATGACCAACCGCTTGTAGACCCCGCGCGCCGGGTCGCGAAACACGATATCCTCGCGCCCCTCGCCATCCGCAAAATCGCCTGCGCTGAACAGATCGACACCGGTCACTTTCAGCTTGGTTGCAGTCTGGACAGGTCGAAACGCCGCATCCTGCCCCAGAAGTGTGGCCGCCACGACTTTCGCCTGATCATAAAGCGGTGCCACAAGTCCGAAAAGCTGGCTGTCATGTTCGACACATTCGCCGACCGCCAGAATATCGGGATCAGACGTGACCATCTGATCATTCACCACCACCCCGCGCGCCACTTCCAGCGCGGCATCCGTGGCAATGCGGGTTTCGGGCCGGATACCCACGGCCATGCAGACCAGATCGGCGGGGTAGGTTGTGCCATCCTCCAGAAGCACCGCCTCGACCCGATCCTTGCCCAGAATGGCCTTGGTCGCGCCCTTGCAAAGCACGCGGATCCCGCGCGCTTCCAGATCCTTTTGCAGCAGATAGCCTGCCGCCGGATCCAGCTGGCGCTCCATCAGATGCCCCATCAGATGGATGACCGTCACCTCCATCCCGCGCAAGGCAAGCCCCGCTGCCGCCTCCAGCCCCAGAAGCCCGCCGCCGATCACCACGGCCTTTGCGCCGGGCGTGTCCGAAGCCGCGATCATCGCATTGGTGTCGTCCAGATCGCGATAGGTCACGACGCCGGGCAGATCACGCCCCGCAACCGGGATGATGAACGGCGCGGATCCAGTCGCGATCAGCAGTTTGTCATAGGGCGCGCCCCCTTCTGTCGAAGTGACGACCTTGTTCTGTCGGTCGATCCTGACCACGCTTTCCCCGAACCGACAGGTGATCCGCTTCTGCGCGTAGAAGTCATCATCATGGGTGATGATGTCTTGATAGGTCTTTTCCCCCGACAGGACCGGCGAGAGCATGATCCGGTTATAATTCCCGCGCGGCTCGGCGTTGAAGAGCGTGACATCCCAGCCGTCCGGCTCTTGTGCCAGCAGATGCTCCAGCACCCGGCCCGAGGCCATGCCCGCGCCGATAATGACGAGTTTGCGT
>JAFIEL010000024.1 GCA_020832585.1 Natronohydrobacter sp. | reverse complement strand
CCTATCTGCGATTACCCTCGGCCACGCGCTCTTTCATCAGATGCGAGGGGCGGAATGTCAGAACCCGGCGCGGCGAGATCGGCACTTCCTCGCCTGTCTTGGGGTTGCGTCCGACACGCGCATTCTTGTCGCGCACGGAAAACGTCCCGAACGAAGAGATTTTCACCTGCTCGCCCCGCACCAGCGCATCAGACACATGCTGCAATACCGAGTCCACCAGCAAGGCAGATTCATTCCGTGACAACCCGACTTCGCGGAATACCGCATCTGTCAGGTCCATGCGTGTCAAGGTCTTGTCAGACATTGTTACCCCCTCGTTTGCCGGGCAGCATGGGGGAAAGCGATTTTCGAGTCAATATCAGGGGGTTGTCTAGTGGCCTGAAAGCGCCGATTGCGCTACCAGCGCAGCGCAACAGCGCCCCAGCTCAGCCCGCCGCCAATCGCTTCGGTCAGGATCAGGTCGCCCTTTGTGAAGCGACCTTCGGCATTGGCCACCGAGAGTGCCAGCGGAATCGAAGCCGCCGAGGTGTTCCCGTGATCCTGCACCGTCACGACGACACGCTCCATTGGCAAGCCCAGCTTCTGGGCTGTGCCCTTGATGATACGCAGATTGGCCTGATGCGGCACGATCCAGTCGACATCCGCCGCCGTCAGTCCGGCCTTGTTCAGGGCGGTTGTTGCGGTTGACGCAAGCTTCTCGACGGCATGGCGGAACACTTCGCGGCCCTGCATCCGCAGATAACCGGCCTGGCCCGTGCGTGAAACGCCGCCATCGACATAAAGCAGATCACGGTAGCGCCCGTCCGAGTTCAGATCGCAGGACAGCACGCCGCGATCCGTGTTGGCGCCAGTGCCCTCTTGCGCTTCGAGAACCAGCGCCCCGGCACCGTCACCGAACAGAACGACCGTGCTGCGGTCAGTCGGATCCATGATGCGCGAAAATGTCTCGGCCCCGATAACAAGGACACGTTTCGCCTGACCGGCCAGGATCAGCCCGCTGGCATTGGCAAGCGCAAAGACGAAGCCCGCGCAAACCGCCTGAATGTCAAAGGCAAAGCCCGAGGTGATGCCCAGATTGGCTTGCACCTGTGTAGCGACCGCCGGGAAAGTGTAATCCGGTGTCGATGTGGCGACAATCACGGCGTCGATCTCGTCGGCTGAAATTCCGGCATTGTCCAGTGCCGCACGCGCAGCATGTGTTGCCAGATCGGATGTGTATTCGCCCTCTGCTGCGAAATGCCGCCGCTCGATGCCAGAGCGCGACACGATCCAGTCATCGCTTGTGTCCAGTGTCGTGGCGAATGCGGCGTTCTCGACGACATTTGCGGGCAGATAATGGCCGGTGCCCAGAATGACAGGACGGATCAGGCTCATGCTTGCCCCATGTCTTGCGTATCTTCGTTCTCGTTCGCCGGTTTGGCCGCTGCCTCGCGGCTCAGCATGCGTTCTTGCAGGGCATCCGCGACCGAGGCCAGGCGATCGGCCATGCGGTCCTGGAAACCCGATTGCGCCAGCCGAAAGGCGAGCTTGATCGCAGCGGAAACCCCCGTCGCATCGGCGGAGCCGTGCGATTTCACCACGGTTCCGTTCAGTCCCAGAAACACACCACCATTCATGCGCCGCGGGTCCATGCGCTTCTGCAAGCGCTTCAGCGGGCCGTAAGCAGCCAGCCCGCCCAGTTTCGACAGCAGCGAGGAGGTGAGTTCCTCGCGCAGCGTATCGCTGATCAGCCTGGCCGTGCCCTCGCCTGTTTTCAGCGCAACATTGCCGGTGAATCCATCCGTCACGATCACATCGACATGCGCCGAGGCCAGATCCGTCCCCTCGACGAATCCGACGAAGTCATAGCGCCCGATTTCGGCGGCATCCGCGATCAGTTGCGCAGCTTCCTTGATCTCGGCGCGGCCCTTGTGTTCTTCGGTCCCGACATTCAGCAGGCCAACACGCGGGCGCGGCGCATCAAAGGCGTTGCGGTAATAGGCAGCCCCCATCAGCGCGTATTGCAGGAGTGATTCCTCGTCAGCACGCACATCCGCGCCGACATCGAGCATGGTGTTGAAACCACTTTCGCCCCGCGAGGGCCAGAGGCAGGCGATCGCCGGGCGATGCACACCATGAAGCTTGCGCAGGCGCAGCATGGCCACAGCCAGCAATGCGCCGGTATTGCCACAGGAAACGACCGCCTGGGCTTCGCCTTCGCGCAGTGCCGTCAGCGCCGACCACATAGAGGTTTCGCGCCCGCGCCGCATCACCTGGCTGGGCTTGTCGTCCATGCGCACAACATCAGGGCTGTGCTGGATGCGGGTTATCGCGGCAAGTTCCGGGTGTCGCGCGACGAGCGGAGCAAGCTGGGCTTCATCGCCATGCAGAAGGAATCCGATCGCGTCATTCTTCGCGGCGGATTGCGCGCATCCCTCAACCACCGCAGAGGGGCCTTGATCGCCCCCCATGGCGTCAACGGAAATCGTGATCCTGCTGGATTGTGCTTGCGTCATGCCGTGCGGCGCTTTTCAAGGCCGACCCCCTGCGGGGGGTCGTCAACCTCAGGCCGCGTCGTCTTCCAGATCGACCGTGCCGGTCTGGGCCACGACTTCACGATCACCATAATGACCGCAGGACGGGCAGACGTGATGCGGGCGCTTGAGTTCACCGCAATTGGTGCACTCGTTGGGATTGGCCGCCACCAGAGCGTCATGCGCGCGGCGCATGTTACGGCGGGAGCGGGTCACGCGGTTCTGTTGAACAGCCATGTCAAACCTCTGTTTTCAGAGCATCCGGACCATTCACCCAAGAGTTGGGCCGTCCCGACGCGATAGTGGGAAGATGCGATTTCGGCGGGGAATACACGGATTGCCCGTGGCTTCCAAGCCCTCAATTCATGAGCCGCGCAAAATAGTGATAAATCGTGTCAGCGCAAGGCTCATTCGTCGCTTTCAGGCGTCTTTCCGTTGCGCGCATCAAGTTTGCCTTTCAGCGCGGCGAGCCCCGCAAAGGGTTTGGGGCGCGACTCAGGTATCGGTGCGGCGCCCGGCGGGGTGACATCCAGCGCGCCAGACGGTGACAAGGTGGCATCGGGGGCGCGCGGAAAGGCAGGCAAGGCCAGTGACAGCGCCTCAAGCGCGATGGCCGAGATGTCAATTTCGGCGCCCAGAGCCTCGAGCGTGTCATCTTCAGGCATTTCGACTTCCAGCCCCGTTGGCTGTGGCAGATCGGCCAGAAAGCGACGCGTCACGGTTTCGTCGATCCGTGTCATGACGGGCACGAGCGAGACAGCGCAGGGCTGTACCACCGTTGCGCCCAATTCCGCGACCAGTTCCCAGTCGGAGCGGCGCAGGGGTTGCAGGGCCCCCTTGAAGCGGAACTTGCGCAGCGCCGAAAGCCCCAGCAGGGCGGCAATCTGCTGCCGTTGCGCGACATCAGGGTCAAGGTCGATCATCACGGTCTTGCGGCCACTCAGGAGGGATACCTTGAGGGGGGGCATCAGGGACACTGCGTCGATGGAAGGGGGGGGCACGGTCACGGATCGGGTTTCCTCTGATGGTTCCTGCATGCACAATCCCATAGCGTATCACGTTCCATTCTTGAATAGCGTGGCGTCCTTCTGTATCCCTGAGCGTGAAAGTGGGTGGTTTTCCCCGATGGTGGGGGGGAATTGGCCAAAACATGTTACGACGAATGCAATTGGGGACGCTCGGACAAGATGATACATCGCTGGCTGTTGATCGCCCTCACTGCAGTTTTTGCACTTGCCCTTGCAGGGTGCAGTCCGATCCTGCGCTTTCATGGCTATGCGCCTGATGATGGGTTGCTGGCGGATATCGAAGTGGGTCGCGATACGCGTGACACAGTTGCAGAAAAGATCGGTCGTCCGGGCCTGACCGGGGTGATGGAAGGTTCGGCCTGGTATTACGTTCAAAGTGACTGGCGCGATGAAGGCTGGCGGCCACCCGTCGAGATCAAGCGCGAAGTGGTCACGGTTTCCTTCGATGGTGCCGGGCGCGTCTCGAATGTCGAGCGGTTCGGACTGGAGCAGGGCGAAGTGGTTGCGCTCTCGCGGCGCGTGACATCGCCGGGATTGTCCAGCGCGACGATCCTGCGACAGCTCTTCTCGAATTTCGGGCAATTCAATCCGGCGCAGATGCTGGGTGGGCGCTAGGGCGCGTCTTGCCCGTCTGTCGTGCAGCAAGGCAGAGAACTGGCATGACCGGCAATCGTGACTGTGATCCGTTTCGTGACCCTGCGGCCGCGCCAGTGCAATGGGGTTTTGCACTTGGCGTCCTGCATGTCGGACTGGCAAGCAGCACAGCGGATATGGCCGCCGTGCAGCGCTTGCGGGACACCCGTTTCCGAGGCGCACCCGGTGTCAGCGACATGGATCGTTTTGACCCGCTTTGCCGACATCTGCTGATCCGAAAGGCCGCTGATCAGGAAGTGCTGGCCGCCGCGCGCCTGCGCGTTCTGCAAGACGCCAGCAGCATCCGCGATTGCTATACTGCGCAATTCTACGATCTGGGCGAGTTGGGAGATAGCAGGCGGCGCTGCCTGGAGATCGGGCGCATCTGCATCGATGCGGCCCATGTGCACGACCCTGACCTGTTGCGCGCGCTGCTGGCCGGGCTGACGCGGATGGCACTGGAAAGCGGCAGCGAATTGCTGATCGGTTGCGCCTCGTTTCGGGGCGCGGACCCGGCCCGCCATGCCGGGGCGTTGCGCTATCTGGCAGCGAATCATATCGGTCCTGTGCATCTTCGCCCCGGTCGCGCTGTGACGCATGTGCTGGATTTGCCAACGGCGGGTGAAGGCGCAGAAATGACGGGCCTGCGTCAGGTGCCGGCGCTGTTACGGCTTTATCTTGGTCTGGGGGGGTGGGTGTCGGATCATGCGGTGATCGACCATGAGCTTGATACGCTGCATGTCTTCACTGCGGTCGAGGCTGCTGCCATTCCGCCTGCGCGGTTGCGCGCGTTGCAACTGCTTGCGCGCGGCTGAGGTGGGGGAATATCACTGCGTCAGGCGTTGCTTTTCGTGTTAGAGTCCTTATGTGAACTCTCGTGCATACGCTGCACGATCTGACTGTCAGGAAGGATGACCATGCCCGCCCGCAAAGAGCCGACGTCGCAAGTGACAAACCGGGTCGCGCGTCTGGATCCCGTCTGGGAGAAGATCCGCCACGAAGCACAGGCCTCGGTCGAACAGGAGCCGCTTCTGGGGGGGATGTTCCATTCCTCGATCCTGCATCACCGTACGCTGGAGCAGGCGCTTGCCTTCCGTCTGTCGCAAAAACTGGCCTCTGCCGAAATGTCAGAGCAGATTCTGCGCGAAATCATGGACGCGGCCCATGCCGATGATCCCGGTCTGGGTGAGGCTGCGCGCGCGGATATCGTGGCGACTTATGAGCGCGATCCGGCCTGCAACAGGTTTCTGAAACCACTTCTCTATTTCAAGGGCTTTCAGGCGGTTCAGGCCTATCGGATCGCGCATTGGCTGTGCAATCAGGGGCGTTCGGATTTCGCAAGCCTGATCCAGATGCGGGTGTCCGAGTGCTTTGGCGTGGATATTCATCCCGGCGCGCGGATCGGCAAGGGGATCATGATCGATCATGCCCATTCCATCGTCGTGGGGGAAACCGCCGTGGTTGGGGATAATGTCTCGATGCTGCATTCCGTCACCTTGGGCGGAACGGGCAAGGAAGATGGTGATCGTCATCCCAAGATCGGCGACGGGGTGCTGATCGGGGCCGGGGCCAAGGTGTTGGGCAATATCCGCGTGGGCGATTGTGCCCGGATCGCTGCCGGGTCGGTGGTGCTTGAAGATGTGCCTGCGCGCAAGACCGTTGCAGGGATACCGGCGCGGATCGTTGGCGAAGCGGGCTGCGCGCAGCCTTCGTTGACGATGGACCAGCTTTTCGGTGGGCGCACCGACTTGGGCTGAGGCGACGCGGGCTGCACCGTCCGCGCTGATCAATCGCGGAATCTGGCTGTCCACCCGGCTTGCCTGTGGCACTTACCTATCCCGTCCGACATGAAGGTGGGGCAGGTTGAGCTTGTCCCAACCGGCCCCGTCACATCATTTGTCTTGCAGTCAGTTCGTGCCCGCGCCGTGACCCTGCGCGCCGTTCGAAGCTTTCGCTGACGCCTCTCCCACCAGATCGCGGGGCAGGATCAGGTTCAGGATAATGGCAATCGCAGCGGCGGGCAGAATCCCCGAGGTCAACAACACGCGGGGCGTATCCGACAAGTGCTGCAACGCCGAAGGCTCCAGTTGCAGCCCTAACCCCAGTGAGAGCGCAATCGCGAAGATCACCATATTGCGCCGGTTCCACAGCACATCGGACAGCATCGAGATGCCCGCCGCGACGACCATGCCGAACATCACGATGACACCGCCGCCCAGCACTTCGATGGGGATGGTGGAGATCACCGCCCCGACTTTCGGAAACAGCCCTGCGAAGATCAGAAAAATGGCCCCGATGGTCACGACATGACGGCTCATGACCCCGGTCATGGCGATCAGGCCCACATTCTGGCTGAAGCTGGTATTCGGGAGCGCCCCGAACAGGCCGGAAACCGCTGTGCCGATCCCGTCAGCATAGGTCGCACCTTCGATCTCGCGTTCGGTCGCCTCGCGCCCGGCACCGCCCTTGGTGATCCCCGAGACATCGCCCACGGTCTCGACCGCCGAGACAAAGGCCATGGCACAGAAGCCGATGATGGCCGCGGCGGTGAATTCCAGCCCGAAATGCAACGGATTTGGCAGGGCAAAGGGTGCAGCCGTGCCGATGGGGGCGAAATTGACCTTGCCCATCATCAGGGCCACGATATAGCCCGCGAAGAGACCCAGCAGCACCGCCGAGACCGAGAGCATCCCGCGCGCAAAGAATTTCAGCCCCAGCGTGACGAAGATCACCACCAGCGCAATCGACCAGCTTTGCAGATTGCCGAACTGGTCCGTGCCCATCAGCGGCACACCGCCCGCGGCATATTGCACACCCACCCGAACCAGCGCGAGGCCGATCATCGTGACCACAAGGCCCGTGACCAGTGGGGGCAGGGCGAAGCGGATGCGCCCGATCACGGTGCCAAGGGCCGCGTGAAACAGCCCCCCCACGAGAATACCGCCCATGACAGCGGCCATGGCATCGACGCCCTTGCCGGCCACAAGCGGGATCATGATCGGGATGAAGGCGAAGGATGTGCCCTGCACGATGGGCAGTCGCGCGCCGACCGGGCCGAAGGTGATGGTCTGCAAGAGTGTCGCCACACCTGCGAAGAACATCGACATCTGCAGCATGTAGATCAGGTTCGGGAAATCTGGCGAGCCAGATCCAAACCCGAAGCCCGCAGCACCTGCGACGATGATGGCAGGGGTGACGTTCGACACGAACATCGCCAGCACATGCTGCACGCCCAGTGGAATCGCCTTGTAGAGCGGCGGGGTATAGTCGGGGTCGCGGAGTTGCTCCGGTGTGCCCAGTGTTGCGTCAGCCATGGTCGCGTCCTCCTCAGACATGCGGGAGATGATCCCGAAGGGTGGCTTGACCCTCGGGTTCGGAACAGGTTGCGGGCAGCTTCCTCCTCAAGCCGGGCCGCGCACCTCCCACGGGGTTGAAAACCAGTGTTCTTCAAGGTTCGGCGTTGGCCCGATCCGGTCGATGACCGCAAAGAGCGCGGGCTGGCTGAGCGGGGTGAGCACCCCATGCCAGATATTGCGATGGAAATTGATGCCCTGTGCGCCATTTGTCAGAAATGCGCGCGGCGTGTCGGGCGTCCCGCCCATATCTTGCGCGACAATCACCAGAAACGGTGTGTTCTGCATCGGAATGAAAGCCTGACTTCCATCCGGGTGCCGCTCGACCATCTCAAGCGTATAGGGCAGGGCGCGGGGCTGGGCGTCGAAGATCGAGATGCCTGCGCGGCCCCCGTCGCCGAAATCGAGGCGCGCGCGGTCATGGAAGCGCCCGCACAGGCCCTGATTGATCAGCTTGTCGGGGTTGCCTGTTGCGTCGAGCACTTCGCCGAAGGGGGCGAAGGCTATCGCGGTCAGGGGCTCGGTGGTCAGGATGCGCGTCATGTCCGGCCTTGGGCTGTGGCGTGAGGGCGTGTTGAGTATTTGTGGCAAGATGAAACCATCAGGGCAGGATGTCCTTCAGCCGCAGTTCCGCGATGCGTTCGACCTGGGCGCAGGCCGTCGCGAATTCGGTGGCATTGTCATTGTCCAGCCGGTCGTGGAAGGCTTGCAGGATGCTGGCCTTGGTATTGTCGCGCACGGCGATGATGAAGGGGAAGCCGTGCTTTTCGACATAGGCGGTGTTCAGGCGCTGGAAGGTCGCGCGTTCTTCGTCAGTCAGCGCATCGAGCCCGGCGCTGGCCTGTTCATGGGTCGATTCGGCGGTCAGGCGCTTGGCGGCGGCGAGCTTGCCCGCAAGGTCTGGGTGGGCGCGCAGAACGGCCATGCGCTGGTCATCACTTGCGGATCGAAAGGCACGGGCCAGCGCATTGGCCAGACCCGTCGCGCTGTCATGGGCGGGGCCGAGTTCCAGCGCATGGGCCGTTTCCGCGACCCAGGAAGAATGTTCAAAGATGCCGCCGAACTTTGCCACGAAGGCCGCGCGGTCCATCGCGCTGGGACGTTCGCGGCGCTGGTGGGGGTGCGTTGCCGCCCAATGCTGCGCGATGTCCTGACGGCGGGCGAACCAGACGCCGTCATGCGCCTGGGCGTGATCGAGAAAGCGCATCAGGCCTGCGATCTTGCCCGGTCGCCCGATCAGGCGGCAATGCAGGCCAATCGACAGAATCTTCGGACTGCCAGCCTCGCCTTCCGCATAAAGCACGTCGAAGGCGTCTTTCAGATACTCCTCGAAATCACGACCTGTGACCCAGCCCGGTGCCGTGGCGAAGCGCATGTCATTGGCTTCCAGTGTATAGGGCAGGATCAGTTGATCACGGTCGCCGAATTCCATCCAGTGCGGCAGGTCATCGTCATAAGTGTCAGAAATCCAGTCGAGCTGTCCGGTCTCGGCGGCCAGTCGCACAGTGTTGACCGAACAGCGCCCGGTATACCAACCGCGTGGCGGCTCGCCTACGACTTCGGTGTGCAGGCGGATCGCTTCCAGGATCGCGGCGCGTTCCTCTTCTTCGGGCATATCGCGGTGTTCGACCCATTTCAGCCCGTGGCTGGCGATTTCCCAATCGGCCGCCTTCATCGCAGCAACCTGTTCAGGGTTCCGAGCCAGCGCCGAAGCCACACCGTAGATGGTGACAGGCAGTCCGCGCGCGGTGAAGAGGCGGTGCAACCGCCAGAATCCAGCCCGCGCACCGTAGTCATAAATCGATTCCATGTTCCAGTGCCGCATCCCCGGCCAGGGCTGCGCACCGGGAATATCGGAGAGAAAGCCCTCAGACGCCGCATCACCATGCAGCAGGCAGTTCTCGCCGCCCTCTTCATAGTTCAACACGAGTGAGATCGCGATCTTTGCTCCGCCCGGCCAGTTGGCCTTGGGGGGCGTGGCACCATAACCAGTCAGATTGCGCGGGTAGCGATGCACGGTGTTCCTCCAGACAGTCTGTTTATTTTGTTCTAAAGCAGAATAATCAATTCCGCTTTCTGGGAATTTTTGAAAGACCTCAAATCTACGCCATGGGCAAGGGGCTGGATGTTTATCCCCATGCGCTGCAAGATCAGGCAAATCCGTATCAGCAGGAGAGCATTATGGCCGGTTTTCTGACAACGCATGTTCTGGATACAGCACGCGGTCTGCCCGCCAAGGGGCTGGAGATCACGCTCTATCGACTTGGTAACGATACGCGGGAATTGGTCGTGACGATGCGGACCAATGATGACGGGCGCACGGACAGCCCGATTCTGCCCGCGGACCGGTTCGCGGTTGGCGTCTATGAACTGGTTTTCGCTGCAGGCGACTACCTGCGCGCGACCGGGCAGGCCGGGGCTGATCCTCTGTTTCTGGACGAAGTGCCTATTCGCTTCGGTATCAGCGACCCCGACAGCCATTACCATGTACCACTGCTGCTGTCGCCCTTCGGATTTTCGACCTATCGCGGAAGCTGAGCCAGCGCTTTTTCTGCCTCTGCCAGCGCGGCCTTGATCCGGGCTGCGATGAAGTCAGCGAAGATCGTTACTTTCGGATCGCGCAGACGCCGGTGCGGTGTCAATGCGGCCAGGGTGACAGGCAGGGGAGGTGAGGCCTCTGCCACTGGAACAAGCGTGCCGTTGACCAGATGCTCCGCAACTTCGAACACGGGCTTCATCACGATCCCGCGCCCGTCCAGTGCCCAGCCGGTCAGCACATCGCCATCGTCTGATTCGAACGGGCCGCTGATCTTGTGGCGCTGCGGGCCGTCTGGCCCTTGCAGCGTCCATTGAAATTCGCGTGCACCCGGAAAGCGCAGGTTCAGACAGTCATGCTGGTCGCGCACCAGCGCCACACCATCTGCAGGCTTACCGCGCCGCGCAATATATTCCGGGGCGGCACAAAGCACGCGCGGACACTCTGCGATCACGCGCATCTTCAGGGTAGAATCTTCCAGCGTGCCCAGATGAAAGACCAGATCCAGCCCCTCGGCAGTGACATCGATGCTGCGATCGGACAGCCGCAACCGCAATTCGATCTCGGGATTCTCGTCCTTGAAACTGGGCACATACGGCGCGATCAGCCGTCGACCGATGCCAAGGGGGGCCGCGACAAACAGCGTGCCGCGCGGCTTCGCCGTGGCATGGGTCAGCGCGCCCTCGGCCTCTGAAATCGCCTCCAGGATCTTGAGCGCGCCCTCATAGAAAATCTGCCCGTTCGACGTCGGCTGCAGCGACCGGGTCGTGCGGTTGAACAGGCGCACGCCCAGATGTTTCTCCAACTCTGCCACGCGGGCCGACGCCACAGCAGGCGACGTGCGCTGATCGCGCGCGGCCGCCGACATGCTGCCCAATTCATAGACACGCACGAACATCTGGACATTGCTGAGATAGGCCATGGCGATTTTCAAGCTGCATTTGAAAGTGATCGGTGTTTTCTGGAATTAACAGAAAGCGACTGCCCGGTATAGGGTGGGCGAAACGTAACCAGAAAAAGGAGGTGGCCGATGCTGGAGCTGGCTGTCTGGGGCGCCTGGGCTGAATTTGCCGTGCGCTGGCTGCATGTGATCACGGCGATTGCCTGGATCGGATCAAGTTTCTATTTCATTGCCCTCGATCTGGGCCTGCGCAAATCGCCCTCCCTCGCCCCCGGCGCGCATGGCGAGGAATGGCAAGTCCATGGCGGCGGCTTCTACCATATCCAGAAATATCTGGTTGCGCCCGACAAGATGCCCGATCATCTGATCTGGCACAAATGGCAAAGCTACTCGACCTGGCTTTCTGGCTTCGTTCTGCTGGTGCTGATCTACTATGTCGGTGCCGAATTCTACCTGATTGATGCAGGACGGGCCGATCTTGCCGTCTGGCAGGCGGTCGCGATTTCGCTGGCATCGCTGGGCTTTGGCTGGGTGATCTATGACCAGCTCTGCAAATCCCGCTTTGGCGAGGACAACACCCGCCTGATGGTGCTGCTCTTCGTTCTGCTGGTGATCATGGCCTGGGGATATACGCAGGTCTTCACGGGCCGCGCGGCACTTCTGCATCTGGGGGCATTCACCGCCACGATCATGTCGGGCAATGTGTTCTTCATCATCATCCCCAACCAGAAAATCGTTGTGGCCGATCTCAAGGCCGGGCGCACGCCCGACCCCAAGTATGGCAAGATCGCAAAGCAACGCTCGACCCATAACAACTATCTGACACTGCCCGTCATCTTCCTGATGCTGTCGAACCACTACCCGCTTTCTTTCGCGTCCGAGTTCAACTGGCTGATCGCCGCGCTTGTCTTCCTGATGGGGGTGACGATCCGGCATTTCTTCAACACGATGCATATGGGTGGGGGCTATAAATGGTGGACCTGGGCGGCAACGACGGCGCTGTTCATTGCCATCATCCTGCTTTCGACCGTGGGCCAGCCGCGCTGGAGCGAAGAGGAAGACCTTGCTGCCCTTCCCGCTTCGGTTGCGCGTTTCACCGCGGATCCACATTTCGAAGATGCCTATTGGACCGTGGTCGGCCATTGCTCGA
This sequence comes from Natronohydrobacter sp., assembly GCA_020832585.1. Classification (GTDB taxonomy): domain Bacteria; phylum Pseudomonadota; class Alphaproteobacteria; order Rhodobacterales; family Rhodobacteraceae; genus Roseinatronobacter. Next base: position 15,430 of record JAFIEL010000024.1, on the reverse strand, counting down.
TGTGCCATGCCGAACAGCCGCTCTGGCCCGGCCTGCACTGGGCACCGAAGGGGATCATCCTGGAGACCGAAGCGCAGGTCGCCCGCGCGGCCCAGACCATCTATCTGCAATCCGGGATCAGCCACGCCATGCCGCCGGGCAGCACCGTTCTGATGGACGCGGAGGCCCGCGCCGAAATCATCCGCTGGTATCGCAGCGCGACAGGCTCCTGAATTCAGTCTTGCCCAAATATCCTGGGGGAGTCCCGCATCTCGCGGGACGGGGGCAAAGCCCCCCGAACGCAAAAACCTGAAAGCCCCGCCTGAACAGGCGGGGCTTTCTCGATCAGTTCACGGATCAGGCAGGATCAGCCAATGGCCGCCTGTTTCACTTCATCGTCGATGAAGGGCACATATTGCGCGAAATTCTCGGCAAACATGCTCACCAGCTTTGCCGCCTGCCGGTCATAGGCGTCGCCGTCTTCCCAGGTCCGGCGCGGATCGAGCAACACATCTGCAACGCCCGGCACCGAAACCGGCACATCGAACCCGAAATTCGCATCGCGCCGGAATTCCACCTCGCGAAGTGACCCGTCAAGTGCGGCACTCAGCAGCGCGCGTGTGGCCTTGATCGGCATGCGCGAGCCTGTGCCATAGGCACCACCGGTCCAGCCGGTATTGACCAGCCAGCATTCCGCCCCGAACCGTGCGATCTTCTCTTGCAGCAGCTTGCCATAGACTTCGGGTCGGCGCGGCATGAAAGGTGCGCCGAAACAGGTCGAGAATGTGGGCTGCGGCTCGGTCACGCCCTGTTCGGTTCCGGCGACTTTCGACGTGAATCCCGACAGGAAGTGATACATTGCCTGCGCCGGGGTCAGCCGGGCAATCGGGGGCAGCACGCCGAAGGCGTCACAGGTCAGCATGATGATATTCTTCGGCACGCCCCCCAAGGATGTGGGAGAGGCGTTTGAAATCGCCTCGAGCGGGTAGGCGACGCGTGTGTTTGCCGTCAGGCTGTCATCGGCGAAATCCAGCTCCAGTGTATCCGGGTCATAGACCATGTTTTCGACCACCGACGCGAAGCGATGCGTCGTGGCATAGATTTCCGGTTCGGCTTCAGCATCTAGGTTGATGGTCTTGGCGTAGCAACCGCCCTCGAAATTGAAAATGCCCTGATCCGACCAGCCATGTTCGTCATCCCCGATCAACATGCGTGCGGGGTCGGCCGAAAGCGTGGTCTTGCCGGTGCCGGACAGGCCGAAGAACACTGCGGAAGCTTCTGGATCCTGCAGTGCGTGATTGGCCGAGCAATGCATCGGCATGACGCCCTTTTCCGGCAGGATGTAGTTCAGAAGCGTAAAGACGGACTTCTTGTTTTCCCCTGCATAAGCCGTATTCGCGATCAGGATGATCTTTCGGGCCAGATCCAGCGCGATCACGGTCTCGGACCGGCAACCGTGGCGGACCGGGTCGGCCTTGAAGCTCGGACAGTTGATGATGGTGAATTCGGGCTCGAATGTGGCCAGTTCCTCGGCGGCGGGACGGCGCAGCAGATGGCGGATGAACAGCCCGTGCCAGGCCAATTCGGTCACGACGCGCACATCCAGCCGGTAGGCGGGGTCTGCGCCACCATACAGATCCTGCACGAAGACTTCGCGCCCCTGCAAATGTGCCAGCATATCGGCATGCAGGCGGTCGAAGGCCGCCTGTTCCATGGGCGCATTGTTTTCCCACCAGATCTTGGCGTCGACCTCAGGGCTGCGGACAACGAATTTGTCCTTGGGAGAGCGGCCCGTATGCGTGCCGGTCGAGGCAAGAAACGCCCCTCCAATCCCCAGACGACCCTCGCCGCGCTGGATCGCCGCTTCGACAAGGGCCGGTTCCAGCAGATTGTAATAAGCCTTCGACACACCGACAATACCTTGGTCTTCCAGGCGTTTGTTCGGGTTGACGCGGGGTGTGGTCATCGTGGCGGCTCCATTTGACACTTGGTTCCTGAATCGGGCGCGAACACCTGATCAAAAAGAATTTTCGTCATCGGCTCATCATATTGTCCGGCTGCTGTCTGCCCTATAGCACCACGATTGCGCCAAAGCATAGGTCGGTTTCACGCAGTTAGCGCAATCAGGCGGACGTTAGCGCAACATTAGGAAATTCGGCCCATAAACAGTGTTGCCGTTTCGCACGGTTGATCGCGAATCGGTGCCGAAAATTCGGGATGTGCCGTTATTTAGTTGCGACAAATGTGGGATTGGGCGAATATGTGGCAAAATTAAGGCGAAATCGCCACAATGAGCATACACAAAGGGCAGGCGCATGTCGAAGATCGCATTGGTCGATGATGACCGGAACATCCTGACTTCCGTATCCATCTGCCTTGAGGCCGAAGGCTTTGAGGTGGAGACCTACAATGACGGGCAGGCGGCGCTGGATGCCTTTAATCGCAAGATGCCGGATATGGCAGTGCTCGACATGAAGATGCCGCGCATGGATGGTATGGAACTGCTCCAGAGATTGCGGCAGAAAACCCAGATGCCGATCATTTTCCTGACCTCCAAGGATGATGAAATTGACGAAGTGCTCGGGCTGCGCATGGGGGCGGATGACTATGTGAAAAAGCCGTTTTCGCAGCGGTTGCTGGTCGAAAGAATCCGCGCGCTTTTGCGCCGCAAGCAAGCGATCGAGGCCGGACCGGATGCCAGCGAAGAGGCGAAGGTGCTTGTTCGGGGCAATCTGGAAATGGACCCGCTGCGCCATCAGGTGAAATGGAAGGGTGAGGACGTTACACTGACCGTGACAGAGTTTCTTCTGCTGCAAGCGCTTGCCCAGCGTCCGGGTGTCGTGAAGTCGCGCGATCAGTTGATGGATGTAGCCTATGAAGATCAGGTCTATGTCGATGATCGCACGATTGACAGCCATATCAAACGGTTGCGCAAGAAAATGCGCAGCGTTGACGAGGAGTTCTCGTCCATCGAGACGCTTTACGGGATCGGGTACAAGTATAACGAAGCGTGACAACGGGCCGGTCGGTGCGAAGCCTGACTGACAGAAAATCGGGTGCTGGAGTGCAGACGGAGGCAACTGCATCGAGAACGGACATCGTTCTTGGCGATGACTGGATAGGCCCCGGCGACGCGGTCGAGACCGAAGTGCGTGCGTCGCGGGCGCGGCGCGGGATGCTCAGCATCTCGAGTTCACCACTTGCACGCAAGATCGCGCTGTTCAATCTCGTGGCGCTGGTCATTCTGATCGCAAGTATCCTGTTTACAAACCCGTTTCGGGATTCCCTCTTGCGCCAGCAGGAAGAAATGCTGGGTACGAATGTCCAGATCATCGCACGCATGCTCTCGGGCTCGGGTGATCTAGTCGCTGCGCGATCATCCCTCGAGCACAGTTTCTCGATGGATCAGCGTTTTGAATTGCTGCTGATTGATGCCCAGGGGCAGATCATCGGCCAGATTCAGGGGGATGAGGCGATCCCCGGCAGCCAGTTGACGCAGCGTGCCACGCCGATCAGTGACATCTTGCGCGCGATCTGGTCGGGCATGACCTCGATCACACCTATCGATCGCGGCGGTCCTGCCGCGACGGATTTCCAATCCGTCGCGCAGTCCATGTTCGCGCAAAACCGGATCGGGCAAAGCGCCAGCCACACGCAACGCGATGGCACTGACATGATGTGGCTGGCGGCAAGCGCCCCTGTCATGCGCGACGGTGATTTCGCCGGTGCGGTCTTCTTGCGGCGCGACTCTGCAGATACGGCGCAGTTGATGCGACAGGAGCGCGAGCAGGTGTTCCAGTTTTTCCTGATCGCCGTGCTGGTTTCGATTGGCCTGAGTTTCGTGCTGGCCTCGACCATTGCCAACCCGCTCGCCGATCTGGCCATGGCGGCCGAACTTGGCAAGCGCCGCGATGCGCGAAAGAATCAGCCTGGCGCGCGTGTCCGCATCCCTGATCTGTCTGGCCGTCCCGACGAAATCGGGGACCTGTCGCGCGCAATGCGCGGAATTGTCAGCGCGCTCTATGATCGGGTCGAGGCCAACGAACAATTCGCTGCGGATGTGGCGCATGAGATCAAGAACCCGCTGGCATCGCTCCGCTCGGCGGTCGGCAGCCTGCGCATGGCCAAGCGTCCCGATCAGGTGCAGCGCCTGCTGGAAGTGATCGAACATGACGTGCGTCGTCTGGACAGGCTGGTTTCGGATACGTCCAATGCGTCGCGTCTGGACGCGGAACTGGTCAAGGAAGAACAAGAGGAATTCGATCTGATCGTGCTCTTGAACAATCTGTGCCAGCACTTGACGCAGGAAGCGCGTGAAAAAGGTGTTGAGTTCATCAAGATCCTGCCCCAGGAGCCGATCCTCGTCACGGGGCTGGAGGGGCGTTTGGCACAGGTTTTCGTCAACCTGATCACGAATGCGATTTCCTTCTGCGAGGATGGCGATGCCGTGCGTGTCTGGGCGCGGCAGCGCCATGATCGCGTTCTTGTGGTGGTGGAAGATACCGGGCCGGGCATTCCTGACAATGCGCTCAAGAAAGTGTTCAAGCGCTTCTATTCCGAACGCCCGGTGCAGCAATTCGGCAATCACTCGGGTCTGGGGCTGGCGATTTCAAAGCAGATCATCGAAGCGCATCAGGGTGTTATCTGGGCCGAGAATATTCGTGCGAATGGCGCGGACCCTGACAGCCCACCGCTCGGCGCGCGTTTCGTGGTCGGCCTGCCGCTTTGAACATGCGGCCCGCGCCGGAAATGATCCATGGCTCTGCTGTTGCCTTTGATCTCGACGGCTCATGGGCCGGTGTGCTGATCACGGGCCGGTCCGGCAGCGGAAAATCCGAACTTGCGCTTGAACTGATCGGTCTTGGGGCGCGTCTGGTTGCCGATGATCAGACTGAATTGCGGCGTGAAGGGGGGCAGATCCACCTCTCATCGCCGCCTGTGTTGCGCGGCCTCATCGAGTTGCGCCAACTCGGAATTCTGCGTCTGGAGCCTGTCGCTTCTGCGGTTCTGGCAGTTCTGGTCGACCTGGATGAACATGAAAGCGAACGATTGCCGCAAAGGCATGTCACGGATATCCAGGGGGTTCTGGTGCAACGACTGCGCCGGGCATCTGGCAGGGCGTTTGCTGTCGGCCTGAAACACTATATCCTATCGCGACACTGGCTCGATGAGGACCGATAGCATGCCTGTGCCGCCCACTGATGTGACCAAGGCCGACCGTCTTGTGCTGTTGACCGGACCCTCTGGCGCCGGGCGCAGCACTGCGCTTCGGGCGCTGGAGGATCTGGGTTTTGAGGCGATCGACAATTTGCCGATCAGTATGGTGTCACGGCTGGTCGCCGCTCCGCTGGAACGACCGCTTGCGCTGGTGCTTGATCCTCGCAACCGTGATTTCGCAGTCAATGCCCTGCTGGCACTTGTCGGTGAATTGTCCGCATCGCCGCGCTTCGATTTCGATCTGGTCTATCTTGATTGCCCGGTCACGACGCTGATTCAGCGCTATTCGGAAACGCGCCGTCGCCATCCGCTCAGCCCTGAAGGCCCTGCGCGCGAGGGGATCGAGCTTGAAGCGCGGTTGATGCAGCCCGTTCGCATGCGCGCCGATGTGCTGGTCGAAACCGGCGGGATGACCCCGCATGACCTGCGTGCGCATATGCAGCGCCTGTTTGGCGAACCGGGTGCGCAGAGCATGCAGGTGCATGTCGAATCCTTTTCCTACAAACGCGGCATCCCAGCCGGCGTGGATCTGGTTTTCGATTGCCGCTTTCTGAACAACCCGCATTGGCAGCCCAGTCTGCGGGCGCGGGACGGGCGGGATCCGGCGGTCGTGGATTTCATCCTCGCCGACACCCGGTTTTCCGGGTTTTTCCGGCGGACTCGCGATCTGGTTGAGTTTCTTTTGCCAGAGTACGCGCAAGAGGGGAAAACCCAACTCTCTATCGGTTTTGGGTGTACAGGTGGGCAACACAGGTCTGTGGCGATCGCGGAAAAGCTGTCGAATGCCCTTGCACAGGTCGGGTGGCAAGTGTCTAAACGACACAGGGAACTGGAACGTATAGCGGCGCATGCCGCGGCAGAGAAGAGCGAATAGGTCGCATCGTGATCGGGATCGTGATCGTTGCCCATGGTGGTCTTGCCCGCGAATACCTCGCGGCGATAGAGCATGTGATCGGCAAACAGACTGGCATAGCGGCGATTTCGATCGAATATGATCATGACCGCGCGGCCAAGCAGGCTGAAATCGCTGCCGCTGCACAGGCGGTCGATGCCGGGGCTGGGGTTGTTGTCGTGACGGATATGTTCGGCGGATCACCTTCCAATCTGTCGATGCCCGCCTGTACTGGTCCGGAACGCCGAATCCTCTACGGTGCCAACCTGCCAATGCTGATCAAGCTCGCAAAGTCGCGTGACATGGGGTTGCAGGCAGCAACCTCTGCTGCTTTGGAAGCCGGTCGCAAATACATCAACTCCATGGAAATTGGCCGCTAGGTTTTTGGAAATCAGGACAGGTGACGACAGCGCATGACGGAAATCGAGTTGGAGATCATCAACGAAAAGGGACTGCATGCCCGCGCTTCTGCAAAATTCGTCGAAGTGGTGGAATCGCATGATGCGATGGCCGAGGTCATGAAAGATGGCATGAGCGTACCGGGTGACTCGATCATGGGATTGCTCATGCTCGCGGCCTCGCGCGGAACTTCGATCCAGGTCAAGACGTCGGGCGCACAACATGCAGAGCTTGCTGAGGCGCTTCAGGAACTCGTCGCAAATCGCTTTGGCGAGGGTATGTGAAACGCCAATTCCGCCGGCGGAGAATTGCCGGATTTATTTCGTTTGAAAACAGTAATTTAAGCAGATCACGGTGTTCTCATCATATCGTGACCCGCAGCCGGGTTATGTTCAGGCTATCCTGTCACTAGGTTCTGCGTGTGTGTGGATGGAACCGATCGGCGTCTCGCCGGTTAAACCATCACCATGGGATCGACGACAAGTCGAACAGTCTGGAACAGGAGTAACGACACATGACTAGAATTCTGGCATATGCGGCAACAGCCGCACTTGTTGCATCGGGTGCAAGCGCAGGCGATTTTTCGAAGGCCGCTCCAGTGGGTCAAGAGCCTGTTGTCCAGCAGCCCGCAGCGCCTGTCGCAGCGCCCCGGTTTGATTGGACAGGAGCCTATGCGGGTGCAGGTCTGGGCTATGGCCGCATGAAGACCAGCGCGGGGGAGCGCGGCAGTTCCGCAATCGGTGGTCTGTTTGCGGGCTATCGTTGGGATATGGGCGATGCCGTGCTCGGCGTTGAAGGACAAGTCGCGCCGATGGCTTTTGGCTCGCCAACCCTTGCAAGTGGGGATCGGCTGCGCGCTGGCGCGTCGCTTCTGTTGTCAGCGGGTATCCCGGTGACCGCAGATGGGCGTACCTTGGCCTATGCGGGCGCAGGTCCAGCCTTGCTGCGCACCAGTGGACCGGCGGGGTCCAAGACCTCGACTGGGATCACGGGACAGATCGGTGTTGACCATATGCTGACTGACTCGCTCATGCTGCGCGGATCGGTGAATTACACTGGTATCAACCGGGTTGGTTCGGCAAATGACCGCACCCGCACGCTCGGTGCCGGTGTCGGCCTGGCCTTCCGCTTCTAAGGCGCGGATGAACTGAACAAAGCCCCCTGCAGCGTGTTGCGGGGGGCTTTTTCTTTTGGTGCTACTCTGAAAACTGTAATGTCATGGGCCGCGACGGTCAGTCATCTTCTCCGAGCATCGGGGCAGGGCGGCCTTGCCCCTGTGGATGGCGTGAGAAGCGAAACGGCGCACGCACCCCTTTCAATCCATCCATGTCGAGCATCAGGTTGCGCGCGATCACCTGCGGATCAGCAAAGACAGCGTCCATGTTCTGGATCGGCCCGGCGGGCACGCCTGCGGCTTCGCAAGCATCCAGCAACGCCACACTGTCCCAGCTTTGCGTGCTTGTGCAGATCCTGTCCGACAGGGCATCGCGATTGCGTACCCGAGCGGCATTGGTTGCGAAATCCGGGTGCTCTACAAGCTCTTGCAACCCGAGCAATCCGCAAAGACGCTGATACTGCCCATCATTGCCGGTTGCTATGATGATATGCCCGTCTGCACAGGGCACGGTCTGATAGGGTGCCAGATTGGGGTGGAAATTGCCCAGCCGTTTGGGCGCATCACCGGTCGCAAGATAGTTCATCGCCTGATTGGCCATCAGTGCAACAGCCGAATCCATCAGCGCCATGTCGATATGCTGCCCCAGCCCTGTGCGCGCGCGTTCATGCAGCGCCGCCAAAATCGCAGTGCTGGCATAGATGCCGGTCACGATATCGGTGACTGCGACGCCCACCTTGTGTGGCGAACCGTCAGAAGGGCCGGTGACTGACATCAGCCCGGACATGCCCTGGATGATATAATCATAGCCTGCACGGTGGGCATAGGGGCCGGTCTGTCCGAAACCCGTGATCGAGCAATAGACCAGTCGCGGGTTGAGGGCTGCCAGGCTCTCGAAATCCAGCCCGTATTTTGCAAGCCCCCCCAGCTTGAAATTCTCGATCAGCACATCGGCGTCAGCAACCAGTGCGCGGACCTTTTCCCGCCCTTCCGGTGTGCGGAAATCAGCCGTCACTGACGCCTTGCCGCGATTGGTCGAATGGAAATAGGCGGCGTCCTGCGACCCATCCTCGCGCCTGATAAAAGGTGGCCCCCATCGGCGCGTATCATCGCCTTCGGGGGATTCGACCTTGATCACTTCCGCGCCCAGATCGGCCAAAGTCTGACCGGCCCAGGGACCGGCCAGAATACGCGCCAGTTCGATGACGCGCACACCTTCCAACGGCCCCGGCATCTACGTCAGCCGCCCAGCTTTTCGTTCAGCACGCGCTCAAACTCTGCATAGGGCATGTTCGAATAAAGCTGGCCATTGATCACGAAACTCGGCGTCGAGCGGATACCGTAGGTTTCTGCATTCGCCTGATAGAATTCGGTCAGTTCCAGCGCCTTGTCTGCATCTTCCAGACAGGCATTGAGTTCGGCATCGCTCATGCCTGCCTGCCGACCAAGGCGGCGCAGGTTATCGGCCACCACTGCCGGGTCATTCGACGCAGCCCAGGTGCTCTGGGTCTGGTAGATCAACTCTACCATGCCGTGATAGCGCGTGCCGCCCCCACAGCGCGCAACCATCCCGGCCCACAGGCCGTAGCGGTCGAAATAGACTTCGCGCTTCAGAAACAGAATCTGATCGGTCTCGATGAAGTTTTCCTTGATCTGCTGGAACGCGCCCTGATTGAATGTCGCGCAATGCGGGCAGGTGAATGAGGAATACTCGACCACCACCACCGCAGCGTCCGGGTTGCCCAGAGGAAAATCAAGCGCATGAATTGCCGTGCTTTGGCCTGCTGTGGTGCTGATCGCGGCTGCGGGTGTCTGCTGGTTCTGGGACATATACCACCAGCCCCCGGCGCCAGCGGCCACCACAACGGCCAGCGCGGGCAGGATCAACTTGTTCATCTCGGGTTTCCTTTGTTCTGTTGTGCCTTCGATAAGACATTGCAGGCCAGACGTTCAAGGGCTGCGCGCAGGCTTTCGTCCTGCACGGGTGCTGCCGTTTCGCGGGCTTTCGTCTGAATTTCGGGTGCCGGGGCGCGTGGCGTTGCCTTTGTATCCGCGCCAAATTGCGCCTGCCCTTCGGCAAAGCCCAAGGGCGCTGTCTGGGTCAGATGGATGCGCGCGATTGCATTGTAACCATAGCAGGCATTGACCTTTTCGCGCAGGGCGGGCAGTTGCATTTGCAGCATCGGCCCTGCGGCTCCAGTGGTCAGCAGCGTCAGCGTACCCCCCAGCCCGCCCTTGGCATAGCCGATTTTGACAGGGCGGCACTGGGCCGCGATATCCGCGCCCGCGATCTCGGTCCAATGCGTGAGCAGGCGCGAGATGGCAAAGCCGCGTGCCTCGCCCGCCTTGCGGATGCGGGATTCCACCAACCTGGATGCGGCTTCAAAACCGCGCATGCGGCGCGTCGGGGGGGCAGGGGCTTTTGCCATTGCGGTCACGTTCTTCCTTGCAGTGCGCAGGGCAGAGTTTACCTTCTGGCGCGCGCTTTGCCAGAGGGCGGGGCGGTTTTTCGTATTGAGAGGGCATAACACATGCGTGACGCGGCGGCACAGTCAATCGCTCCGGTCCTGCTGGGCTGGTATGATCGCCACGCGCGCGCGCTGCCCTGGCGCGTCCCGCCCGGCAGCCGCATTACGCCTGACCCGTATCGCATCTGGCTGTCAGAAGTGATGCTGCAGCAAACGACTGTGGCGGCGGTCAAGGACTATTTCCACCGTTTCACAACGCGATGGCCCACCGTCGAGTCGCTTGCCGCTGCGGCAGATGCCGATGTCATGGCCGAATGGGCCGGTCTTGGCTATTACGCCCGCGCGCGCAACCTGCTCAAATGCGCGCGCGCCGTGGCCGCGCAGGGTGGGTTTCCGCGCGACAGGGCAGGGTTGCAGGAACTGCCGGGGATTGGTCCATATACCTCTGCCGCGATTGCCGCGATTGCGTTCGATCAGGCTGAAACAGTGGTGGATGGCAATGTCGAGCGTGTCATGGCGCGGCTTTTCGACGAACACACGCCTCTGCCTGCGGCCAAGCCAGTGCTGACAGAACTGGCCGCCACGCTGACGCCCGCGCAGCGCCCAGGCGATTATGCGCAGGCCGTCATGGATCTGGGCGCCACGATCTGCACCCCACGCAATCCGGCTTGCGGGATCTGCCCGCTGATGGATTTTTGCGCCGCGCGAATAGCCGGGACTGCCGCCAACCTGCCGCGCAAGACCCGCAAGCCCGCGAAACCCATCCGCTTCGGGATCGCCTATCTGGGGCAACGCACAGATGGCGCATGGCTGATGGAACGCCGCCCCGATCGCGGCCTGTTGGGTGGTATGCTCGGCTGGCCCGGTCCCGACTGGCGCGAGGAAACCCCGGCCGAGACTCCGCCCGTGCCTGCCGAATGGCGGCCCGTCCCCGGCGAGGTGCGCCACACATTCACCCATTTCCACCTGCGCCTTGCCCTGCGCGTGGCCCGCCTGCCGCTCGATGCCCCCGGCGATTTCATCCCGCCTGACAGCTTTGACCCGCGCGCTCTTGCCACGGTCATGCGCAAAGCCCATGCTCTGGCGGACGCATATCTGAGACAAAGGGAGACCCCATGACCAACGATCTGAGCGCAACTGACCAATTCGTGCTGACCCATACGATGCTGCGCATCAAGGATCCCGCGCGGTCGCTGGAATTCTATCGCGAGGTGCTGGGCTTCCGGCTGGTCACACAGCTTGATTTCGCAGAGGCGAAATTCTCGCTCTATTTCCTGCAACCGCGCGGTCACACGGATTGCGCCGATGGCTCGGTTGAACAAAGCTTCAGCCGCGCAGGCCTGCTGGAGCTGACCCATAACTGGGGGACCGAGACGGATGACACCGCGATGCATTCGGGCAATTCCACCCCCAAGGGCTTTGGCCATATCTGCATCGCTGTGCCCGATATTGAAGCCGCCTGTGCGCGGTTCGATGCAATGGGAGTGAAGTTTCAGAAGCGGCTGGGCGAGGGGGGCATGAAGGAGATCGCCTTCATCCTCGATCCCGATGGCTACTGGATCGAAGTGGTGCAGCCCTCATTGATGGAAGGGCTTGTAGGTCGGAACAGGGTGTAACTCTGTCGCAGCCTTGCAGGGCTGTCAGTGCGGAAAATTTGCGATATACTCCGTGCGAGTGCATGAAGTCGAGTAAATCCCTGTGACACCGGAACAATTCCGTCGCTTCAGTTCTGCCGTGCCCTTCTGGGTCAGCCTTGGCTTCGTGCCGATGGTGTGGATTTCCGCACTCTGGGGGGGCTGGTGGTTCATGCTGGCGGTGGCCTATGGCTGGTGGGCTTTCACACTCATCGATTTTATCACCGGGTTGAATGTCGAAAACCCGGATACAGAGACGCCTGTCACGGACCTGTTCTGGTATCGCCTGATCACGCTGATCTGGTTCCCGGTCCAGTTCGTGACGATTTTTGGCGTGATCTGGGTTCTGGCGCAAGGCGCGCTGCCTTGGTGGGAACAGCTGGGCGTGGTCTTTGGCCTGGGGGTGATGACCGGGGTCATCGGCATTGTCTATGCGCATGAACTGCTGCACCAGAAAACCCCGCATGAACGCTGGCTGGCCGATCTGCTGCTGGCATCCGTGCTCTATTCGCATTTCCGCTCAGAGCATCTGCTGGTCCATCATCGCTATGTCGGCACCCCCCGCGACCCGGTGACGGCGCGCTATAACGAGGGGTTCATCAGTTATTTCTTCCGCGTGCTGCGTGATTGCCCGCCCTCGGCCTTTCGCGCAGAGGCCGCGATGCTGGCGCGCAAGGGCCTGCCCTGGTGGCATCGCTCCAATCCGTTCTGGCGTTTTGCAATGCTGCAAGGCGCGATGCTGGCGCTTGCGGCGCTGATCGGGGGCGGATGGGGGCTTTTGCTGTTCGTGTTTCAGGCCGCGACCGCCTTCTGGCATCTGGAGCTCACGAACTACATCGAACATTACGGCCTGACCCGGCGCTATCTGGGGGATGGCAAATACGAGCCTGTGCGCCCGCATCACAGTTGGAACGCATCCCATGCGGCGTCAAACTGGCTGATGATCAATCTGCAGCGTCATTCTGACCATCATTACAAGCCCGAACGCCGCTTTCCGCTGTTGCAGACCTATGACGACACGGCCGCCCCGCAACTGCCTTTCGGGTACCCGGCGCTCACGACGCTCGCGATGTTCCCGCCGCTTTTCCGGCGCTACATGAACCCCAAGGTCAAGGCATGGCGGCGGCAATTCTATCCCGATATCGAGGATTGGGCCGATTACACCAATCACGCGACTCCTATGCCCAAAGGCGCGTCTTGAGCCGCGCCGCCGGCGCGCTACTTCAGGTGCATGAGACACACAGAAATCCTCTATAACGGACGCTGCCCGATCTGCGCGGCAGAGATCGCGCAATATCGCAAGCAAGCCGAAGCCGCGGGCGCTTCGCTGCGCTTCACCGATTTGCATGCTGCGGACCTGCAAGACTGGCAGCTCAGCGCCGATCAGGCCACTCGCCGCCTGCACGCTCGCTGTGACGGACAGATCATCTCGGGCTTTCCGGCCTTCCTGATTCTGTGGCGAGAATTGCCCCGCATGCGCTGGCTGGCGCGGCTCATGTCACTGCCATTGCTGCGCCAGTTCGCGGAACTGGGCTATAACCGTATCGCCGCCCCCGCCCTATACGCCCTGCACAAGCGCCGTCAGACCAAGTCCGCCTGATTTCATTCTTGTCCAAATATCCTGGGGGGAATTTGGCGCAGCCAAAGGGGGGCAAAGCCCCCAAATCCGCTCAGACAAATTGTTCGCGGATCAGACGTTCATCCAGCCCGTGCCCCGGATCAAAGAGCAGTTTATGCGCAATATCGCGCACAGATTCGATATCGACCCGCACGACATTCCGCACGGAGCGGCTATCCGCATCTGCCATGACCGGGCGCCGCTCTGGGTCGATCACTTCAAAACGTACGCGTGATGCTTTGGGCAGGATCGCACCACGCCAGCGCCTTGGACGAAAGGCCGCGACAGGTGTCAGCGCCAGCACATCTGACCCGATGGGCAAGATCGGACCATGCGCAGAATAGTTATAGGCCGTCGATCCCGCAGGCGTGCTGACCATTGCGCCGTCGCAGACCAGTTCATCCATGCGCTGTTTCCCATCGACGATGATGCGCAGTTTGGCGGCCTGCGCGCCCTGCCGCAAGAGCGACACCTCATTGATGGCCAGGGCTTCGAAAACCGACCCGTCACTCCGTGTGGCCTGCAACCGCAACGGGTTCAGAACTGCCATCTCCGCTGTGTCGAGGCGTTCACTCAGGCCATCGGCCTGCCAGCCATTCATAAGAAACCCGACCGTGCCCCGGTTCATGCCATAAACGGGCGTATCCAGATGCTGCGTCGTGTGCAGGGTCTGCAACATGAACCCGTCGCCGCCCAGTGCGATGATGACATCCGCCTCTTCCACCGGCACGGCCTTGTGCTGCCGGGACAAGACCGCAAGCGCCTCTTGTGCGTCGGGGGCAGCGCTGGCCAGCAGGGCGAGTTTGGGCGGCATTGCATGACTCCGGTTCTGTCGTGCTCTTTCTGACCCTCTGTCCCGGCCTTGGCAAGCGGGTTCCGATAAGCGTCACAATGCGCGGATGGGCGAAACTCAGAGTATCGAGGTCGCAGCACGACATAAATGTGGCGCAATGAAGCCTTTGCCTGTCGGGCGCGATGGGCTAAATGGGGCGCAATCGAAACCTGCGACCCTGGGGGACCTAGATGGATCAGACTGCGCGCGACACTGGCTTCTTCACCGAAACGGTCGAGGACCGTGATCCCGAACTTTTCGCGGCTATCCGCTCGGAGCTGGGCCGGCAGCGCGACGAGATCGAGCTGATCGCTTCCGAGAACATCGTGTCCAAGGCCGTGATGGAAGCGCAAGGCTCTGTCCTGACCAACAAATACGCCGAAGGCTATCCGGGCCGGCGTTATTATGGCGGGTGCCAGTATGTCGATGTGGCCGAAAACCTGGCGATTTCGCGGGCCTGTGAATTGTTCAAATGCGATTTCGCCAATGTGCAGCCAAATTCCGGTTCTCAAGCCAATCAGGGCGTGTTCACGGCACTTCTGAAGCCCGGCGATACCATCCTTGGCATGTCGCTTGACGCAGGTGGCCACCTGACCCATGGCGCGAAGCCCAACCAGTCAGGCAAGTGGTTCAACGCCGTGCAATATGGCGTGCGCGAATCCGATCTGGAGATTGATTACGACCAGATCGCGGCCCTTGCGGCCGAGCATCAGCCGAAGATGATCATTGCTGGCGGTTCGGCCATTCCGCGGATCATCGATTTCGCCCGTATGCGCGAGATCGCGGATTCGGTGGGGGCCTATCTGCTGGTCGATATGGCGCATTTCGCAGGGCTTGTGGCGGCAGGGCTGTATCCCTCGCCCTTTCCGCATGCCCATGTCGCGACCACGACCACGCATAAAACCCTGCGCGGTCCACGCGGCGGGATGATCCTGACCAATGACGAGGCGATTGCCAAAAAGGTCAATTCCGCGATCTTCCCCGGAATTCAGGGTGGCCCGCTGATGCATGTCATCGCCGCCAAGGCCGTGGCTTTCGGCGAAGCGCTGCGCCCCGGCTTCCGCGATTATCAGAAGCAGGTCATCGCTAATGCGAAAGCCCTGGCGGATCAGCTGGAAAAGGGTGGGCTGGCCACAGTGACAGGTGGCACGGATACGCATCTGCTGCTGGTCGATCTGCGCCCCAAGGGAGTTAAGGGCAATGCGACGGAAAAGGCGCTGGGTCGCGCGCATATCACCTGCAACAAGAACGGCATCCCGTTTGACACCGAAAGCCCG
>JAFIEL010000232.1 GCA_020832585.1 Natronohydrobacter sp. | reverse complement strand
GACCAACGAGGTGGCGGGTGACGGGACGACGACTGCGATCGTGCTGGCGAATGCCTTGATCCAGAAAGGTGTCGAACTGACCGAGAGCGGCGTGCGTCCGGTCGATTTCTGTCGTGGCATTGACCTTGCCGTGCAGGCGATCGTCGAGGCGATCGATGCGTCGTCGCGCGATTGTGCAGAAAATCCCGCCTATCTTGAAGCCGTTGCGCGTGTGTCGGCGACTGATCCGAAACTGGGCGCGCTGGTGGCCGATGCCTATCGGCGCGTGGGGCGTGACGGTGTGATCTCTGCAGATTTCGGCGTGACCATCGAGACGACGATGGAAGTCGTCGAGGGTATGTCCTTCGAGCGCGGCTATATCTCGCATCACATGGTCACGGATCGCGAGAATATGGAAGCGGTGTTGCGCAACCCTCTGATCCTGATGACAGATCAGAAGATCCTGAAACCTGCGCTGCTGGACAATGCACGGCGGATCGCCGACGAGGAAGGCCGCCCGCTCTTGATCGTCGCCGAAGAGATCGCGCCCGAAGTGGTGATCACGCTGCTGGAAAACGGTGGTGCGGGCAAATACCTGATCGTGCATCCCCCGGAATACGGCCACTGGCGTTCGGCAATGATGGACGACCTGGCCATCCTGACCGGCGGCGAGGTTCTGGCGCGGGATCTGGGCAAGAAGGTCGAGACGGTCACGCGGGCGCAACTCGGCGGCGCGGGCATGGTGCGTACGCAGGCGTCGCATACCAGCATCCTGCGCGGCGAAGGCGACCCCGATGCGATCATGGCACGGCGCGCGCAGGTGCAGCGCCAGTATGACGCGGCCCCGCCGAATATCGAGAAGGACAAGCTGCGCGAGCGCATGTCCAAACTGACCGGCGGCAGCGCGATTATCTATGCGGGCGGGTTCACGCCTGTCGAACAGAAGCGGACCATCCAGCTGATCGACGATTCGCTCTGCGCGCTGCGTGCGGCAGTGGAAGATGGGGTTGTCGCAGGTGGCGGGACTGCGCTGGCCCAGCTTGCGCCCTGCCTCGATGGTCTGAATGTGTCAGGGGATATCGCGCGCGGCGTGGCACTTGTGCGCTCGATCCTGACCGCACCGGTCCGGCGTATCGCCCGCAATGCCGGAGCCGATGCGGATATCGTCTCGGAGAATGTGGTCAACGCGCCGAAGGATCATGGCTACAACGCCATCACAGGCGAGATCGGGGACATGTTCGAAGCCGGGATCATCGATCCCGCCCGCGTGCCTGCCAGTGCGCTGGTGAATGCAGCGTCCGTCGCGACGCTGATCCTGACCACCGAGACGCTGGTCGGCCAACTGGAAGAGGGCGAGGTCGATCCGACCGAGGGGCCAGCGCTGGGCGGTGGTGCCGAGTTGCTCGGACGCAAGTAATCCAAACAAGGAGAGAGTGAGATGACCACACAGAAACTGGCTGGCAAGACAGCAATCGTTTCAGGCGGATCGCGAGGGATCGGGCGCGGTATTGCGCTGGGGCTGGCAGCGGAAGGCGCGGATATCGCCTTTTGCCACTACCGCGACAATGACCGCGCCGCCGAAACCGCCAAGGCTATCAGCGCGTTGGGACGCAAGGCATATGCGGCAGAATGCGACGTGTCCTCGGTCGCTGCGATCCGGGCATTTTACGCAGATGCCAAGGGGGCCTTGGGGGAAATCGATATTCTGGTCAACAATGCAGGCCATAACATCACCGAGGCTTTCGAGGATATCACCGAGGAAAGCTTCGACCGGATGCTGGATGTGCATGTGAAAGGCACGTTCTTCATGGCCCAGACGGTCTATCGTGACATGAAGAAGCGGGGAAGCGGCCGGATCATCAACATCACGTCGCAACTGGCCTATAAGGGCGCTCCGACGCTGACGCATTATTGCGCAGCCAAAGGCGCGAATATGACCTTCACCCGCGCCTTGGCGCTGGAATGCGCTGGCACCGGGGTTCTGGTCAATGCCGTCGCACCGGGTGTCACCAACACTGACCTGCTGACACCCCTGTCGAAAGAACTGCTGGACACGCTGAAGGCGGCGATCCCGCTGGGGCGCTTTGCGGAAGTGGACGAGATCACGCCTGCGGCTGTCCTGCTGGCCTCGCCTGAGGGAAGCTTTTTCCACGGGGCGTGCATTTCGCCTAATGGTGGCGAAGTCATGCTCTGACAGGCTGGAGACAGTGCGCGGAAACCGGTTCAGGGTGCATGCGCGTCTGTTTTCTTCTGCTGCGTCAGTTTCCGGGATGCGGTTTTCCGGTATCGCATCCCGGCGCGCCCCGCGACCGAATTCCCCTCCGGTCGCGGGGATCCGGTGCGCTTTCAACAGGGCGGTGTGATTGCGCGGGAGCGCGATTGGTGGCCGAGCGCGTTGAACCTGCGGACCCTCAGCCGCAACGACATGGATCCGATGCCCGAAGGGTTCGACACTGGAAGAGCTTTCGAGGCGCGGGATATTGATGCGGCGAAGGCCGATCTTGCGGCCTTCATGACCAACAGTCAGAAGTGGTGTCCACGCCTTGTGACAGGCAACTGTTCCCGAGGGCATGACGAGGGGAGCGCCCTGCCGAAACCCGGTGGGTTTCTGCGCAAAAGAGGATGCTGCGACACTTTGACGTAGCATCACAGTGCATCAGATGCTAATATTTCGCGAGGGAGGAATGCGCGTGGATATTATTTCTAAGCGCGAAGGTCCGCGTCTTGAAGACGTGCGGGCCAAGCGGTTGCTTTCCGAAAATGCCGGAACCATCCGCAAGCTGGCGGACCAGATCAGCAATGGCGGGTTCACCAGGATGCGCCAGGAGCAGGCGCGCCGAAACGAAGAACCCAAGCCCGAAGGATTGCTGATCCATTCCATGGCAGGGTCAGCCAAACCTGTCGAGCCCGAACCCTATATTCGCGTCAGTCTTAACGGCAGAATCGTGCTTGCCGACCGGATCAGCGGAAAACAGTTGCAACTGCTGGGGGAAATCCGAAACAGGTTCGGATCGAAGATTTTTGTTCTCGCGACCGAAGAGAACGGCTTTCTGTCGCCTGTTGATGAGGAGACCCGGCAAGCTCTCAGCCAATTCGACAATGCGGAAATCGATTCCGCGCTGTCAGAGTTGGATATCGCCCAGAAGTTCGGGGAGTCCCTCGGACTTGTTGA
>JAFIEL010000231.1 GCA_020832585.1 Natronohydrobacter sp. | reverse complement strand
TCTGGTGTTTCGGGTCGATCAATATTGATCATTTCTATGCGCTGCCGCATCTGCCCTTGCCTGGCGAGACATTGGCGGCCACGGGCTACCGGATGGAGTTGGGCGGCAAAGGGGCCAATCAATCCGTGGCAGCGGCGCGGGCCGGGGCAGTCGTGCGCCATATCGGGGCGGTGGGCGCGGATGGGGCGGCGGCGCTTTTTGATCTGGAAGCGGCTGGTGTGGATTGCCGGGGTGTGCAGCGGTTGGAAGGGCCGACAGGGCATGCTTTGATCTTGCTGGATGATGCGGGGGAGAACAGCATTGTCCTTCATCCCGGTGCCAATCGTGCACTTGACCTTGCAGCGGCGCTGCGCGCGCTGGAGGGGGTCGAGCTGGATGATATCTTGCTGATGCAGAATGAAACCGCGCATCAGGCCGCAGTCGCCGAGGCGGCGATGGGGCTGGGGATGGATGTGATCTATTCTGCCGCGCCCTTTGATCTGGAGGCGGTGCAGGCGGTGATGCCTTTCGTCAATACGCTGGTCATGAACGAGGTCGAGGCCGCGCAACTGCAGGCAGCGTTGAATGTGCCGTTCGAGGATTTGCCGGTTTCGAATGTTGTGATCACGCGAGGGGCTGCCGGGGCAAGCTGGCGGTCGCGGGGGATGGATGTGATCGAGGTCGCAGCCTTGCCCGTGCAGGTGGTGGATACGACCGGGGCGGGCGATTGCTTTGTGGGTGCTTTGGCGGCGGCGCTGGATGCGGGTCATGTGCCGGAGGAAGCGATGCGCTTTGCTGCTGCCGCAGCGGCGTTGCAGGTGTCGCGTCCCGGCACGGCGGCGGCGATGCCGGGGCGCGAAGAGATCCTTGCGTTACTTGGCGAAAGCGGCTGACGCGCCCCAGATCTGTCGCACGCGGGCGTCGCGGCCGCATGCCTCGCGGTAACGTTTATAGGCGTCGCGGCGTTCGACCCAGCCGAAGCGGGTCAGGGTGCGTTCGGTGGAATTGGCGTAGTTCTGGTGGAACTCATCGGCGGGGTAGAAGGTTGCGATGGGCCGGACGGGGGTGACGATGGCCCGGCCCAGCTCTGCCCCGGCAGCGGCGATGGCGGCTTCTGCGCTGGCGGTCTGGGCGGGGGTTGCGAAGATCGCGGTGGTATAATGCGCGCCCCGGTCGCAGAACTGCCCGCCCGCATCGGTGACATCGACCGAGCGCAGGAAAAGATGCAGGATCTGGTCATAGCTGATCTGAGCTGGATTGAATTGGATTTCGGTCACTTCCAGATGGTCCGTGCGACCACGCGCGACGTCGTCATAGGTGGGATTGGGGGTGGTGCCGCCGGCAAAGCCTACGCGCACATCGGTCACGCCATTGACGCGGCGAAAATCGGATTCCACGCACCAGAAACAGCCGCCTGCGACAAGGGCAGTCTGGGTGGATTGTGCCGTGGCCGTTGTCAGACTGGCAAGAAAGGTGATCAGGGCAAGGGTCAGGGCGCGCAGGGTCATGGCGGTCTCCGGTTGGGTGTTCTTTATCCATACGATGGCTGGGTGCGTTTCGTACAAGATCAGATGTCACAAGGTGGTGAAGTGCTGCACAAGGGGTCTGCGATTCTGGGCAATACCGCTTCCTGCAGGGTCCGTGTAGTGTCGGTCTGGAAAGAGGGAGTCGTCATATGGACAAACCACTGGACGGGCCGCGGATCGGCCATGTGCATCTGAAAGTTGCGGATCTGGAGCGCGCGATTGCGTTCTATCATCTGCTGGGGTTTGAGATCACGCAGCGATACGGGCCGCAGGCGGCTTTCATGGGGGCGGATGGGTATCATCACCATATCGGGCTGAACACATGGGAAAGCAAAGGGGCCGGGCCTGCGCCGGGCGGTTTTGCGGGGCTGTATCATCTGGCGGTGCTGTATCCGGACCGGCACGCGCTGGCGCAGGTGCTGGGCCGGGTTCTGGCGGCGGGCCATGAGCTGGAGGGGGCTGCCGATCATGGTGTGTCCGAGGCGGTCTATCTGCGTGACCCGGATGGCAACGGGGTCGAGTTGTATTGCGACCGCGCGCCCGAGGACTGGCCGCGCGATGCGGCTGGCGCGCTGAAGATGGGCAATGCCTGGCTGGACGTGGCGGCGCTGCTGGCCGACCGCTAGACCCGCAAGCCGCGCATCAGGCGGGGCAGGTCGCCGGTCAGCCCTGCGGCCTCGCGCATGAAGGTCCGGCGCAGGGCCGGGATGCGTGTGACCGCGCCCATGCCCAGATCGCGCAAGCCGCGCAAAAGCGCGTTGTCGTTGGAAAACAGCCGGTTCACGCTGTCGGTGCCAACGGCCATCAGCATCGTGTCGAACCGCCGCCATTGCTGGTAGCGTTCCAGCACGAGGGGCGAGGCGATATCCTCGCCGCGCCTTGCGGCCAGTGTGACGACTTCGGCCAGGGCCGCGACATCGCGCAGGCCGAAATTGAAGCCCTGCCCGGCAATCGGGTGCATCCCGTGTGCCGCATCGCCGACCAGCGCCAGACGCGGGCCAATGAAGCTGTTGGCGATGGTCAGTTTCAGCGGATAGGCGTAGCGCTGACCTGCAAGCGCGATTTCGCCCAGAAAATCGCCGAAACGCGGGCGCAGGGCGTCGAGATAGGCCGCGTCATCCAGCGCATGGATGGTTTCGGCGGTGGCGGTGGCTTCGCTCCAGACAATCGAGGATCGGTTGCCGGGCAGGGGCAGGATCGCAAGCGGCCCGGCGGGCATGAAGAACTGATGTGCGATGCCGTGATGGGGCAGGGCGTGGTCGATGGCGCAGACAAGCGCAACTTGGCCATAGTCCCAGCCTGTCCGGCGGATGCCTGCGCGCTGGGCGGTGCCGCTGTCGCGCCCGTCACAGCCGATCAGCAGGCGCGCGCGGAGTGTGCTGCCATCGTCCAGCGTGACTTCCGCGCCTGTCGTGTCGGTTGCCTGGGCTACGACACGCGCGCCGGGGCGATGGGTGATTCCCGGCGCGTTATCCATAGCGTCCAGAAGCGCGCGGCGCAGGAAACGGTCTTCGAGCATATGGCCCATTGGACCTTCTTCCAGTTCGGCCGCGTCGAAATGCAGGAAGAACGGGGCCGCCCCTTCGCCCGCGCGCCCGTCGCTGGCCTTGACCTGCAGGATTGGCTGGGCGTGATCCGCGACCTTGTCCCAGACACCAAGCGCGGCCAGA
>JAFIEL010000230.1 GCA_020832585.1 Natronohydrobacter sp. | reverse complement strand
GAAACGAGGGCGCGAGAAACGCCCGGTTCGCCTCGGTCGTCGCATGGGTCAGCACCGTGGACGGCGCGCGCAACACCGCTTTCAATGTCCCCTGCGCGCGCGGCGTCGTCGTCACCAACTGCCGCGGCGCTTCCCCCAACCGCAGCGCGAATTGCAGCATATCCCAGGCCTCATCCGCCTTCGGCCATTTCGCCAACTCATCGCACCAGGCCGCATCGAATTGCGGCCCCCGCAGCGCTTCCGGGTCTGACGCCGAAAAGCATTGCGCCACCGCCCCATTGGGCCAGACCAGACGCCGCCTTGTAGCCTCCCATGCGGGTTTGCGATCCGGCGGGCAGCAGGCCATGATGCCACTGTCGCCAAAGATCATCACATCGCGCGCCTGATCATAGGTTTCCGCCACCAGCGCCACGCGGCGCGCGCGCCCTGCATCCAGCGGCCGCGCCCCCTCCACCTGCGCGCGCACCCATTCGGCCCCGGCGCGCGTCTTTCCCGCGCCCCGCCCGCCCAGACAGACCCAGGTGCGCCACTCCCCCTCGGGCGGCAATTGATGCGGCTGCGCCCAGAATTCGAACAGCCACGGCAATGCGGCCAGCGCATTGGGCGACAGCCCGTCAAGAAACCCCGCCACGGTCTCGGGCGGCGCGGATGAGATCCAGCCTGCGCCCGATCTCGGCGCGGGCGGCGTCAAGGTCAAGCTCTGGTCCACGGGCCGCCGCCTCGGCCCCCTTGAGCTTTTGAAGATTGGCACGTTCATGGAAAGCGATCTCCAATGCTTTGCGCAGCCCGCGAAATTCCTCGGCCAGATCCTTGCCCAGACCTGGCCGTAGCTCGCCATAGCCCTCCAGCAGAAAGGTCAGCCGCGCGATGCTGATGTTGAGAAGTTGCTCGGAATAGGACACCATGTTTTCCGGTGTCGGCCCCGATCCGGGGCTTTGCTCATTGCTCATATGGGTCTTGCCTGTCCCTTTGCCCCACCGCAGGAAACACCTCTGGGCAATCGCACCAGAGGGCCGGTCAGACGGCAGGATCAGACTAGCGCAAGGGTATGACCAAAGCGGTCACTGAGCGCGCGCCGCCATCACAGCGGCCAGAATATCGGGATGAAAACAGCCGCAACGACGGCCAGAATCAGGTTCATCGGGATACCAATGCGCAGAAAATCCGTGAAGCGATACCCCCCCGGACCGTACACCAGCGTATTGGTCTGATAGCCGATCGGCGTCGCAAAAGAGGCCGAAGCCCCCATCATCACC
This sequence comes from Natronohydrobacter sp., assembly GCA_020832585.1. GTDB lineage: Bacteria > Pseudomonadota > Alphaproteobacteria > Rhodobacterales > Rhodobacteraceae > Roseinatronobacter. The sequence continues at coordinate 1,929 of JAFIEL010000230.1, read as the reverse complement.
GCAACCACCAGCCCGCGCGGATCAATCCCCAAGGCCAGCCCCAGCGCGATGACAATCGGCGTCAGGATCACCGCCACGGCGTTATTCGTGACCAACTCCGTCAGGAACGATGTAAGCGCATATACCGCCAGAACCAGCAATACCGGCGAAAGCGTCGCCATATAGGGCGTCAAGAACTCAACCACCATCTTGACCGATCCAGCATTCTCCAACCCCGCGCCCACAGCCAGCATGGCGAAAATCAAGACCAACAACCGCCCATCGACGAAACTGAACGCTTCATCCGCATCAATGCAGCGCGTCAGTAGCACCACCGCGACCCCAAGGAAACTCATCAGCGAGATCGGCGCAATTTCCAGCGCCGAAAAGATCACGATGGCAAACAATACGCCGACCACGATGGGCGCATGCCTGCGCCGATAAGCCCGCTCGGTCGGCTTGGCGATATCGGCAAGGTTCATGTCCTGCGCAAGCCTCTGGATATCCTCGGGCGCCCCTTCCAGCAAAAGCGTATCACCCACCCGAACCACCAGATTCTCGAAATTCGTGCCGATATTCTGGTTCCGCCGGTGCACGGCCAAGGGGTAAACCCCATAGCGCCGCCGCAACCGCATATCGCCCAGCCTGCGTCCGACCATTTTGCAGTCAGGCGAAATCAGAACCTCGACCGTGTCTGTCGCAACCGAGGACAACCGGTCCACGTCGCGCTCCGCCAGAACCCCCTCGGGCGCAGGGGGGTTCTGATGCGCGACCTGTGCCACATCCGGGTTTTTCTTCATCCCAAGCACTTCCGACATCTGCGTGCGCAACACCACCCGGTCACCGGCCTGCAAGGTGATCGACATCATCTCTCCGAACCGCAGCGATGCGTCACCGCGCAGCACGTCGATCACCCGCGCCCCCTCGCGCTTGAACATTTCGATCTCCGAAAGCTTACGCCCGATCAGTCGCGAGGTCTCCGGGATCGCGACCTCGGTGAAATACTTGTTGCGCCCACGCCCACCCAAGACGTCACTCAGCGACGCCCGATCCGGCAACAGACGATGGCCAATCAGCGCCAGATAGCCGACCCCGGCAATCGCCATCAAAAATCCCAGCTTTGTGATCTCGAAAACCGTAAACGGGGCCATACCATTCGCCTGCGCCACCCCATCGACCAGCAGATTCGTGGACGTGCCAATCAGCGTCAGCGTCCCCCCCATGATCGCCATATAACTGAGCGGAATCAGAACCTTAGACGACGAAACGCCCATCTGCTTTGCAAGCTGGATGAAAATCGGGATCATCACCACCACAATCGGCGTATTGTTGACAAAGGCCGAAAGCCCAAGCACCGCGCAGGTCAGCACGGCCAGCGTACGAATTGGACGCTTGCTGATATTGCGCGCCGCCAGTTGGGAAATCCAGTCCAGTGCGCCCGTGCGCACCAAAGCGCCTACGATCACGAAAAGCGCCGCAATCGTCCATGGTGCATGGTTCGAAAAGGCTGTAAATGCCGCCGATTGCGGCAATATTCCCAGGACAAGCATCAGCATCGCGCCGCCAATCGCGGTCACTTCCACCGGATAGGCTTCGCGCATGAAGGCAACAAACATGCCCGCGACGATCAGAAGCGCCACAATCGCCTGAGTCCCAGCGCCCAATTCGATCCCAAACATGCCGCCCTCCAACTCCGGCGCTGCCCAAGTCACGCCGCCTGCCGCCCTTGTCGCATATTGCAGACCGGATGCAAGCCACCAGACCCGAAGCATCGACGCAAGAACCTGCGAAAACCGATGCTTGCCTGAAACAGCAGCAGCAGCCCGCAGACCGCTCAGGCCCCTTCGGTCTCTGGCCCAGCCTGTGGCAGCCGCCCGCCGACGCGCACCATCTCCACCCGCGTGGCCTGCCCGCTGCGCGCATCAACCTCGACAAAAGTGCCCGAGAGCG
>JAFIEL010000229.1 GCA_020832585.1 Natronohydrobacter sp. | reverse complement strand
CCGCGACGGTCGCGCTGGACAGTCGCCAAAGCGAGTTCGGCGCGCGGGTCTGGGATTACATGGACAGCGCCGTGACGCCTGCGCGCATTGCGCAAGGGCAGGCCGCGCTGCGCGCCCGCGCAGGCGTGCTGTCGCGGATTGAGGCGCGCTATGGCGTGCCGCCGGAAGTGGTGGTGGGCATCTGGGGAATCGAGACCTCTTACGGGGCGGATCGGGGCCGGGTCTCGACGCTCTCGACGCTGGCGACTTTGGCCAAGGACGGGCGGCGCGGGGCGTTTTTCGAGGGGCAGTTGATCGACGCCTTGAAGATCGTGCAGGCGGGCGATACTGCGCCCGAGGCGATGATCGGGTCATGGGCAGGGGCGTTCGGGCATACGCAGTTCATGCCGTCGAGCTATCTGGCCTATGCTGTTGATTTCACAGGCAATGGGCGGCGCGATCTGTGGTCTGATGACCCTGCGGATGCGTTGGCATCGGCTGCGAATTATCTGGCGCGGCGCGGCTGGGTGCGGGGCCAGCCCTGGGCTGTGGAGGTGGTCTTGCCTGCGGGGTTTGATCTTGGCCTGACCGGGCAGCGGCAATCGGCGGATGCCTGGGGTCGGGCCGGGTTGCGGGCTGCTTCGGGCGCTATTGCGCCCGGCACGTCGCGGCTGATCCTGCCCGGTGGCGCGCAGGGTCCGGCCTTTCTGGCCTATGGCAATTACGATGTGCTGAAGGAATACAACATTTCTGACGCCTATGTGCTGGCGCTGGGGCATCTGTCGGACCGGCTGCGTGGGGCTGGGCCGTTGCGGGGGCAATGGCCACGGGGCGACCGGGCGCTCAGCCTGTCAGAGCGGACGGAACTGCAGCGCAGGCTGAGCGCTTTGGGCTATGACACGGCAGGGATTGACGGGCGGCTTGGTCCGGCGACAGTTGCCGCCGTGCAGGCCTGGCAGCGCGCCAATCGCCTGCCGCCCGATGGCTATATCAACGCGGCGCTTCTGGCGCGGTTGCGGGGCTGAGCGCGGCGGGGTGATGTGCGCCCCAGACCTGTGCGGCGTCGCGGGTGATCAGCCGTGCTTCCGCCCGGCTGAGCGCTGCAAGCGCTGCCTGCACATCGCCGCGCGCCTCGCGCAGCGCACGTTGCCAGAGCTTGAGGGCCGATTGCGCGCTCCAGGGCAGGGCGGCATGGGCCAGCCACTGGCGCAAGTCACGCGGCAGACGGTCATACAACGCCATCGGGCTTGCACGACGGCGCTTGAGGCTGGTCGAAAGATTGCGGCGCATCGGGATCAGGCGGCTTGACGCTGGCCCCAGCGGGGGAAAGGATCGGCAAGGCCCGACCAGTCTGCCGGGGTGAAACTGTCGCTTTCAATCAGGCAGGCATCAAGGGCGGCGGTCAGCGCCGCGCGGTCCATGCCTGCGCCGATGAAGACCAGTTCCTGCCGCCTGTCGCCCCAGGGCTCTATCCAGTTCTCGCGCATCTTGGCGCGCGCGTCCGGGTGATCGGGCCAGCGCTCTTGCGGGATGGCCGCCCACCAACCGCCCAAGGGGGCCACGCTGGAGATCGCACCTGCGAGCGAGAATTCGGCCACCCAGTTGGGGCGTGTGGCCACCCAGAAATGCCCCTTGGCACGGATCACACCGGGCAGGGGGCCGTTGAGCAGGTCATGCACCTTGGCGGGGTGAAACGGGCGGCGGGCGCGGTAGACGAAACTGGAGACGCCATATTCCTCGGTCTCTGGCACATGATCGGCGAAACCGTAAAGCTCCTTGGCCCAGAGCGGGTGTTCATGGGCGGTGTCGAAATCAAACAGGCCCGTGTCGAAGATTTCGTCGGCGGGCACGCGCGAGAGGTCAGTCTCGATCAGCTTTGCGTCCGGGTTCAGCGCCTTGATGATCTTGCGCGCGGCGTCAGTGCGCTCAGGCCCGGCATCCGTGACCTTGTTGAGCACGATCACATCGGCAAATTCGATCTGATCGGTCAGCAGGTTGACCAGTGTGCGCTCATCTTCCTCGCCGAGTGTCTCGCCCCGGTCGGCAAGAAAATCATGGCTGGAGAAATCCTTGAGCAGATTGACCGCATCGACGACAGTCACCATCGTATCAAGGCGGGCCACATCCATCAGGCTGTCGCCTGCTTCATCGCGGAATTCAAATGTGGCGGCGACGGGCAAGGGTTCGGAAATGCCGGTCGATTCGATCAGCAGATAGTCAAACCGCCCCTCGGCCGCCAGTCGGCGCACTTCGGCCAGCAGATCATCGCGCAGCGTGCAGCAGATGCAGCCATTGGACATCTCGACCAGCTTTTCCTCGCCGCGTTTGAAATCCACCCCGGCCGCGATCAGGTCGGCGTCGATATTCACTTCGGACATATCGTTGACGATCACCGCCACGCGCCGCCCCTCGCGGTTGTTCAGGACATGGTTCAGCAGCGTGGTCTTGCCCGCACCCAGAAACCCGGACAGAACAGTGACAGGCAGGCGGGTGTCATGCTGGGACATCTGGCGACTCCATGTTATGTGATAATGTAACGTATATCGCCGTAAAAAAAGACGCGCAAGGGCAGGTTGCGCGTCTTGGATGGGCGGGGCGGTCGATCGTTGACCGGGAGGGTGGGTTGATATCCACCCCGCAGGACAGCTTACGCCTTGCCCTTGTAGATATCGACCAGTTTGGCCAGCATCGCCAAGGCTTCGTCGCGGTCGCGCTGGAAGCTGTTGCGCCCGATGATCGAGCCGTTGCCACCGCCATCGCGGATCGCGCGGGCGTCGTCATAGACGGAATCCGCGCCTTTCTTGGCGCCGCCCGAGAACACCACGATCCGCCGACCATTGAAGCTGGCCTGCATGCAGTGTTTCACACGCGCGGCCTGCGTCGCGATTTCGATCTGCTGATCCTCATAGACCTTCTTCGCCTCGGGCAGCATCAGATGATCGGTCGAGAGCTTGATCTTGATGACATGCGCGCCCAGAAGTGCCGCGATCTGCGCGGCATAGGCGGCCACGTCAATCGCGGTTTCGCCGTCCTTGGTGATCGCCTCGCCGCGCGGATAGGACCAGATCACAGTCGCCACGCCCTTGGCGGCGGCTTCCTCGCGCATGGCCGAGATTTCCTCGAACATGCCCAGCGCGCAATCAGAGCCCGGATAGATGGTGAAGCCGATGGCCGCGCAGCCCAGCCGCAATGCATCATCCACAGATCCGGTGATCGCCTGATTCTTGCCTGCCGTGTCCGACATCAGCGAATTGGCCG